>NZ_CP059165.1:4800000-5166691 GCF_013466425.1 Mycobacterium vicinigordonae
GCGCTCCGCGGTGGCCAAGCTCGAACGCGCCCGCACCGGGGTGTTCTGGGTCCGCGACATGCTCCACAAGACACAACTACGCGAAATACTCTCCGCAGCAACGGTGTTCATCTGCCCATCGATTTACGAGCCGTTGGGCATCGTCAACCTCGAGGCGATGGCCTGCAGTACCGCCGTTGTGGCCTCCGATGTCGGCGGCATCCCCGAAGTGGTCGTCGACGGGGTCACCGGCTCGCTGGTGCACTACGACGCCGAGTTCCCGGACGCGTTCGAGGCGAGACTGGCCGAGGCGGTCAATGCGCTCGTCGCCGACCCCGTTAAAGCGCACCAGTACGGCCGCGCAGGACGTCAACGCTGTATCGATGAATTTTCTTGGGCACACATCGCCGAGCAGACGCTGGACATCTACCGGAAAGTGTGTGAATAGCAGCTCCGTGACCCAGGGTCCGGTTTAGCTGGTTACGCCTTTGAGCTCGTCGCCCAGCGCGGCGGCTTCGTCAGGAGTCAACTCGACCACCAGACGACCACCACCTTCGAGTGGTACTCGCATCACGATGCCGCGCCCCTCCTTAGTTGCTTCGAGTGGACCGTCGCCGGTCCGGGGCTTCATCGCCGCCATCGAGTGCTCCCTCCAGATTCGATCTGGCCCGCGTCCGCGGACCTGGTCGGCGCCGAGCATGCCCCGCCAGTGAATTTCCAGCCATACCCGACTTTGAACTGCCAAATCACCCCCCCATTGTTCCCTATCCCAGGCACTAGGTGCACAAAGACCCGCATCTAGTGCCAACTGAGGTTGTCAATTCTCGGTAGGTCGCACCCAACAGGCGCGGATGTGGTCGTCGACCATGCCCGTCGCCTGCATCAGCGCGTACGCCGTGGTGGGTCCGACGAAGCGGAACCCGCGGCGTTTGAGCTCACGCGCCATCGCCTTTGATTCCGCGCTCGCCGAGGGGATTTCGGTCAGGTCGACGAACCGGGGCCGCGGCTCCGGCGCGAACGACCACAGCAAGTCGGACAGGTCGTGCGGCGACCCCAGTTCGACGGCGGCACGCGCATTGGCAATCGTGGCCTCGATCTTGGCCCGGTTGCGCACGATCGACGCATCGGCCATGAGGCGCTGCACATCGACATCTGTGAATCGGGCGAGCCGCTCGACGTCGAACCCGTTGAAGGCGCGCCGGAAGTCAGGCCGTTTGCGCAGGATAATCAGCCAGGACAGACCGCTCTGAAATGCTTCCAGGCTCATCCGTTCGAACAGCGCCACCCCGTCGGTTACCGGGCGGCCCCACTCGTAATCGTGATAGTCGCGGTAGAGCTCGGCATCGGGCCCGGGCCGCACTTCGGCCCAGCCGCAGCGAACTCGTCCGTTCTCGGTCACGTCGGGCCCGCGCGCTCGGCGTCAACGGGATCGACCCCAGGTTCGGCCACCGGCACTTCGGCCGGCGTCTCGCTTCCGGATGCTTGCAGAGCGGCGATCTGCCCGCGCAGTATCTCGACTTCGCGTGCCAGCCGGTCCAGCACCCAGTCCACCTCGCTGGTCTTATAACCACGCATGACCTGGGTGAACTTGACGGCGTCGATGTCGGCGCCGGTGACACCGAACGCCGGCAGCACGGTCGCCGTCGTCGCGCGCGGCAGCGGCGGCAATGGTTCACCACGCCCGAACAGCAGGCTCGCCGCGCCGAACAACACGATCGCCACCAGGACCAGCACCACCAGGTATAGCAACACCAACGCCACGAGAGCGATCTTGCCCTACCGCACCGACAAGCCAGTTGCGGGCTTAACGCGGCCGCAAGGCGTTCATCGGAGGCCGGTCGGCCAGCGACACCGGCCAGGTGTGCTGGGTGTATTCCTCCGAGTCGGGGCCGACGGGAAAGAACTGGGTCAGTCCCATCCCGGAGTCGGGAATCCCACACCGCGACAGCAGGGTGGCAATCACCTGGCGGCTCATCGCGCCCAGCTCCTCGATCGGGCGGTTGCGGTGTTGCCGCACACCTAGGTTGACCTGCGCGATCGCGTCCAGACCCAGGCGGTCGAAGGTGTCCACCAGCAGGCCAATCTCCACGCCGTAGCCCGGCGCGAATGGCAGCGATGTCAGCAACTCCCGGCTGGCCGCGTACTCCCCGCCCAGCGGCTGCAGCACACAGCCCAGCTCCGGGCGTAACGCCGCCAACAGCGGCCGCGCCACGAGTTCGGTGACCCGTCCCCCGCCGGTGGCGTTGCCGTTGGTGTCACCGGAATTCAATGGCCGCCGGTAAAAGCCCTTGACCAGGTGAATACCTGTGCCGGTGAGCATCGGACCAACCAAATACGGCACAAACATGGGGTGCGGGTTGACCAGGTCGGAGTCGACGAACACCACGATGTCGCCGCTGGTGGCCGCCAGCGAACGCCAAAGCGCCTCGCCCTTGCCGGGCCGGGTGGGCAGTTCGGGCAGCGCCTGCTCGCGGCTGACCACCCGGGCACCCGCGGCGATAGCACGGATCTCGGTGTCGTCGGTGGACCCCGAATCCAGCACGATCAGCTCGTCGACCAGCCCGCCTTGGCCCCCAACCAGCGGCGAGATGCTGTCGATGACCGATTCGATCGTCTCTTCCTCGTCGAGGGCCGGCAACACCACCGAGATGGTCCGCCCACCCTTGGCGGCGACGAGTTCGCTGATCGTCCAGCGTGGGCGGTTCCAGCTGCGGTCCGCTAGCCAGGTGTCCCCGGGCCGCGCCGCGAGCCTGGCGAGATCCAGCTCCGAAGCCGTCATGCCAGTCCTCTCACCGTCCGCGCCGGGGCGCGGGCGCCCTGGATCGAAGCCACCATCTCCAGCACCCGCCTGGTGGCCGCGACCTGGTGGACCCGGAACATACGTGCTCCGGCGGCCGCTGCCAGCGCGGTGGCCGCCAGAGTGCCCTCCAGCCGTTCGCTCACGTCCACACCCAGAGTCTCCCCGACGAAGTCCTTGTTGCTCAACGCCATGAGCACCGGCCACCCGGTGTCGACAAGCTCGGACACGTGCCGCAACAGGATGAGGCCGTGAAACGTGTTCTTGCCGAAGTCGTGGGTGGGGTCGATCAGTATCCGGTCGCGGGCCACTCCGACCGCGACGGCCCGCTCGGCGGCGGCTGTGACCTGGCGAATCACGTCGTCCACCACGCCGCGGGTAGTCGTACCGTAACTCACCCGGAAGGGTCGCGTCCTGGGCGCGGCGCCGCCGGTGTGCGAACAGACCAAACCGGCGCCGAATTCCGCCGCCACCTCAGGTAGCTGGGTGTCGACACCGGCCCAGGTGTCGTTGACAATGTCGGCGCCCGCGGTACAAGCCAGGCGGGCCACCTCCGAGCGCCAGGTGTCGACGCTGATCAGCTGGTCTGGATAGGCGTCGCGGAGCCATTCGATGAATGGCACCAGCCGCGCGATTTCGGTGTCCGCGTCTACGGACTCCCCGGGGCCAGCCTTGACCCCGCCCACGTCGATGACATCGGCGCCCTCGGTGACGGCGCGATGCACCGCCGCCTGGGCGGCATCGTCGCTGAACGTCGCACCCTTGTCGTAGAAGGAGTCCGGGGTGCGGTTGATAATCGCCATGATCAGGGCGCGGTCGGCCGCTACTGGGCGCCCGCACAGGGTCGATTGCACGTTCCCATAGTGCCCGTTGCGCCAATTTCGCCGCACGGGACTACACGGGCCTCGACGGGCTGGCCCGCGGCGCAGCGACCGCAGCGCGCCTTTGGGGCCGCACTTACGAAATGGCAATTCAGCCCTGCGGCCGCTTCCCCGCCGCTACCTCGCCGGGATATTCGTCGTAGAACGGCACATAACCGTCTTTGCGCCCAGCCAGCACGTAGATCGGGTCGTCAATCTGCGGACCGTAGCCCTGCTTGCGCAACTCCACTTTGCGGCTCTTGAACGTAGACGTGTGCTCCAGCGACTTCACTACCCGCACGAACAGCGGCAGCGCATAGGAAGGCAGCTGGTCGTAGACGGCACGTGCCAGGGCGCTGCCGTCGAACTCCGCGCCTTCTCGTAGCTTGATCGCCGCCATACCGGCTCGGCCGCCTGTGTCGGGTACCTCCACCCCGAAGACGGTGCATTCCTCGACTTGCGGGTCGGACGACACCGCGCCCTCGACCTGCGTCGTGGCCACGTTCTCACCCTTCCAGCGGAACGTGTCGCCAAGCCGGTCGACGAACGCGGCGTGGAACAGGCCCTGCGGGTTCATCACATCACCCGTGTTGAACCAGGTGTCACCCTCCTTGAAGGCGTTGCGCACCAGTTTCTTCTCGGTCGCCGATTTGTCGGTGTAGCCGTCGAACGGCTGCAGCCGGTTCACCGGGCTCAGCAGCAGGCCCGGTTCCCCGGCGGGCACGCGTCGCACCCGGCCGGCGTGGTCGCGCACCGGTTCGCCGGTGTCGGGGTCGTATTCGACGTAGGCCAGCGGCATCGGCGAGATACCGGTGCTGCGCGGCACATTGAACACGTTGATGAATGCGGTGGTGCCCTCGCTGGCGGCGTAAAACTCGCAGACCCGCGGGATCCCGAAGCGGTCGGTGAATTCGTCCCAGATCTCCGGACGCAGCCCGTTGCCCGCGATCACGCGCACGTCGTGCGCCCGGTCTGTCGGCTTGGCCGGCTGGTTGAGCAGATAGCGGCAGAGCTCACCGATGTAGATGAAGGCGGTGGCCTCGGCGGCGATCACCTCGTCCCAGAACCGCGACGCCGAGAACGACTTGCCCAGCGCCAGCGTCGCCCCGCTGTTGATCACCGATGACACCGCAACCGTCAGCGCGTTGTTGTGATAAAGCGGCAGGCAGCTGTACAGGGTGTCGGAGGACTTCAGTCGCAGTCCCAGCCCACCGAACGCACCCAGCGCCTTCAGCCACCTGTAGTGCGTCATTACGCTGGCCTTCGGGTAGCCGGTGGTGCCCGAGGTGAAGATGTAGAACGCGGTGTCCTTGGCGCGCACCGCCGACGCCGACGCCGGGTTAGTGGCGGGTGCGGTGGTGGCGAACCGCTCCAGATCCTCGATGGTCAGCACTTCGCCGGCCTGCGAACCTGCCGCGGCGCCGGAGTCGCTGATGGCACTGACCAGATCGGACTCGGCAATGAGCACCTTGCAGTTCAGCAGGCCCAAACTGTGCGCGAGCACGTCGCCGCGCTGGTGGTAGTTGATCATCCCGGCGATCGCACCGCACTTGACCACCGCCAGCATCGTGAGCACGGCGTTGGGCGAGTTGCGCAGCATGACGCCGACGACGTCGCCGGGTCCTACCCCGCGGGCGGCCAAGACGGCGGCGTACCGGTTGGCGGTCGCGTTGGCTTCCCGGTAGGTCAGCTGCCGGTCCGCGAACTTCAGGAAGACCCGGTCGGCGTAGCGCGCAGCGCGGTCTTGAAATACCGAACCGATCGACGTCTTGGAACTCGGCCGGGCCAGCAGACCGGTCTGCAGGCCGCGCACGATCGACGGCGCATCGGCGACCAGGCCGGGCACGCGGACGGCGAGGTCGGTGAGTTTGATCCGTGCGCGAGCGCCGCCGTCGTGGTCAGCCACGTAGTCCCTCGATTCCGTTGCACGGCGCGCTGCACCGCTTAGCCGGGGGCGCACGCCTGTAGCGCCTCGCTGACCTTATCGACCACCACCAGACGATCGACCGCGGCCTGGGAGATGTAGCCGCTATCGAGCAACTGGTAGATCCAGGCCCGCACAGGTTCGTAGTGCCCCCACGGATCCAGTATCACGATGGGTTTGTCGTGCACGCCGAGATATCCCTCGGTCCAGGCGCTCAGCAGCTCGTCCAGGGTGCCGATGCCGCCCGGCAGCGCGATGAAGGCGTCGGCGCGGTGCTCCATGACCTGCTTGCGCTCGCGCAAGGTGTCGGTGACGATCAGCTCGTCGGCCTGCCGATCGGCGAGTTCGCGGTCCAGCAGCATCGTCGGGATCACTCCCACGGTCCAGCCACCGGCTTCGCGCGCCGCCTCGGCGATGGCACCCATCGCCGACACGTTGCCGCCGCCCCACACCAGGGTCCAGCCGCGTTCGGCTATCGCCCTTCCGACCGCGGCGGCGAGTTCGAGCAGTTCGGGGTCTGTCGGCGTGGCGGCGCAGTACACGGCCACCGCCCGCTGGTCCGTCGGGGGCATACCCGAAACCTAAACCACACCTGAGCATCCCGCGCAGCCACCGCTGGCCATAGAGTCAATCCGTGCCGATTCGCTGGAACGTCCCCCAACACACGGCGGCGTTGGAGCGGTTGGATGTCGCGCTGAATCAGTCGGGTGGCGCGGTGGTGCTCGGGCCTGATGGAGTTGGCAAGTCGACGCTGGCCCGGTTGGCGGCCGAACAGTATGTCCGCGAGCACCCCGGCACGCTGACTCGGTGGGTAGTCGGTACTCCGACGGAGCAGGTGGTGCCGTTCGGAGCGTTCGGGCACCTGATCGAGGTCGCCGAGATTGGCAAGCCCGCAGCACTGTTGCGAACCGCGCGAATGTCGTTGACCCGCGTCGCCCAACAGGGCGACCTGTTGCTCATCGTCGACGAGGCTCACGACCTGGACATCCTGTCAGCCACGCTGGTCTACCAGATGGCCCGCACCGGAGCCGCCCACATGCTGGTCACCGCGCGCGCCGATGCGGCCGGGCAGGCTATCGCGGCCTTATGGACCGACGGCCTGCTGGACCGCATCGAGATCGAGCCGCCGGCCGGGGCGACCACGGCGGCGCAGGTCGACGAGTTCCTGGCCGAGTTGCCGCCGCCCGCGCGGGCGGTGCTGGACTATCTGGCGCTCGCCGAGCCGCTTACGGTGGCTGACCTCACCGAGCTGGCCGGCGAAGGCGCGGTCGATCAGGCCGAGGAGCTGGGAGCGGCCGAGACCCGGGTGCGCAACGACGACGAGCCGGTGGTGTACACCGCGCACCCGCTGTTCGCCGAACGCGCGCGGGCGGCCCTCGGGGACGACGGCGCCCGACGCCGACGCACCGAGTTGGTCGAGCTGCTTTCCCGGCATCCCGGTGAACATCCCAGTGATCGGCTGCGACTGGCGTCGCTGGCGCTGGACAGCGACGCGTTGCAACCGGCCGATGAGGTCGCTGCCGCGGCGCAGCAGGCGCTGCGGCTCGGTGACTTGTCGCTTGCGCAGCGGCTGGCGCGCGCAGCGCTGGACCGTTCCGGTGCTCTGGAGCCCCGTCTGGTGCTGGGTCAAGCACTCGGTTGGCAGGGACGCGGCCGCGAGGCGGGGCAGATATTCGCGGCGGTGGATCCGAGGGGTTTGTCGGAGGCTGAGCTGATCGGCTGGGCGGTGCCACGGGCTGCCAACCAGTTCTGGATGCTGGGCGAGCCGGAGAAGGCGACAGCGTTTTTGCAGACCACTCGCTCCCGGGTTGAAGAACCGGTGGCGCAGACCGTGCTCGACGGCCTCACCGCCACGTTCGCGATGAACTCCGGCAACCTGCAGCGGGCCATCGCGTTGTCCACCGAGGTGTTGTCGGCGTCATCGGCCAGCGACACAGCGGTGGCGTGGGCAGCCAGCGCAGCCGCGTTGTCGTCGGCGCGAATGGGCCGCTTCGACGATGTGGAGCGACTGGCCGAAAAGGCCTCAGCTGCAGAGCATCCCGGGCTGTTGCGATTTACGGTCGGGTTGGGTCAGATTACGTCGCTGGTGATGGCGGGCCGGATCCAGCAGGCTGCGGTGCTGGCCCAGGAGTTCACCGATTTCGCCGAGTTGCAGCAGCCCGGGCGGGCCATCGGCGAGGTGCTGCTTGCCTATGTCTTAAATGTTAAGGGCGAATTCGCAACTGCGGCAGCATTGTTGGAACCCGCAGCTGCCGAGCTGGAACGCACCGGCTATTCGTGGGGTCCGCTGTCGTTGATGTTGTTGGCGACGGCCATCGCGCGGCAGGGGGACATTCCCGGCTCGGCAAAAGCGTTGCGGCGAGCGGAGACTCGGCATGGGACCAAGTCGGCGTTGTTCGCGCCGGAGCTTGGCATGGCGCGGGCCTGGACAAGGCTGACTGCGCGGGATGCGGCTGGCGCCGTGGCGGCGGCGCGGGATGCGGCGCGAATGGCCGAGCGCGCCGGGCAATCGGCGGTGGCGGTGCTGGCCTGGCACGACGCCGTGCGACTCGGCGAAGTGCGAGCGGTGGATCCGTTGAGTCGCCTGACCGCCGAAATCGATTGCCCGGTAGGGCATCTTGCACTTCGGCATGCTCGGGCGCTGGCCGCTCGCGATGCGGCGGGGTTGACGGCGGTGGCCGAAGAGCTGGCAGCGGCCGGCATGGGCGCGGCAGCTGCCGACGCCACCGCGCAAAGCCGCGGCCGCGGGGTCTGACAACCCTGCCGCGCTACCGGCTCAAATAACCGCGCAGCAGCTCCGCCGCTGCGCTAATGCGCTCGACCGAGACCCGCTCGTCGCTGGTATGCGCCAAATTTGGATCACCCGGTCCGTAGTTCAGCGCGGGGATGCCGCGGGCAGCGAACCGCGACACGTCGGTCCAGCCGTACTTGGCCCGTACTTGTCCCCCGGCCGCCGCCACCAGCTTCGCGGCCGCCGGCGCTGTCAAACCGGGCAACGCGCCCGCGGCGGAGTCGGTCAACGCGATGCCGACGTCGAGCCCGTCGAGCACCTCGTGAACGTGCGCGAGGGCGGCGTCCACCGAGCGGTCGGGGGCGAAGCGGAAGTTGACCGTCACCGAAGCCGCGTCGGGGATCACGTTGCCGGCGATCCCGCCGTCGATCCGCACCGCGGACAATCCTTCCCGGTACACACATCCGTCGATGTCTACGCTGCGCGCCCGATAGCCGGCGAGTCGGTCCAACACCGCGCCGAGTTTGTGGATTGCATTGTCGCCCAACCACGACCGTGCCGAGTGAGCGCGGGTTCCCTTGGCGCTGACCACGACTCGCAAGGTGCCCTGGCAACCCGCCTCGACGAAGCCGCCGGTGGGCTCGCCCAAGATAGCCACATCCGCCGTCAGCCAGTCCGGCAGCTCCCGCTCCAGGCGGCCCAAACCGTTTGCTGCCGAATCGATTTCCTCGCAGTCGTACATCACCAGAGTGAGGTCGTGGACCGGATCAGCGACGGTCGCGGCCAGGTGCAAGAAGACCGCGTCACCGGACTTCATGTCGGAAGTTCCGCAACCGTACAATTCACCGCCGACACGACGGCTGGGCAGGTTGTCTGCCGCCGGGACCGTGTCCAAGTGGCCGGCCAGCAGCACCCGCGACGGCCGGCCCAGCGTCGTGCGGGCTAGCACCGCGTTGCCGTTGCGGACGATATCGAAGCCCGACGTCTGGGCGCGCAGGGCCGCCTCGACCTCTTCGACGATGCGCGCCTCATGCCGCGACTCGCTGGGGATGTCGACCAGCGCCGCGGTCAGCGCAACGGGATCGCCACGAAGGTCCAACACGCCCCCAGTATGCCGAGCAGACGCAAACGCACCTTAGCGGGCGGCGCGTCGGGTGCTTTTGTGTCTGCTCGGCGGGGAAAGTAAATTGACCGCCGTGACTGGAGCTGCAGGCATTGGCCTGGCGACGCTGGCTTCCGACGGAGCTGTCTTGGACACCTGGTTTCCGGCGCCGGAACTCACCGAATCGGGCGAGTCCCGCACGTCTGCCACGTCGCGACTGGCGCTCTCGGACGTGCCTGCCGAGCTGGCCGCTTTGGTCGGCCGCGACGACGATCGCCGCACCGAGACCATCGCCGTACGCACCGTGATCGGGTCGCTGGACGACCAGGCCGCCGACGCGTACGACGCCTACCTGCGGTTGCATCTGCTCTCGCACCGCCTGGTCGCGCCGCACGGGCTGAACGCCGGCGGCTTGTTCGGAGTATTGACCAACGTGGTCTGGACCAATCGGGGCCCCTGCGCGGTCGACGGCTTCGAAGCAGTGCGGGCGCGGCTGCGCCGGCACGGGGCGGTGGCGGTGTACGGCGTTGACAAATTCCCCCGGATGGTCGACTACGTGCTGCCCACGGGCGTGCGCATCGCCGACGCCGACCGGGTGCGCCTGGGCGCCCACTTAGCGCCGGGTACCACGGTGATGCACGAAGGCTTCGTCAACTTCAACGCCGGCACCCTGGGCGCATCCATGGTCGAGGGCCGCATTTCGGCGGGTGTGGTGGTGGGCGACGGCTCCGACGTCGGCGGTGGCGCCTCGATCATGGGCACCCTGTCCGGCGGCGGCGAGCAAGTGATCTCGATCGGCAAACGCTGCCTACTGGGCGCCAACGCGGGACTGGGCATCTCGCTGGGCGACGACTGCGTCGTGGAGGCCGGGCTGTATGTCACCGCGGGCACCAAGGTGAGCACGCCCGACGGCAAGACGCTCAAAGCCGCCGAGCTGTCCGGCGGCAACAACCTGCTGTTCCGCCGCAATTCGCTGAGCGGCGCGGTCGAGGTGGTGCCGCGAGGCGGTCAGGGCATCGCGCTCAACGAGGACCTGCACGCCAACTGATCATCGTTCCGTTCGTTTCGGGCAGCAGATAGGTGCATACCAGGCTGGTAGCAACCAATCCCGCCAGCAACACTCCCACCGACCAACTGCCGTAGCTGCCGATCAGCGTGCCGGCAATCAACGGCGGCACCGCGCCTCCGGCGATACCACCGAGGTTCACCGCCAGCGCCGACCCCGTGTAGCGGTACCGGGTGTCGAACAATTCCGGGATGAACGATGCGGTGGGCCCCGAGCCGATTCCGACCAGGGCGTAAATGCCGATGATTGCAACGGCATAGCCAACCGGACTGCCGGTGCCGATCAGCGGCATCACCAATACCGACCACGGTAAACAGGCGCTAAAGCCGATGAGCATCAGGCGGCGCCGACCGAACCGGTCGCACAACGTGGCCGAGGTCGCGACGGACGCGATGCTGACCAGCCCGCCGAGCACTCCAACGGACAGGATGAAGACCCGAGAAAACCCCAGGTGGTTGTGCGTATATCCGGGCAGGAAAGTGCTGGCCATGTACACCAGTGCGAACGGCGTCAGCACGCTGCCGGCCGCCAGTAACACCTCGCGGCGCTGCAGGCGCAGCACCTCCGAGACCGGCGCGTCGGGCACCAGGTTGCGGGCCTTCTCCGCGGCGAAGACCGGTGTTTCCTCAATATTGAGCCGCACGTAGAGCGCGATCACGATCAGCACGGCGCTGATCAGGAACGGAACCCGCCATCCCCAATCCAAAAATTCCCGACTGTTCTCGCCGATCGTAAAGCTGACGCCGAGGAAAGTGATACCGGCGATGACGGTCGCCGTACCCCCGCCGATCAGGGTGAACATGCCGTATCGGCCGCGCTTTGCCGGTGGCGCGGACTCCACGCTGAGTAGAGCCGATCCGGCCCATTCGCCGCCTACCGCGAAACCCTGTAGCAGGCGCAGACCGGTCAGCATCAGCGGCGCCAACATGCCGACATCGGCCGGAGTGGGCACCAGCCCCACCGACACCGTCGAGAAGGCCATGATCAGCAAGGTGGCGATCAAGGTTTTCTTGCGGCCCAACCGGTCGCCGTAGTACCCGAACACGGCCGCTCCCAGCGGTCGCGACAGGAACGCCGCGGCGAACGTGCCCATTGAGGCGATGGTGGCCACGGTCGGATTCAGGTGCGGAAAGAACACCACCGGGAACACCAGTGCGGCCGCCGTGCCGTAAATGAGGAAGTCGTAGAACTCAATCGCCGAGCCGACGTAGCAGGCCAGCGCTACCCGCGCCATCGAAGTGGTGCGGGCCGCGTCCGCCACGGTGACCACGGCGGCGCCGCGTCCATCGTTGCGTCGATTCACGCTGACGACGGTAGGGCAACCTTTCCGATAACGCCCGTCGCTACGGCTGGCAAAATGCTGCGAGTCGCGTCACGATTCGGGCACGGCCCTCTCAAGCCGGCCAGCCCTGGCCCACCACTCCCGCGCACCGACCGTAAGAATGCTGCCAAGTTGCTGAGCATTTATTGTCTGCCGCACGCACCGCAATCGGACGTCAGCGTCGTCCGAATCGTTCCCGCAGCTGGGGGTCGTGCTCCCACCACAGCGTGGACGGCGCGGTTTCGTCGGCGCGGCACGCGTCCGTTCGATCTGACGTCGCATCGTTCTCGCTCAAGTCTGTGAACTGCACGTCCAGCCGGTTGTCCAGCTGCGCGTCGATGTCAACCGCGTGCGCCTGTTCATCGCGGGACAACGCGCGCATCAGCAGCAGCAAAAACGGCCAGGCGACTAGATCGCCGACGATCCACAGCACACCGGCCCCGATCGTCTGATCCAGACGCTGATCAGGGCCCCAGGTGCGCGCCTCGTAGTAGCTTGCCGCGATCAGGGATCCCTGCCAGATGACTAGGCCCAGCACACCGTCGGCCAACGCCTCGACGACCGTGATCACCAGCGATATCAACTGGGAGTATCTGCGCGGCACTGGGTCCGCTTGCAGGCGAGCGTAGAAATAGCCAAAGCCTATTGCTACCAGCAGGATTCGTGTCGGTGCGCCAACCCAGTCGCTGCGCAGCGCCGCCTCGTACCAGGGAGTCATATAGAGCAGCCACGGCGCAGCCAGCATTGCCAGCGACGTGGTCAGCGGGTGGGCGAGTAGGCGTGCGATCGGGCGGGCCAACAGGCGCTCGACGCGGTCGCGCCCCACCGGACCCAGTGCCTCGCACACGACGGAGACCGGTCTGCCCAACGCCAGAAACAGTGGCACCACGTAGAGCAGCAGCAAAACCTGCAGCGCACGCATCCAGAACAGGGAGTAGGCGTATGCGCCGACGCCGCTCAGTGTCGCCACCGCCCACAACGCCAGGCCCAGACCGAAGCACACGGCAGGTCCCGACCCCGCCGAATGCGGTCTTGCCCGCTGATAGCAACGGAAATAGCAGCCAGCCGCGGCCGCCATAACCATGACGGAGGGCACGTCCAGCTGCCCGCTCGTGACGGCTGAACTCCACGTCAGTGGACCAGGATCGATACGCACAATCCACGACGGTATTGCGGTTGGCAGTGCTCGACCACCCGCATGAGCGGCCCCGGCACTCAGTTGACGCTTGTACGATCGATTTCCTCGATACCGGGGGGATACCGGGGCGGGAAAACCGTCCGGCGCTGCCGCGGCAATCGACATGGTGGAGGTTAGCCGGATGGCCCGACAAGGCACGGACTGGTGATGGACTTTCCGGGATTGGGCCTGGTCTCCGTGTCGGGGTTCGAGCGGCCTTGGCTGTTCGTTCTGTTGCTGGTTCCCCTGGGTTTGGCGGTCCTATATGTGTGGGCCTCGATTCGGCGCCGGCGCCGCCTGCAGCGGTTTGCCACTACCGAGATGCTGCCGTCGGTGGCGCCGCGTCGCGCGTCTGGGTGGCGTCACGTGCCGATGGCGGTAATGCTGGTCGCGTTGGCCCTGTTGACGGTGGCACTGACCGGCCCGTCCCGCGACGTCAAGGTGCCCCGGAATCGGGCGGTGATCATGCTCGCCATCGACGTCTCTCAATCGATGCGGGCGACGGATGAGCCGCCCAGCCGTCTGGAGGCGGCCAAGGCCGCGGCGAAGCGGTTCGCCCAGCAATTGACCCCGGGGGTCAACCTCGGTCTGATCGGCTTCTCCGGGACGGTCAACGTGCTGGTGTCGCCGACGCCCGATCATGCGGCCACCATCGCTGCGCTGGACAACCTGCGTCCCGGCGACTCCACGGCGATCGGCGAGGCGCTTTCCTCGGCTCTTCAATCAGTCGCCACCGTAGCCGCCGTGCTCAGCAGCGGTGATGCGCCGCCGCCCGCCCGTATCGTGCTGCTTTCCGACGGCAAAGAGAACAAACCGGAGCATCCGGACAACTCCGGCACCCCACGCGGCGCGTACGTCGCGGCGCGATCCGCGAAGGACCAAGGGGTTCCGATCTCCACCATCGCCTTCGGTACCAAGGAGGGCACGGTAGAGCTGGCAGATCAGCTGGTGCCAGTGCCGGTCGACGATTCGATGCTCAAACGCATCGCCGAGCTCTCCGGCGGGCAGTCGTATCGGGCGTCGAACGTCGACGATCTCAACCGCAGCTACGACGCGGTGCAACAACAGGTCGGGTACCAGACCATCCAGGGCCCGGCCAGCGCGGGATGGCTGCGGCTTGGAGTGCTGGTGGCCACCATCGGAATGGTGCTGGCCCTCCGCCTCAATCGTCGGTTACCCGCGTAATGCTGGGCCTGCCAAGGGAAGTCGGTTCTCGATGAATTTGCCACTGCTGGGGCCACTAACCTTTTCCGGTTTCTCCGACGCCTGGCTGTTCCTCTATTTGTTGATCGTCGCCCTGCTGATCGCGGCCTACGTAGTTGCGACATTGGCTCGGCGCCGACGCATGATGCGCTTCGCCAACATGGCGCTGCTCGAACAAGTCGCGCCAGCGCGACAACCCGGCCGGTGGCGGCATCTGCCGGTCGCGTTGCTGGTGGTGGCGCTCGCGCTGCTGACCACCGCGATGGCTGGTCCCACCCACGACATCCGGATCCCACGCAACCGCGCGGTTGTCATGCTCGTCATCGACGTCTCCGAGTCGATGGTTGCCACCGACGTCGCACCCAGTCGCATCGAGGCAGCCAAGGCCGCGGGCAAGGCTTTCACCGATGAACTCACCCCCGGTATCAACCTGGGACTGGTTGCGTTCGGCGGTACCGCCACGCTGCTGGTGCCACCGACCACCAACCGCACCGCGATGAAGGCCGCAATCGACCATCTGCAGCCCGAGGAACGCACCGCGACTGGCGAAGCGATATTCACCGCGCTGCAAGCCATCGCCACCGTCGTCGGAATCATCGGCGGCGGCGACGGCAAGCCACCGCCCGCGCGGATCGTGCTCGAATCCGACGGCAAGGAGACCGTCCCGGTGGATTTGAACGCGCCCCGTGGCGCTTTCACCGCCGCACGCGCCGCCAAAGATCAGGGTGTCCAGATCTCCACCATTTCCTTCGGCACCCTAGAGGGAACCGTCAACCTCAATGGGACCGACGTCCCGGTACCCGTTGACGACGAGTCGCTGGGGCAGATCGCCGAATTATCTGGTGGACAAGCCTTTCAAGCCCGCAGCTTGGACCAACTTCGACAAACCTACGCCGCTCTCCAACAGCAGATCGGGTACGAAACGATCAAGGGCGACGCCAGTGCCGCCTGGATCGGTTTGGGCGTGGTCCTGTTGGCCGCCTCGCTAGCCGCGGCCGCGTTGCTCAACCGGCGGCTGCCAGACTGACTCAGGCGTCATCCCTCGTCGATCAGCTGCTTCTTCAGCACTTTGCCCAGCGCGTTGCGGGGAAGCTGGTCCACGATGCGCACCTCGCGGGGCCGCTTGTGCACCGAAAGTTGTTCAGCGACAAAGCTAATCAGCTCATTCGGGGCGGCGGAACCGACGACGTAGGCGACAATCCGCTGGCCCAGGTCCTCATCGGGCAGCCCCACCACGGCGGCTTCGTCAACGCCGGAATGACCCAGCAGCACGGTTTCGATTTCACCGGCGCCGATGCGGTAGCCACCGGACTTGATCAAATCGACGGACTCGCGGCCCACGATGCGGTGCATGCCGCCGTCGTCGACGACGGCGACGTCGCCGGTGCGGTACCAGCCGTCAGCCGTGAATGCCTCGGCGGTGGCCTCGGGCCGGTTCAGGTATCCGGCGAATAGGGTGGCACCGCGGACCTGCAGCTTGCCGACAGTCTCGCCGTCGTGCGCCACCGGCTCACCGTGGTCATCGACCATCCGGGTCTGCACGCCGGTCAGCGGGAGCCCCACCCAGCCCGGACGGCGTTCGCCGTCGGCGCGGGTGGACACGGTGATCAGCGATTCCGACGCGCCGTAGCGTTCGATGGGTCGGTGTCCAGTCAATGCCTCGAGCCGCTCGAAGACAGGCACCGGCAGCGCCGCGCTGCCGGACACCAATAATCTTGCTGATCTTAGTGATTCGGCTGCGACAGCGTCGGCCACCACCCGCGACCACACGGTCGGCACCCCGAAGTAGAGCGTGCCCCCCGCTTGGGCATATCCGGCCGGAGTGGGTTTTCCGGTGTGCACGAAGCGATTTCCAACCCGCAGTGACCCGAGCAGACCGAGCACCAGGCCGTGGATGTGATACAGCGGCAGGCCGTGCACCAGCACGTCGTCGGCGGACCAGTGCCAGGCCTCGGCGAGCGCGTCCAGGTCGGCGGCGATCGCGCGGCGGCTCACCTGCACACCTTTGGGTAATCCCGTCGTGCCCGAGGTATACACCACCATCGCCAGCGAATCGGGTGAGGGCTCAGCGTACCGATGCCAGGACCGCGCGTGCAGTCGCACCGGAATGTGTTGCAGCCCATCAGGATCGTCGGGCTGTGGCCCCAGCCACGCCTGGGCGCCGGAATCGGTGAGCATGTGCCGCCGTTCGGCCACACCGACGTCGGCGGGCACCGGAACCACCGGGACGCCGGCGATCAGGCAGCCGACGATGGCCAGCACCGTCGACGCGGTGGGGGTGGCCAGCACCGCGACCATCCGAGCGCCCGCGACCCGCTCGGCGACCGATGTGGCGGCGCCTACCAGATCGCCGCGGCTAAGCCGGAATCCGTCGATACTGACCGCGTCGGGGATGTCGTTGGCGGTCGCGGCCGCGGGATTCAGCGAGGTCAGCAGCACGTCAGTGAGGCTACCGACCCTCGTCCCAGATCTTCATCAGGGTGGCCAAGATCTCCTCGCCGCGGCCCAGCCCGGCCAGATGACTCTCCTCGGGCAGATGGAACAGCTCGGCGTCGGGCAGCCGCGCGACCACGTGCTCGCCGTGGGAGAACGGGATGATGTGGTCGTGGTCGCCGTGCCACCAGCGAACCGGGACCTTTACTTCGTCGAGCCGGAACCCCCAGTCCCGGGCGAACAGGATGACGTCGTTGAACGGCGCGGCGAGTTGTTTGCGGCTGCCGTTGAGTAGGTCGTCGAGAAACATCGCCTTGAACTCGGGCCGGGTTAGCAGGTGCCGGTCGGCCTCGGGTGAGAGCAGGGCGTACACCTCCAGCGCACTGGACGCGACCGGCCTGATCGACTGGATCAGCATGCTGGCGCCGATGCGCAGCGGGTTGCCGCCGAACCTCAGCAACGGCGCAACCCGCAGACCCAGCGTCATCGCCCCGCCGCTGATGGCCTCGGGTCCCTGGGTGGGGGCCACCCCGCCAAGCACGCCAAGGGCCACCACCCGATCCCCCAGCCGCGCGCCGCAGGCCAGCGCGTAGGGTCCGCCACCGGACAGGCCGACGACGGCCATCCTCTCGATGCCGAAGGTGTCGGCGATGGTGCGCAGGTCTTCGGCGAATTCCGAGATGGCCTCGTAGCGGTGTGGTGTCGAGGAACCGATGCCGGGCCGGTCAATGCCGATCAGCCGGATGTCGTGGTGTTCGGCGTAGACCCGGGCCTCGGTCGGGATCTGCCGTCGGGCGCCCGGCGTGCCGTGCAGCCAGAACACGGCGCGCCCCTGCGGAGCTCCGAATTCGGCAAAGCCGATCTGACGGTTCTCGCCGACGGCGATATTTCCTTCGATCTTGGGACGATCGATCGCGACGGCCATGCCGGAGGCCTTTCTCTGAGAGGGCGTGAGCGCGTTCGAATCTTACTGGTGCGCTGCGAACACGCTTCACTAGGCGTTGAGCACCCGTTCACCGATGATCCGCTGCCCGCGCAGATCAGCCAGTTCGTCGCGGGAAAGCCCCAGCGCGCAAAGGATCTCGTCGTTGTGCTGGCCCAGGGTAGGCGGTGCGCTGCGGTGGTGGCTAGCGGGGCCGGGCGTAATCCGAAACGGCCAGCCAGGATAGCGGCGCGGTCCCGTGACGGGGTGCTCGAACTCTTCGTAGAACCGCCGGGCGTCGAGCTGCGCGAAATCGTACATCCGGTCGCCGGTGGTCACTTGTTCAGCCGGGATGCCTTGTGCCCGAAGCATTTCGACGACGACATTCGGTGTCAGGGTGCGGGTCCAGGCGGTCACCAGTTCGTCGAACAAGTCGTGGTCGATGCCGCCCTCGTCGGGCACAGACAGGGCCACCCAGGCCTGGTCTTCGCTGGTCGGATACACACCCTGCAGCCACCCCCGCCGACGGTTACCCTCGCGCGGGCGCACTACGCCGTTCATCGAATACTCGATTACGGGTTCGGCGGTGACGCAGGCGGCGACCTCAATCTGGGCGATCTCGATCAACCCGCCCTCGCCGGTACGTCGCCGGTGATCCAGCGCGGCCAAGAGCGCAACCCCGGCGTGCACCCCGACGATCGGATCGGCGGGCCCCTGCACATTGCACGGCGGGCCGTCGGCGTATCCGGTCGCGGCCGTCATGCCGGAGGTCTGCTCGATGTTCAGCGCCCAGCCGACGTAGTCGCGCCACGGCCCTTCCAGACCGAAGCCGGGCATCCGGACCGCGATCACGTCAGGGTTCAGTTTCACCAGCGACTCATAATCCAGCCCGAACTGCTCCACCACGCGCGGGGAGAAGTTCTCCACTACGACGTCGGCCTGCGCGGCCAGCCGGTGGACGATATCGCGGCCGCGCTGGGAGCTCAGGTCGAGGGTGAGGTCGCGCTTGTTCAGGTTGGTGGCCTGCCACAGAGCGCTGCGCTCGTACCAGTCGTCGCCCTCGAAAGGGTAAGCGCCCGAGTACCTGTGCCCGTCGGGCCGCTGGATGGATTCGACCTTGACGATGTCTGCACCGAGCGCTCCCAGGTAGCAGGTGAGGTAGGCACCGGCCCAGAAGGTGGTCAGGTCCAGCACCCGCAACCCGCCGAACGCATGGTCCGGCGAGTGGTGCGGGTCCGCCATTTCTGGCCCGGAATTTCGCGCCGCGGTTGCCCGCGCGGGACCAGAAAAGCGGAACGGCGAGCCCGGCCGCCGGAATCCTGGACCCTGCACGAAAAATCCGCGCTTGGCGTACTGCGGGGAGTCCAACACGGTGGCGCCGTCGTTCACCGGCGCAGCCGGGATCCGCATCGCCTG
Source organism: Mycobacterium vicinigordonae (assembly GCF_013466425.1). NCBI lineage: Bacteria > Bacillati > Actinomycetota > Actinomycetes > Mycobacteriales > Mycobacteriaceae > Mycobacterium > Mycobacterium vicinigordonae. The sequence continues at coordinate 4,818,932 of NZ_CP059165.1, forward strand.
GCTCAGCTCGATGAGTTCGGCGACCGTCTGCGCGGCCAGCAACGGTTCCGCCTTGGCGAAGAACTCGGCGCGCTGCGGGCCCCCCATCATGATGGCGATCTGGTGCTCACCGAACTCGGACAGTCCGAGCATCGCGCACACGTCGAGCCAGTGCTGGCCGGTAAGACAGTTGATACCCACCCAGCCGTCGGCGGCGCGCACCACGCCCAGCATCGGCGCGGCCCGCATATTCGGTGGCAGCCCAAGGCTTTTCATCCGCTCGGCCATCAGCATTGGGTAGGGCAGTGTCGACAGCAGCGACTCGAATTCCGAGACGTCGACCTGCCTCAAGCCGGCATCGGGCAGTCGCAGTGCGGTCAACGCACCCAGCGCGCCGTAGGCACCCGCCACGTACTCCGAAATCCGAGCGCCGGCCTGTACCGGCGGGCGATCGGGATCCCGGGTGCTGACCCAGCCCGACACCGCCTGCAGGGTCAACGGCGAGGACACGCGGTCACGCCACGGCCCGGTCTGGCCGAACGGAGAAATGCTCAGCTGCACTAGGTTCGGATTGAGCTTGGTCAGCTCGGCGCTGCCGAGCCCGAACGAATCCAGCGTGCCCGGCGGTAGGTTCTCGACCAGGACGTGCGCCCAGGCTACGAGTTCGGGCGCCTCTTGCAGGCTGGCAATTCGCTTGCCCGCGTTGAGGTATTCGAACATTCCGGATCGCTCCGGATCGATCACACCATCCCGGAAGGGTCCCCAGTACCGCAGCTTGTCCCCGCCGGGCGGTTCGATCTTAACGACGTCCGCCCCAAGATCCACGAAAAGCTTTGTGGCATAAGGGCCGGATATCTCGGTGGCGATTTCGACGATATGCAGGCCCGCGAGGGGTCCGCTCACGCGGGGACGCCGATCGCCATCGGCTCCATGTACTGGTGCACGCCGGTGATGCCGCCGCCCTCACGGCCAAGACCGCTCAGCTTGAAGCCGCCGAACGGCGCGCCGCCCGCACCGCATCCGTTGACCGCGACCTGCCCGGTCCGAATCCGTCGGGCGACACCGACGGCCCGGTCCACGTCGCCGCCCCACACCGCACCGGAAAGACCGTATGCCGAGTTGTTCGCGATCGCGACCGCGTCTCGATCGTCGCGGTACCGGATCACGCTGAGCACCGGTCCGAACACTTCCTCCTGCGCGATAACCGAATTCGGCTGCACCCCGGTGAGGATTGTCGGCTCGAAATAGAAGCCGACGTCTAGGCCGGCCGGCCGGTGGCCGCCGGTGGCCAGCTGGGCTCCCTCATCGAGCGCCCCGGCGACATGCGCCTCGACTCGGCCCCGTTGAGCGTCGCTGATCAGCGGGCCCATCTGCACCTCGGGGTCGGCTGGGTCGCCTACCTTGACGGCGCGGGCCAACGTCACCAGGCGTTCGACGACGTCGTCGTGCAGCGAATCGGGCAGCAGCAGCCGGCTTTGCAGGATGCAGGCCTGCCCGGAATGCAGCGAACAGCAGTCGAACAACAACTGCTGCAGCATCTCGTCGGTGACCTCGGTGTCGTCGAGGATGATGCAAGCCGACTTTCCGCCTAGCTCCAGCAGGATCCGCTTGAGCGTGTCACCGGCGGCCGACATGACCTGCCGCCCAACGACGCTGCTGCCGGTAAAGCTGACCATGTCGACCCGCGGGTCGGTGGTGAGCAGCCTGGCCGCCTCGACACTCGAGGGCGTGACGACGTTGACCACGCCCGGCGGGATGTCGGTGTGCTCGTCGATCAGTCGCGCCAGCGCCAGCCCCGCCGCCGGGGTGAGTGGCGAAGGCTTGAGAACCACGGTGTCGCCCGCAGCCAGCGCATGGTTGAGCTTCATGACGTTGAGGCAATGCGGGAAGTTCCACGGCGTCAGGATGGACACCACGCCCAGCGGCTCGTGCCGCAGCAGGGTCTTCCCGGCTCCGATCCCGGTTACCTCTTGGTCCGCAAGCTGGGTGGCCAGCTGTGCGGCGTGCATGGACATGAACGCAGCGCCGTCGATCTGCATCAGCCGCTCGTTTTCGGTGCATCCCCACTCGACGCGCGACAGCGCGAAGAAGTCGTCGGCGTACTTCAACAGTGCCTGGCCGAGTTGGTTGAGGCACTCGGCGCGGTCCTCGGCGCTCGTGGTTGCCCAGGGCCCGTCGTCGAATGCGCGGCGCGCCGCACCGATCGCGGCACCGACCTGGTCGACGCTGGCGTCTGGTGCGGTAGCGATGACCTGTTCGGTGACGGGCGAGATGTCTTCGTAGCGGCCGCCTTCGGGTTCGACCCACTGGCCGTCGATGTAGAGCTGGTAGGTGTCAACAAGCGTTGGTAACATCTGCGTCCTCACCGAATGTCGGTCATCTATCCCCTTGGTGTACACCCGCGGACACCCTGCGTCAATCGTCAGCTGCCTGAATTTCGATGTATTCCAATATGTTGAGGTTGTATTGACAGGCTCTGTCGCGGGGTAGTAAACACGATGCTCAGGACACTTTGCCCAAATGTGTCGGATCGGAGAGTCCTCATGGTGCAGGCCGACGCTGAGCTGCACTCATCAGAGTTCCCGCTGCACTCCCCCGACTTCTACGCCGGCGATCCTTATCCGGCTTACCGGCAACTGCGCGCGACATCCCCGGTGGTATGGAACGGCGTCACCAACTTCTGGGCGCTACTCAAGTACGAGGACATCCGCTTCGTATCCACCAACCCGGCGCTATTCACGTCCACCAAGGGCATCAGCATTCCGGACCCGGAAATGCCGAACCCGGTGCAGGAGGGCAACCTCATCTTCACCGATCCGCCCCGGCACCGGCAGATGCGCAAGCTGATCAACGCCGGTTTCACCCGGCGCCGGGTTGCAGTGCTCGAACCGAAGATTCGCGAGATCGTGGGCGGCATCCTCGATCGGGTCGAGCCGGGGTCGGTGCACGAGTTCGCCGAAGAGGTCGCCGCACCGCTGCCCACCCGGATGATCGCCGAACTGATCGGCGCTCCGCCGGATGACTGGGAGCAGTTCCGCATCTGGTCAGACGCCGCCACCGGGACGGCCGATCCGGAGATCGAGCTCGACCCGTTCGTCGCGATCGGCCAGCTGTTCGAGTACTTCCAGAAACTGATCGCCGCGCGGCGCGCCGACCCCCGCGACGACCTGCTGTCGGTGTTGGCCGAGGCCGACATCGACGACCACCGCCTCAGCGACGAGGACCTGCTCAACTTCACCTTCCTGCTGCTGGTGGCCGGCAACGAGACCACTCGCAATCTGATCGCGCTGGGTACGTTGGCACTGATCGGCCACCCCGACCAGTGCCGGCTGCTGGTAGCGGACCCCACGCTGATCCCGATGGCGGTCGAGGAGATGCTGCGCTGGACCAGCCCGGTGGTGAGCATGTCGCGGGTAGCCACCCGCGACGTAGAGCTACGCGGCCAGTTGATCCGCGAGGGTCAGGTGGTATCGATGCTGTACGGCTCGGCCAACCGCGACGAGGACGTATTCGGCAGTGACGCCGAGGAATTCAAGGTGACTCGACACCCCAATCCGCACATTGCGTTCGGGTGTGGCGAACACTCCTGCATCGGATCGCAATTAGCGCGGCTGGAGGCCACCGTGCTGTTCGAGGAGTTGCTGCGCCGCTTCCCCCGGCTGGAACTCGTCGGAGAGGTCGACCGGATGAAGGCCACCATGGTTCCCGGGGTGAAGCGGATGCCGGTACGGCTGGGGGCCTGAGGTATGGATCTCGAATACACGCCCGAGCAGCAACGGCTGCGTGCGCAGATGCGCGCCACCCTGGAACAGGTGATGACACCCGAGCGTGTCGCGGCGATCGGCCGGAACATCGAGGGCGGACCCGCGGTGCGAGAGTGCGTGCGCGCTCTTGCCGCGGCCAATTTGCTTGGCGTCGGCTGGCCTAAAGAGTATGGCGGGCAAGGATTCTCGGCGATCGAGCAATATATCTTCGGCGAGGAGGCGCGCCGCGCGGGAGCGCCGATCCCGCTGGTGACGCTCAATACCGTCGGGCCGACGCTGATGCAACGCGGCACCGAGGAGCAGAAGCGCAAGTTCCTGCCGGCGATTCTGGACGGCAGCGTCGAGTTCGCGATCGGCTACTCCGAACCAGGCGCGGGTAGTGACCTGGCCTCGGTGCGCACTACCGCTGTCCGTGACGGGGACGAATACGTGATCAACGGCCAGAAGATGTTCACCAGCGGCGCCGCTTACGCAGACTATATTTGGCTGGCAGTCCGCACCGATCCAAATGCGAAGAAGCACAAAGGCATTTCCATTTTGATCGTGCCGACCTCGTCGCCGGGATTCTCCTGGCAGCCGCTGCACACCATGCCGGGCATCTCAACCTTCTACACGTTCTACGACAATGTGCGGGTTCCGGTCAGCGCGCTGGTGGGCGAGGAGAACCAGGGGTGGCAGCTGATCACCACCCAGCTGAATTTTGAACGCGCCGCGTTGGGAAATCTGGGCGCCCTCGAGCCGCTGTTCGAGAAGACGCTGCACTGGGCCGCCACAACCGAACTCGACGGCGCCCGGGTGATCGACCAGCCCTGGGTTCAGCTCGCTCTGGCCCGGGTCGAAGCTCAGGTCGCCGCATACAAACTTGTCAATCTGCGGGTCAACGCCGCGATGACCAAGGGCGTACTCAATATGGGGGAGGCATCGGCGGCCAAGGTGTTCGGCACCGAGCTGACCCAACAGGTCGCCCGCCAGCTACTGGAGGTGCTGAACGGCAACGGGGTGCGCCGCGGCGCCGACGCCCCGCTGCGCGGCGCTTTGGAGACGGCGTACCGTCAAGCCGTCATCAACACCTTCGGCGGCGGTGCCAACGAGATTCAGCGTGACATCATCGCCATGGCAGGCTTGGGCATGCCGCGCGCACCGCGTGACCTGCGCGCCACCGAAAAGGAGGTTCCAGCTAAGTGACCGACCCAGAGCTTCAGACCGAGCTGCAGGCATTGGTAAACAAGCCCACTGGCGGCACCGGAAAGCCCTCGGTGGCACCGGATCCGGTGAACCAGCCGATGATCCGGCATTGGGCGTATGCGATGGACGACCTGAACCCGGTATACATCGACCCGGATTTCGCGGCGGCCTCGCGCTACGGCGGCATCGTGTCGCCGCCGGTGATGCTGCAGACCTGGACGATGCCCTCGCCCAAGCTGGAAGGGATCGGCGACCGCGGTGGCGCACCAATCGAGATCAAGAGCAACCCGACCGCATTTCTCGACGAGGCCGGCTACACCAGCACGGTGGCCACCAACTCCGAGTTCGAGATCGAACGATACCCGCGACTGGGTGACCTGATCAGCGCGACGACGGTCTACGAGTCAGTGTCGGACGAGAAGAAGACGGCATTGGGCACCGGCTTCTTCCTGACCTGGCTGACCACCTACACCAACCAGCACGGCGAAGTGCTGGGCCGGCAACGCTTCCGCGTGCTGCGATTCAGGCCGGCCCGCTAATGGCGACCCGGATGGCGCCGGCCATCAGCCCGGACACCGAGTTTTACTGGAATGGCCTGCGGGACAACAAGTTGTTGATCCAACGCTGCCGCGGGTGCGGGGTGCTGCGTCATCCGCCCCGGCCGATGTGCCCGCACTGCCGGTCCCTGGAGTGGGAGACGGTGCAGGCGTCCGGCCGCGGCAATGTGTACAGCTACGTGATGCCGCATCAGCCGCGAGTCCCGTTCTTCGACTACCCCTACATCGTGGTGCTGGTCGAGCTCGAGGAGGGTGTCCGGCTAGTGTCGAACCTGACCGATATCGACCCGGCAGAGGTGAAAGTCGGTATGCCAGTGGAGCTTTACTTCCAGACCTTCGACAACGACCTGACACTGCACCAGTTCCGGCCGAGCCAATAGCCATGGACTTCACCTTCACCGAAGAGCAGGAGACCATCGCCAAGCTGGCCCGCGATGTCTTCGAGCACCGCGCCACCCCAGAGCGACTCAGCGAACTGGAGGCCGGTGACGCCCGCTACGACGCCGAGCTGTGGCAGGAGCTAGCCGCCGTGGATCTGCTCGGGGTCGCGCTGCCGGAAACGGTCGGCGGCTCGTGCGGCGGTCCAGGCGCCGACTTTGTGAAACTCGGCGTGCTGCTGGCCGAAGTCGGCTGGAGCGTGGCCCCGGTGCCGGCATATCCGACGCTGGTACTGGGGGCTGACCCGATCGCCCGGGGCGGCACCCCGCACCAGCAGCAGCGCCTGTTGCCCGACGTCATTGCCGGAAAGCGAATCCTGAGCGCTGGTCTGGCCGAGCCCGGTAGGTCCAACCCCGCGCGGCCGGCCACCACCGCCCGTCGCGACGGCAGCAGCTGGCGGCTCGACGGCGCCAAAGAGCTGGTGCCGGCCGGTCAACTGGCCGACACGATCGTCATCCCGGCGACGCTGGACGACGGAACTGTCGGCTTGTTCCTGGTCGCGACGGACGCTCCCGGTGTCGACGTCCGGCCGGTGACCACCACGAACCGCGAACCACACGCCGACGTATTCCTGGACGGCGCCACTGTTCTTGACGACGACCGCCTGGCCGGAGACGTCGAGTCGCTGTACACCCGGGCGCTGGTCGCGTTGTGCGCCATCCAACTGGGCGTCGCCGACCGAGCGCTGCACATTGCCGCGGAGTACACCACCGGGCGGGAGCAATTCGGCCGGCCTATCGGCAGCTTCCAGGCCGTACAGCAACGAATGGCCGACGGCTACATCGACGTCGAGGCGATGCGCTGGACCACATGGCACGCGGCGTGGCTCGTCGCCCACGGCAGGCCCGCAGACCGGGCGGCCCGCATCGCGAAATTCTGGGCCGCCGAGGCCGGCGCGCGGGTGACCGCGACCGCGCAGCAGGTGCACGGCGGCATCGGAATCGACACCACCTATCCGCTGCACCGCTACTTCCTGTGGGCCAAGCACAACGAGCTCAGCCTCGGTCCCGCCTCCCAGCAGTTGGCCAGCCTCGGCGCGACCTATCCGGAAGGACTGTAGATGACGACCACCACCAGCCGCACCAGCACTCTGAAATGGGCCGACATCGAGGTCGGCGACGAACTCACTGCGCTCGAAATCCCCATCGACACAACGAAGATCGTCGCCGGTGCGATCGCCTCCCGCGACTTCATGCCGGTGCACCACGATCGCGACTACGCCAACAAGCAGGGCTCACCGGACCTGTTCATGAACATCCTGACGACCAACGGGTATTGCATCCGCTTCCTCACCGATTGGGCCGGTCCAGAGGCGATGGTCAAGAACTTGTCGATTCGTCTCGGTGTGCCTTGCTTTCCGGGCTCCACGCTGAGTTTCACCGGCAGCGTGACCGGCAAGACTCCCGGCGATGACGGGGAGAACTTCGTCGAGGTGACCTTCCGCGGCTCCAACAACCTCGGCGACCACGTTTCCGGTACCGCGGTGCTCAGCCTGCTCGACGGGACCCCCGCATGACTTCTAGCCTCCCCGGAGCTGCCGCCATCGTCGGGATCGGGCAGACGGAGTTCTCCAAGGAATCCGGCCGCAGCGAACTCCAATTGGCTTGTGAGGCAGTCAGTGCCGCACTCGACGACGCCGGTCTGGCACCCAGTGATGTCGACGGCATGGTCACCTTCACCATGGACTCCAGCGACGAGATCGAAATCGCCCGCAACGTCGGGATCGGCGACCTGAGCTTCTTCTCCCGCGTCCATCACGGCGGCGGCGCTGCGGCCGGCACCGTCGTACACGCGGCGATGGCGGTGGCGACCGGGGTTGCCGACGTGGTGGTCTGCTGGCGGGCATTCAACGAACGCTCCGGCTTCCGGTTTGGCGGCAGCGGGCGTAAGAGCGCCGAAACTCCGTTGTTCATGGCGCATTACGCACCATACGGGTTAATTACCCCGGCGGCGTGGGTCGCTCTGCACGCGCAGCGCTACATGTCCGCCTACGGAGTCACCAATGAAGACTTCGGCCGCATCGCCGTCGTCGACCGCGCGCACGCGGCGCGCAATCCCGACGCGTGGTTCTACGAGCGCCCGATCACGCTGGAGGATCACCAGAATTCACGCTGGATCGTCGAACCGGTGCTGCGACTGCTGGACTGCTGCCAGGAGAGCGACGGCGGTGTCGCCCTGGTGGTCACCGGCGCCGATCGGGCGCGGGACTTGCGCCAGCCGCCAGCGATCATCACCGCCGCCGCCCAGGGTGCGGCCGCCAACGGCGAGATGATGACCAGCTACTACCGCAACGACATCACCGGGCTGCCGGAGATGGGTGTGGTCGCCGACCGGTTGTGGCACGACTCGGGCCTGAAGCCGCAGGACATCCAAACCGCCTTCATCTACGACCATTTCACACCGTTCGTGTTCACCCAACTCGAAGAACTCGGGTTCTGCGGGCGCGGTGAGGCCAAGGACTTCGCCACCGTGGAGCGGTTGTCACTGGGCGGGGAGTTCCCGATCAACACCAACGGCGGACTGCTTGGCGAGGCATATATCCACGGCATGAACGGCATCACCGAGGGGGTCCGGCAGATCCGCGGGACGTCCTACAACCAGGTCGAGAACGTCGAGCATGTCCTGGTCACCTCGGGTACCGGAGTGCCGACCAGCGGGCTGATCCTGGAGCGCTGAGCGCGGTGACCACCCAGGCTACCGACCTGACCCAGGCGAGCGACACCCGCGAACTCATCATCGAGTCCGCGTACGCGTGCTTCGCGCGACACGGGCTGCAAAAGACGACGATCGTCGACATCGCCAGAGCGGCCAACGTGTCCCGCAGCACCATCTACGAGTATTTCAGCGACAAACGGGCCATCCTCGAGGCCTGCGCCGAGAACGCCTCCGAGCAGTTCTACCGCGAAATGTCCAAAGCCATGGCCAAGGGTGACTCGCTGGAGGACAAGCTCTGCCAGGCAGCCGTATTCGTGACGCAAGCTAGCCGGGCGATCGCCTCGGAGAAGTACTTCGACGAGGAGGCGGTCAGCCTGCTGCTGACCAAGGACGCCGCGGTCCTGCTCCGTGAATGCGCTGAGTTCTTCGCGCCGCATCTCTCGGCCGCCAAGCTCACCGGCGAGGTCCGTAAGGACCTGAATGTGGCGGCCGCCGGGGAGTGGTTCGCGCGAATCCTGTTCTCGCTGTTCAGCACCCCCTCATCGATTCTGGACATGAACGAGCCGGCCGTGGTCGCCGATTTTGTGCGTGCGCACGTGGTGCGAGGCTTCGCCGACGATCGAACTCGAAGGGGTGCACCCAAGGCGCGTTGAGGGCGAGATCATGCTCGATGTCGCAGTGCCCGCAGGAAGAAGCCCAGATTCGCAGGCCGCTCGGCGAGTCGCCGCATGAAATACCCGTACCACTGGGTGCCGAACGGTACATACACGCGCACTCGGCTACCTGCGCCGGCCAGCCGCCGCTGCTCGTCGTCGCGGATCCCATAGAGCATCTGGTACTCGAAATCATCTACACCGCGGCCTGATTCGTCTGCATAACGTGGGGCCGCGGCGATGATCGCCGGGTCGTGCGAGGCCACCATTGGATAGCCCCGACCGTCCATCAACACCCGCAGGCAGCGCAGGTACGAATCGGTGATCGCATGGGCACCCCGGTGGGCGACCGATGCAGGCTCGTCGTAGGCGCCCTTGCACAACCGCACACGAGCGTCGGCCAGGTCGCGACAATCGCCGACAGTACGAACTAGGTAGGCCTGCAAAGCCGTGCCAAGCCAAGGAAAGTCGACCCGCAGGTCACCCGAGATCGACAATGTCGAGTCGGTGGTGGTGTGGTCCTCGGCGTCGACGGTGACCCAGACGCCCACCGCGGCGGCGCGCTCACAGATGGCACGGGCGTTATCCAGTGCAATCTTCTCACCGTCGCGCTTCAGCGCCTGCCCCAGCGCCGACAGCTTGACCGACACCTCCAGCGGCCGCACACCCTGGCGTGCGACGTCGACCCGACTGCCAAGCGCATCAACTAGATCCAGGTACGCGCGCACGGTGGCCGCGGCGTCGTCGGCGTCGGTGACGTTTTCACCCAGGTAGTCGATGCTGATGTGCCGTCCGGAATCACACAACGCGGCAACGATATCCATCGCACTGGCCAGGCTCTCGCCGGGCACGAACCTGCGCACCACCCGGCGTGTCACCGCCGAGTGCTCAACGAAGCGGCGCAACCCGTCGGCCCGGCCGGCCGCGAGCAGTGCCGGGCGGGCGGTGTGCGCGAACACCCCGGACATCAGGCCTGACCCGCTTCACGGGCCATATGGGGATAGGAGTGCTCAGTGGCCGGCACGAATGTCTCTTTGATGGTGCGCGCTGACGTCCAGCGCAGCAGGTTCAGCGGCGACCCGGCCTTGTCGTTGGTGCCGGACCCGCGAGAGCCGCCGAACGGCTGGCGTCCGACTACGGCGCCGGTCGGCTTGTCATTGACGTAGAAGTTGCCCGCCGCGAACCGCAGCCGCTGCAAAGCAGTCAACACCGCGGCGCGGTCATCGGCGATCACCGCGCCGGTCAACGCATAACGAGACCCGGTGTCTACGACGTCGAGGATTCGCTCGTACTGGTCGTCGGGGTAGACGTGTACCGACAGCAGCGGCCCGAAGTATTCGGTGGCGAACGCCTCGTCGGTGGGGTCGTCGGACAGCAGCACGGTGGGCCGCACGAAATACCCTTCGCTGTCGTCGTATTCGCCGCCGACGGCGATGGTGATCCGCGCAGCGCCCTTGGCCCGCTCGATCGCGTCGACGTTCTTGACGAACGCCCGCCGGTCGATCAACGCGCCACCGAAGTTGGTCAGGTCAGTGACGTCTCCGTAGGGCAAAGTCGACGCGCTGTGCAGGAATTCGTCTCCCATTCGCTGCCACACCGAATGCGCGATGTAAGCCCGCGACGCCGCCGAGCATTTTTGGCCCTGATAGTCGAACGCGCCCCGGATCAGTGCGGTCGCCACCACCTCGGGGCGGGCCGAGGTGTGCGCGACCACGAAGTCCTTGCCGCCGGTCTCACCGACTAGCCGCGGATAGCTCTGGTAGGCAGAGATATTGGCGCCCACTTGCTGCCACAGGTGCTGGAAGGTGGCCGTCGATCCGGTGAAGTGGATGCCGGCTAGCCGCGGATCGGCCAGCGCCACATCGGATACCGCGTAACCGTCGCCGGTGACCAGGTTGATTACCCCGGGCGGCAGACCCGCTTCCTCCAGCAGCTGCATGGTCAGGTATGCCGCCAACGTCTGGGTGACCGAAGGCTTCCACACCACGGTGTTGCCCATAAGTGCGGGCGCAGTCGGCAGGTTGGCCGCGATCGAGGTGAAGTTGAACGGGGTGATCGCGTAGACGAAGCCGTCCAGCGGACGGTAGTCGCTGCGGTTCCACTCCCCGGCGCCGCTGATCGGTTGCTGCGCCAGGATCTGGCGGGCGAACGCGACGTTGAATCGCCAGAAGTCGATCTGTTCGCACGGCGCGTCGATCTCGGCCTGATACACCGATTTCGACTGGCCCAGCATGGTGGCCGCCGCGATCCGCTCCCGCCATGGCCCAGCCAGCAGCTCGGCCGCCCGCAGCAGCACCGCGGCGCGTTCATCGAAAGGTGTTGCAGCCCAAGATGCCTTGGCAGCCATGGCCGCCTCGACGGCGGCGGCGGCATCGGCGTGGGTAGCGTTGGTCAGCGTGCCCAGCGTCGCGGCGTGCCGGTGCGGCTGGACGATGTCGATCCGTTCGCCGTCGCCCATCCGGTGCTGCCCGGCAATGACGTGCGGCAGGTCGATCGGGTTGGCGGCAAGTGCCTGCAATTCACCGCGCAGGCGGCGGCGCTCGGGTGATGTCGGTGCGTAGTCGTGGGCTGGCTCGTTGGCCGGCATCGGTACTTCAGTGATGGCGTCCATGGTGGTCAGGATCCCCTGAGCCGGCGCCCGATCAGTTAGCTGATCGGACAACATTAGGACACCTATCTAGTAGAATCAGACAATGCACGGTGCGGGCGTGGGCCTCGGCCAACTCTTGCTGGCGCTGGACGCGACCATGGTCAGCCTGGTTCAGGCGCCCCGCGGCCTGGATCTTCCGGTGACCTCGGCCGCGCTGATCGACTCCGACGACGTACGGCTGGGTTTGGCCGCAGCAGCAGGATCGGCCGACGTGTTCTTTCTGCTCGGTATTGCTATAGATGAGGCGGTGCGTTGGATCGCCGGTCAGCACAGCAAGCCGATCGCGCTGTTCGTCAAGGATCCGGCGGAGCCATTGGTGACCGCCGCGGCGCGGGCCGGGTCGGCGGTGGTGGCCGTGGAGCCGCAGGCTCGCTGGGAACGGTTGTATCAGCTGGTGAACCGAGTGCTGGCGCATCACGGCGATCCCGCGGACGACGACCCGGGCACCGACTTGTTCGGCCTGGCGCAATCCCTGGCAGACCGTATCCACGGCATGGTCAGCATCGAGGACGCGCAGTCACACGTGCTGGCGTATTCGGCGTCCAACGACGAAGCCGACGAACTGCGCCGGCTGTCCATCCTGGGTCGCGCGGGCCCGCCGGAGCATCTGAAGTGGATAGGCCAGTGGGGGATCTTCGACGCGCTGCGCTCAGGCAGCGAGGTGGTACGCGTCTCCGAACGGCCGGAACTGGGACTACGTCCGCGGCTGGCAATCGGCATGCATCAATTGAGCGACCCGCGGGTGTTCGCCGGCACCATCTGGGTGCAGCAGGGTTCCCGTCCGCTGGCCGAGGACGCCGACGAGATGTTGCGCGGCGCCGCGGTGCTGGCCGCCCGAATCATGTTCCGGTTGGCCGCCCGGCCGTCTCACCAGACGCGACGGGTCCAGCAGTTGCTCGGTCTGGATGACGGCGAACCCGCCGACGTGGCGGGCATTGCCCGCGAACTCGGTCTGCCCACTGACAGCGACGTCGCGGTGATCGCCTGGGACGCCGTCGTGCCCGCCGAGCGGACGGCCAGGCTGGCCGACATACTGGCGTTGAGCGCCAGTGCCTTTCGCCGCGACGCCCGGGTCGCCGCCGACGGGTCGCGGATCTACACGCTGCTCCCGGCGATCTCGACGCCGCGCGCGATCGGCTCCTGGGTGCGCGGCACTGTCGGCGCACTGCGCGCGGAACTGGGGACCGAACTGCGCGCTGTCATCGCCGCACCGGTCGCCGGTTTAGGCGCAGTCGCGGCTGCCCGTGTCGAGCTGGACCGGGCGCTGGACAGCGCCGAACGCCACCCCGGCACCCTCGGCCAGGTCACCAGCCTGGCCGAAGCCCGCACCACCGTGCTACTCGACGAGATCATCAACCGGATCGGAGCCGACCAGCGCCTGGTCGATCCGCGGGTGCGCGAATTACGCGCCCGAGATCCGGTACTGGCCGAAACCCTGAGCGCCTACCTGGACTGCTTCGGCGACATCGCCGCCGCCGCCACCCGGCTGCAGGTGCATCCCAACACGGTGCGCTACCGGGTGCGCCGGATCGAGAAGCTGCTTTCCACCTCGCTGGCCGATCCCGATGTGCGGCTGCTCTTTTCGTTGGGGTTGCGGGTTGCCGATCGAGGCTAGCCAGGCATCAACCCGCAGCAATCGACACGAGGACGAAGGTTCGCACCCGCCCCGGCACCGACGCGTGGCACATCGACAGCAGCGGCTCGGACATTTCCTCGGCGAGCACCACCTCCACCGGACCCGAGTCGCTGGCAAGCAGAACGCGAATCTGATGCTCGCCGCGCTGCACCTTGAGCGGTGACAATGCTGCGATACGCTGCTCCCCGGACGCTTGACGAGCGAAATATTGCGCGGCTTGAACTGGATGCGGGAGACAGGTGCGTCCACGCAGGAACGCGTTGTCCAGCCGCCCGTCGAGATAGAGGTCGACGAGTCTGGCCGAATCCGTCGCGTCGACTCTCCCATAACACAGGCCTTCCGGCAGGATCAGCATCGTCGCCGCAAACCTGTCACCACCCAGATGTGAGCATTCCCAGGTGAATTCGGGATATCGCTCCGCGATGGTCGCGGTCGCGGCCCGACCACGCACCGCGCAACACTGGTCATGCTTGCCGTGTGCGCAGACCGCGACAAGCGGATCGGTCAGCAGTTGACCGTCGGAACCGTCTAACGCGATGTCGAGATACTGTTCGGGCGCGTCGACCTCGCCCTGCCAGAGTTCCTCTTCGCCTTCATCTGACCGCGCGAGGAACCACCGCCATCGCGGATCGCGAGATCGCCGCCCCGGTCGGCGTATCGCGGCGACCCGCATGCCTGCCGTCTCTGCCCGACGGGCAATTGCTCGCCCCAGCGCGGGAGGAAGGATCGTCTCGGAGTTGAGGAACGCCGAATGTCCCCAGGCGCCAGGGATTTCGAACATGGCCCACGCGTGTCCCGCCGACGCTGTGCCGTACATCGGATCGTTGCGGGCACGCGATTGATCGCTGCACGGCGTCCGTTTGACACCGCTCATCGGCGGGTCATTCCCAGGCCGCCGCGGGCACCACGACGGCTTCGCGCAGCAATCGCCGAATCAGCACCGCCGCGTCAGCCTGATCCAGGCCTGGGGTGGCGGCCGCATCGACAATTAGTCCGTCGTGCAGCGCCCGGAGGGCAAGCGCACACGAATCCGGGAAGGTCATGGTGCGATCCGGTAGACGCAAAACCACCTGGCCACCGCCGCTTTCGATCGCCCCGATCAGGCCGCGGCGCCACTGCACCGGCGTGCGGCTGGCCGATTCGGCGGCCCGCAACGAGGCAAGCGGACGAACGGGCGCCGGCCGGGTGCGTTGCGCATGCCGTCGCGTCAGCCGCTCGGCCGCCTGCTCTCCGATTGCCGTCGCTTCGTGACGCAGCGCGTCGACGACCTCGGCCATGACCTTGGTCGCTGTCGCCGTCATCTCATCGCGGTCGGTGAGGTCGGCGCCCACTGCCAAGGACTTGCGGAACGCGGGGTATTCGGCCAGCACATCGACGACCGCCTGCACCACGTCCAGCTGGGTCACCGCACCAACTCCGATGGTCAGGTGGATCGAGGTGGATTGCGTCGAGTGCGCCGAATGCACCCAGCCGCGCGGCAGATAAAGCGCGTCGCCGGGCGACAACACCGTGTCGATAACCGGCTCGCCGGTGACCCGTTCGGCGATGGCCACTCGGTGATTGGTCCACGGTTGCGACGGCACCGGGTCCTCGTGCACAGGTGCGTGCACACTCCACCGCTTATGGCCCCCCACTTGCAGCACGAACACGTCATGGACGTCGTAGTGCGCATCGAAGCCACGGCTGTCCGGCGGGGTGATGTAGGCGTTGGCCTGCACCGGATGCCCGAGCTCGTCGACCATGCCACGAACAAACTCGATGATCGGCGGCCACAACCGGTGCAGGCCCTGCAGCACAATTGTTGCGCCGGAAGCGAACTGGGCCAAGACCTTGGCGGGATCCAGTTGGTCGGGCATCTCGGCGCCGAAGCCGCCGGACCCCAGATAGCAATCCCGCGCCAACAGGTCTCCGTGCTTGACCATCCGGATGAACGGCGCGCGGACCCCACGTTCGGCGATCAGTTCGTCGACAGCTGCCGGTGAGAGCAGATCGGTGAAATCGCGGGGCAACTCGTCTGTCCGGCTGAGCAACGGCAAGCGTCCCCAGTGGTCGGCCGCGAACGCCGCCGGATTGGTGGCGACGCACCGACTCAGCATCGCGGCTCGCTTATGCGGTTCCGTCGGCTCCTCCGTCATGTCCCTCGGGGTTGGAGCCACCGTCAGCGGGGCCTTCGCCGGCCGTCCCGTCGGCGCCTCCGTCGTGACCCTCGGGGTTGGAGCCACCGTCAGCGGGGCCTTCGCCGGCCGTCCCGTCGGCGCCTCCGTCATGTCCCTCGGGGTTGGAGCCACCGTCAGCGGGACCCTCGCCGCCGTTGCCGGTGGTGGTGATGTCTTCGTCGTCGAGTGCCATGGTGATCCTCTCGTCGGTTCTGTCCTAGGGTTGTTTCCCCCGCAAGCCGATGCCAAACGAGCAGTTCGCCGCCAGTTCGCGAATTCCCCAGCGCCGCACCGGCCGCGGGGCGGGCACCAGGTCGGCAAGGGTTATCTTCAGCGTGAAGGTAAATGGCTGTGTTGCAGCGGTTTTGCGTGCCGCTAGGCTGCGTGGGTGGCCGATCATCCGTCGTCATATCTGGTGCTGGCATCCCAGCGCAGTGGCAGCACCCTGCTGGTCGAGTCCCTGCGTGCCACCGGTGTAGCCGGCGAACCGCAGGAGTTCTTTCAGTACCTGCCCAGCACCAGCCAGTCCCCGCAGCCGCGTCAGTGGTTCGCAGATGTCGACGACGAGTCGATCCTGAGCCTGCTCGATCCGTTGGACGAAGGCAAGCCCGACCTCGCCCCCCCGGAGATCTGGCGCGACTACATCCGCACGGTCGGCCGCACCCCCAACGGGGTATGGGGCGGCAAACTGATGTGGAACCAGACGCCCTTGCTGCTGGACCGGGTAGCCGGCCTCAATGAAAGGTCGGGCGACGGCCTGCTGGCCGCGATCCGCGACGTCGTCGGCGAGGACCCTCTGCTCATCCACATCCACCGACCTGACGTCGTCTCCCAGGCCGTCTCGTTCTGGCGTGCCGTGCAAACCCGCGTGTGGCGGGGGCGGCCCGACCCGGTCCGCGACGCACGCGCCACCTATCACGCCGGTGCGATCGCGCATGTCGTGAAGATGTTGCGGGCTCAGGAAGAGGGCTGGAAGAACTGGTTCGAAGAGGAGAAGGTGGAGCCGATCGAGATCTCCTACCCGGTGTTGTGGCGCAACCTGACTCAGGTGGTGGGCGACATCCTCGAACGGCTGGGAATGGATCCGAGGCTGGCGCCGGAGCCGGTTCTGCAGCGGCAGGCCGATCAGCGGTCGGACGAATGGGTGGACCGCTACCGGGCGGACGCCGAAAGTGAGGGATTACCAACATGACCACCCATACCGAATCTCGGACCGACACCCGGCGGGTAGACGAGTTGCGGCTGCTGGAAGCCGAAGCGGTACACATCATCCGCGAGGTCGTCGCCGAACTGGAGCGACCGGTGCTGCTGTTCTCGGCCGGCAAGGACTCGATCGTGTTACTTCGCCTAGCGGAGAAGGCTTTTCGGCCGCTACCGCTGCCGTTTCCGGTGATGCATGTCGATACCGGACACAATTTTCCCGAAGTGATCGAATTCCGCGACCGCCGCGTCACCGGGGCCGGACACAAACTGATCGTGGCCTCAGTGCAGGAGTCCATCGACAAGGGCCGGGTGCCCGACCCGGGACCGAGTGCCTCACGCAACCGCGCCCAGACCCGCACCCTGCTGGACGCGCTAGAGGCCGGGGGCTTCGATGCCGCTTTCGGCGGCGCGCGCCGCGACGAGGAACGTGCCCGCGCCAAAGAGCGAATCTTGAGTTTCCGCGACGAGTTCGGCCAGTGGGACCCGCGCGCCCAGCGGCCCGAGCCGTGGACGCTCTACAACGGCCGGATCAAGAAGGGTGAACAAGTACGGGTGTTCCCACTGAGCAACTGGACCGAGCTGGACGTCTGGCGCTACATCGAGCTGGAAGACCTGGAAATACCTTCGATCTATTACGCCCACGAGCGCGAGGTTTTCGAACGTGACGGGATTCTGTTGGCGGTGTCGGAATACGCCCGCCCGCGCAACGGAGAAAGCGCGGCCGTGGAGTGGGTGCGCTACCGCACCGTCGGCGACCTCACCATCACCGGGGCGGTGCGCTCCACCGCCACCGACATCAGCCGGGTAATCGTCGAGATCTCGGCCGCCACGGTCTCCGAGCGCGGTGAGACCCGCGCCGACGACCGCACCTCGGCCGCCGCGATGGAAGACCGCAAGCGAGAGGGTTATTTCTGATGACCGTTGCCGACGAAGAAGTACTGCCCCCCAAGGGGATAACGCGCCAACTCCTGCGCATCGCGACCGCTGGCTCGGTGGACGACGGCAAGAGCACCCTCATCGGACGGTTACTGCACGACACCGACAGCCTGCCGCTGGACCACCTGGAGGCGGTTACCGACGAGGAGGGCATTGCCGACCTGGCCGCCTTGTCCGACGGTCTGCGCGCCGAACGCGAGCAAGGCATTACCATCGACGTCGCCTACCGGTTCTTCTCCACGCAGACCCGTAGCTACATCCTGGCCGACACGCCCGGCCACGAGCGATACACCCGCAACATGTTCACCGGAGCCTCCAACGCGCACGTTGCGATCCTGCTGGTCGACGCGCGCGCCGGCGTGCTGCGCCAGACCCGCAGGCATGCCCGGATTGCAAAACTGTTGGGCATCAAGCACTTTGTCGCTACCGTGAACAAGATCGACCTGATCGATTTCGACCAGTCGGGCTTCGACAAGGTGGCCGAGGAACTCGCTCAGGTGGCGGCGCGTCTGGGCGAGGTGGACATCACGGTCATCCCGATCGCGGCCAAGCACGGCGACAACGTCGTGCATCGCTCCGAGCGCACGCCGTGGTACAGCGGTCCCACCCTGCTCGACTACCTCGAGAACGTGGAACTCGCTGCGCCGCAGGCCGAAGCGTCGCGACTACGGCTGCCGGTGCAATGGGTGTCGCGGCCAACCGCCGAACAGCGCCGCCGCTACACCGGGCGGCTGGCCGCCGGGACGCTGCGCGTCGGTGACCCGGTGGTAACGCTGCCTGCAGGCACCCGGTCGACGGTGACCTCACTGGACACCCTAGATGATGAACGCACCACGGGCGTTGCGCCCCTTTCGGTTTCGATCGAGCTGGCCGACGACATCGACGTGGGCCGCGGAGACGTGTTCATCAGCGGCAGCGAGGACGCGGTTCCACCGGTGCTGGCCCGCGAGCTCGACGCGACGGTGTGCTGGTTCGTCGACAGCCCGTTGCGGGCCGGTGATCGGCTGGCACTCAAGCAGACCACCAAAACAGTGCGCGCCACCGTCCAGGAACTGCACGCCCGGCTGGATCCGGAGACTCTCGACGAACTGGACAGGCCAGTGGAGTTGGTGCTCAACGACATCGGCACGGTGACACTGCGCACCAGCTCCGTCGTGATCGCCGACCCCTATGAGGACAATCGGGACAGCGGTGCATTCATCCTGATCGACGAGACCACCAACGACACCGTCGGCGCCGGCACCATCATCGAGGCACGAGAGGTCAAGCCAGGCACCCACCAGCGCTCCGACATCCGCTGGCACCCGTCAGCGCTGGACCGCCGGCATCGCTGGCAGGCCACCGGGCAGTCGGGGGCCACCATCTGGTTCACCGGCCTGCCCGCGTCCGGCAAGTCCACGGTCGCGGTGGCGGTGGAGCGCGCACTGGTTGAATCGGGACGAGTCGCCTACCTGCTCGACGGCGACAACCTGCGCCATGGCCTGTCCGACGATCTGGGCTTCTCCCCTGGCGATCGCGCCGAAAATATCAGGCGGGTAGGTCATTTGGCACGGCTGCTGGCCGACGCGGGCGTGGTGGCGCTGGCTTCGCTGGTCTCGCCGCTGAAGTCCGATCGTGAGACCGCCCGGGCCCTCAGCGAAGCCGCCAAGCTGCCCTTCATCGAGGTGCACGTCGCAACGTCGTTGGCCGAGTGCGAAAAGCGCGACCCGAAAGGGCTTTATGCCCGCGCGCGCAACGGCGAACTCCGGGGACTCACCGGCGTCGACGCTCCCTACGAGGCGCCCGAGAGCCCCGATCTGGTGCTCGACACCACCGGCGCCGACATCGACGAACTGGCAGCGCAGGTGATCCGCCTGCTCGACCAGCGCAGTCCCCGGCACTAACCTACGGTGGCGACCCGCCGCACCCAGCTCCTAAATCACCGCGATCAGATCACTTGGCCTGCAAGGCTTGCCGCGCAAAAATCTGATGCATGGGCACAACAACGTCACGCCGTGGCCGCGGCCTTGAACGCCTCGGGTCCATCTCGATCGACTGGTGGGCCACGCTACTGGCCGCCCTAGTCGCGGTGCTGGCGGTCGCCAATATTCTGCCCCGCATCCCGTGGTGACGCCGTGAGCACCGTTGAGGTCGAACCCGAGGATGCTCGCGCCGAGCCCGCTGATGTAGGGCCGCTGAGCTATCTACCCGGCGTAGCGTTGCTGATCGCCGTCGGCGTCCTGGGCAAGTACGCCCAAGTCTGGTGGAACGCGCTTGCACGACAGCAACACTGGACTGTGCCCGACATCGAGTACGTGCTGTGGGCGATCCTGATCGGCCTGCTGATCGCCAACACCGCCGGCCTGCATCGGTGGTTTCGGCCCGGCGTGGGGACCTACGAATTCTGGCTGAAGATCGGGATCGTGCTGCTGGGTTCGCGATTCGTGCTCGGCGACATCGCAAAGCTGGGTGGCGCCAGCCTGGTGCAGATCCTGGTCGACATGGCGATCGCGGGAACAGTCATCCTGCTGGCCGCGCGTGCCTTTGGGTTGTCGGGCAAGCTCGGCTCGCTGCTGGCGATTGGCACCTCGATCTGTGGCGTGTCGGCCATCGTGGCCGCCAAAGGCGCCATCCGCGCCCGCAACTCGGAGGTGAGCTACGCCATCGCGGCGATCCTGGCGCTGGGCGCGGTCGCGCTGTTTGCGTTGCCGCCGCTCGGGCACACGATCGGGCTCAGCGACGGCGAATTCGGTTTGTGGGCCGGGCTTTCGGTGGACAACACCGCAGAGACTACCGCCACCGGCTACTTGTACTCCGACCACGCTGGAAAGATCGCGGTGCTGGTCAAGTCGACCCGCAACGCACTGATCGGGTTGGTCGTGCTGGGTTTCGCAGTCTTCTGGGCCGGTCGCGGCGAAGCTGACGAAATAGCGCCCGGTGTCGCCGCCAAGGCGGCGTACGTGTGGGAGAAGTTCCCCAAGTTCGTCTTGGGCTTCCTGGCGGTATCGGCGATCGCAACGGCGGGCTGGCTGACCAGGGGCCAGACCGCCAACCTCGCCAATGTGTCCAAATGGGCGTTCCTACTCACCTTTGCCGGCGTCGGGCTCAACACCGACATCCGTCAGATCACCCGAACCGGCTGGCGCCCCTTGGTAGTCGCCGTCGCCGGGCTGGTTGTCGTGGCGTTGGTGTCCCTTGGACTCGTCCTGTTGACGTCCCGCGTCCTGCATTGGGGCGTGGCGGGCTAACCGGCAGGCGTCCCGCTGTCGCGCCGCAGCGCACGAAGCCGCTTCAGCGTGAGCCGTCCGACCTGGCGCGACGCCGTCTGCGACAACCGGTCGACATACCACGCGGCCTTCCACCAGCGAGGCACGATGATGACGCCGTTCCCGCGCAGCACCGCACGCAGCGCGCGCTCGGCGAACTTTTCGGGGGCCATCGGCCGCATCGGCTCCCAATATTTGAGGATCTCTTCGCCGCTGACGCCGGTGAACCGGCCGTACTTGCCCATGGTGAGAATCGGGGTGCGGATAGCGCCCGGACACAGCACCGACACGCGCACGCCGTGGCGCTCCGCCTCGAGCCGGAGCACTTTCGAGATCGCGACGACGGCATGCTTGCTGGCGGTGTAGCTCGCCGAACCCGGAGCCGCCAACAGACCGGCCATGGACGCCGTGTTCACGATATGGCCGCTGCGCTGCCGGATCATGATCGGGTAGACAGCTTGAATACCGTGGACGACACCGCGCAGATTGACGTCGAAGACGTCGTTCCAGTCCTCGAGGGTGTACGAGTCGATCTCCCCGCCGACCCCGATGCCGGCGTTGTTGAACAGGTAGTCGATCCGGCCCGACCGCCGCACCACCTCGGCGACGGCACTCTCGAACGACGAGTAGTCGCGTACGTCGAGTTCGATCGCATGTGCCTGTGTACCGGCCTCGTCCAAACTCCGCGCCAGTTCCTGCGCTACCTCGATCTGCCGGTCAGCGATCCAAACCTCGGCACCGCCGTCGACCAGCTTGGCAGTCAACGCCGCACCGATCCCCGACGCGCCACCGGTGACGAGGGCCACTTTGCCCGACACGCTGTTCATCTGGGCAGACTAATCGAGGGGTAGCGATCAGGCGATACCGTAAGCGCGATCTTGCGCATGTGCAGACACGTAAACCTCGGCCAAAAATTGTTCGACAGCCACCGCGGTGTGCGCGGCACGGGCCGAGCCGAAGATGTCGAAAGCGTGCTGTGCCCCGGGCAATTCGGCGTACACCACGGGCTGGCGGCTGACTTCGCGCAGCCGCGCGGTGAAGCTACGTGCCTGTTCGACTGGGATCAGCGAGTCGTTGGTGCCGTGCAACACGAAGAACGGCGGCGCGTGTTCGCCGACATGAGTGATCGGCGAGGCCAGCCGGAACGGCTCGGCGATGTCGGCGCGGCCGAGCTTGAACACCCGCTTGCCCATCATGGCCGGCATCATCGGATGCACCGCGTCGTCCCGCGTGAAGTCGTAGAAGCCGTAGAACGGCACCGCCGCCTGCACGCGAGTGTCGGCGTCTTCGAAACCGGGCTGGAACAGCGGCTCGTTGGGTGTCAACGCGGCGAGTGAGGACAGATGGCCGCCCGCCGAACCGCCCGTGATGGCGATCCAGCCCGGGTCTCCGCCGTATTGGGCGATGTTCCCTTTGGTCCAGGCGATGGCGCGTTTGACGTCGACGATCTGGTCCGGCCAGGTCGAGCGCGGGCTGAGCCGGTAGTTGACGGATACGCAAACCCAGCCGAGTTCGGCCAGGTGGCTCATCAGCGGATGTGCTTGCCCGCGTTTGTTTCCCACCATCCAGGCGCCTCCGTGTACCTGAAGCAACACCGGCGCCGCGCCGTCGCGGTCGAGGTCGGGCCGACGCCAGATGTCGAGGTGGTTACGTGAGCCGTACTCCCCGTAGCTGATGTCTGCGTCATGGGCGTAGTCACGGTAGACCCGCATCATCCGGACCACGCCCGGCTTCTTGGCGGTGGCGCCGCCCGGCGCCGGCCGTTGCCACAGGTCGCCGGCCTCGGTGCGCCGCTCGGCGCCCAGCCCGTCGTCCAGTGCAGAGGTCAGGTGCTCGTGCGCCGCCTTGCCACTGCGGTGCAGACCGAGCAGACCCAGCCAGGACAGCACCGCTGGAATCCAGGCGAGTAGGCGCTCGCGCGTGGATAACCGGTGGGACAGCGCGGTCAGTGCGGCGGCCTGCGCGGCCAGCGAATGCACCGGAAGCTCGGAGGCGAACAGCCCGGAGCCGAACGCGTAACCGGCCTGGTACCCCTTCCTGCTGACCGGGCGGTAGCCGTTGACGGCGAACACCACCCCGGCTAGTGACAGCAAGACAGCTGCGATCCGCTTCATTGGGTTCCCTCCCGGTATTCCTTACCCAATCTAACTGCTTCGGCCTGGCGCCTTTTCACCCGGTTTGCCCCGCCTCCCCCGAGCCGCCGGCGTCATGGGTTTCGGGTGGACGCTCGAGGATCCGATAGTCGGGGTCGGCCATCCACATCGGCCGGTCGCCGCTGTGTCGCGCCTTGCCGGTGACCTGCAGCAGTTGACCGGGCTGGATGTCGGCCCCGCCGCCTTCGGGCCGGAACCTGATGCGGACATCGCCGGTCTGGTCGCCGACGACGATCCAGCGGAAGGTGCCCCGGCGTTTGGCGATGTCCTCGATCTCGCTGACCCGTCCCTCGAAGGTCGCGTTCTGGCCGGGGATGAGCGCCGCCACCGTGATCACCGTCTGCGACCGAGACGGATGTTCGTAGGCCTCGACGCTGCGGTCCTCACCTTGCGACACCCATTCGCCGATCTTGTCAATCTCGCGGGCGATTCGCTGCTCCAGGCGTTCGGGATAGGCGTCCTTGATGCGCGACTGCACGTCGTAGGGCACGATCGTCGCCGCGGCGTCGGGGATGAGGCTGACTGCGCGGGCGATCTTATCCGCGGTGCGGTCGTGCAGCAGCCGGCCCAGCAGCGGCGCGTAGGTCCGGCGCGGCAACAGGACCGTTACGTTGGTGTCGGGATGCTCCTTGCTCGCCTTTGCCACCAAGACCTGCGCGGCACGGGTGATCCGGCGGTCGGGGCAATCCACCACTCGCAGTCGGGTGTCCAGATCAAAATCGTCCCAACGCTTTCGCAGTTTGGCGGCATGGTCCGCGTCGATCATGAAGTGCACCGCGATCAACTCATCGGCTCGCAATCCCTTGCCGTACCGCAGTCCCTCGAGCACGGCGAGGTCGACCGAATTAACGAAGATGTACGCCTGGTGCCGTGCGTACTTCACCAGCTCAGGACGGTCGGTGCGGAACATCTCTAAAATCGCCGCCTCGGCGCGGTATTCACGGTTGAGCCGGATCAGCAGGAATACCAGCAAGGGAAAGACGACGACAACCAGCCAGGCCCCCTCGGTGAACTTCGCCACCGCGAAGATCCCCACCACGATAGTCGACAGAATTCCTGCGGACAGGTTGATCATCAGTCGGTGTCGCCAACCCGATTCCCGTTGTGTCAGATGATGTTTGGTCATTCCGTAGCCGGCCATCGCGAAGCCGGTGAACACGCCGATCGCGTAGAACGGGACCAGTGCGTTGACCGAGCCGCCCGTCACCACCAGCAATATCACCGACAGCGTGGTGAGCGCGATGATGCCGTTGGAGAACACCAGCCGATGCCCGCGTTTCATCAACTGTCTTGGCAGGAAACGGTCTTCGGCCACGAAGCTGGCTAGTGCCGGAAACCCATTGAAGCTGGTGTTGGCGCCGGTGAACAGGATCGCCGCGGTGGAGGCCTGCACCAGGATGAAGAAAACATTGCCTATCGCGCCGTTGCCGAAGACCGCGCGGCCAATTTGCGAGAGTACCGAGGGGTATTCGGTCAGATACGGTGTGGCGTGGGTCGCATGGGCCAGGTAGGCCACGCCTGCCAGCAGAAAGCCCAGGATGGCGGCCATCGCGGTGAGCACCCGACGTGCGTTGCGGCCCTCCGGTTTCCGAAAGACTTCGACGGTGTTGGAGATCGCCTCGACACCGGTCAGTGACGAGCCGCCATTGGCGAACGCGCGCAGCAGCACCAGGATCGTGGCGCCCATTACCAGCCCGTTGCCCTGATGCACCGGCACAGTTCCGGGCAGATGCGTCGGATCATACGTGGGCAGTCCCCAGAAGATTTGGCGCACAACGCCGGTCACGATCGTGGCAGTGATCATAGCGATGAAGAAATACGTAGCGGACGCGAAAGGCGCTCCGGCTTCCCGCATGCCGCGCAGGTTCAAGAAGCAAATGAACAGGACTACACTCACCGTGATCTCCAGGCTGAAGGGCCCGAGCATCGGCAGCGCGGAGACCACCGCGACGGTCCCGGCCGCCGACTGCACTGCCACCGTGACGACATAGTCGATCAGCAGCGCTGCGGCGGCAACTTGCGCGACCCGTGGCCCGAAATTGTCGCGCGCCACGATGTAGGAGCCGCCGGCCCGCGTGTAGGCCATCACCACCTGCCGGTATGAGGCGGCCACCAGCACCAGGATCAGCAGGATCACGCCGGTGATAGGCAGCAGCAACGCGAACGCTGCCAGTCCCGCGTTTGGCAGCAGTTCGATCAGGATCTGCTCGGGGCCATAGGCGGTCGACGAGATCGCATCCGGTGACAAAGCACCCAGCGCGACCGGGTTCGACAAGCGCTCCTCGGCGAGCTTCTCGGTGATCAGCGGTTTGCCCAGGAACACCCGCTTGAGGATGTCGCCCGTGGACAACGGGATCCGCAGCTTGCCGACCGAATTGTCAGCTGAATCTGTCACACAGCGCATTCTGCCGTGCGACGGGCGTGCTGTTAACGCAGGCGCTCGACCGCCGCGGCGATGCGCTCGTCGGTGGCGGTCAGGGCGACCCGCACATGCCATGCACCACCGGGACCATAGAAGTCACCCGGGGCCACCAGAATGCCGCGTTCAGCGAGCCAGCCGACCGTCTGATGGCAGTCCTGCCCCTGGCTGGCCCACAGATACAGACCCGCCTCCGAATGGTCGATGGTGAAGCCCGCCGCGCGCAGCGCAGGCAACATCACCGCGCGCCGCTGGGCGTACCTCTCCCGCTGCTGGCGCTCATGGTCGTCGTCGTCGAGCGCGGCCACCATGGCGGCCTGCACCGGCGTCGGCACGATCATCCCCGCATGCTTGCGCACCGCCAGCAACTCGGCGACCACCCGCGGGTCGCCGGCGACGAACCCGGCCCGGTACCCCGCCAGCGACGACGTTTTGGACAGCGAGTGGACCGCGAGCAGCCCGGTGTGATCGCCGCCGCACACCGCCGGGTGCAGCACCGACTGCGGTTCGGCGTCCCAGGCCAGTCCCAGGTAGCACTCGTCGGAGGCGACCAATACTCCACGCTCGCGCGCCCATCCGACGACCTTGCGCAGATGGTCGACGCCCAGCACCCGGCCAGTGGGGTTGCTCGGCGAATTCAGGTACACCAGTGCTGGGGTCTGCGGGCCCAGCTGGGTCAGTGAATCCGCGCGCACCAGCTGCGCTCGGGCCAACCGCGCACCGACCTCATAGGTCGGGTACGCGAGCTCGGGCACCACCACCACGCTCGTTTCGCCTAGCCCAAGCAAGGTCGGCAGCCAGGCGATGAGTTCTTTGGTGCCGATCACCGGCAGCACCGCGGACTCGGCCAGCCCGGTGACGCCGTAGCGACGGGTCAGTGCCGCCACCGCCGACTGCCGGAGCTGCGGGGTGCCCGCGGTCGCGGGGTAGCCCGGAGCTGAGCTCGCCGCCGCCAGCGCGTCTCGGATCAGCGGCGCAACCGGATCGACCGGAGTGCCCACGGACAGGTCGACGATCCCGTCCGGGTGCGCTGCGGCCCTGGCCCTCGCCTGGGCCAGGGTGTCCCACGGGAACTCGGGCAGAGCGGCCGACAATGCGACGCCCTTCCGGGGCTGCAGCACCAGGTCGCTCTAGTCGTCCTCGCCCTGCGGCGGCAGATCCTTGACCGCTTGCGGGTCATTGTCGGTCTGGCCTACCTTCGCCGCGCCGCCCGGAGATCCCAGTTCGACGAAGAAGTCGGCGTTGATCTGCGTGTATTGGCCCCATTGCTCGGGCACATCGTCTTCGTAATAGATCGCCTCGACCGGGCAGACCGGTTCGCAGGCGCCACAGTCGACGCACTCATCGGGGTGGATATACAGCATCCGGGCACCCTCGTAGATGCAGTCCACCGGGCACTCCTCAATGCACGCCTTGTCCTTGATGTCGGTGCAAGGCTGGGCAATCACGTACGTCACGGACGTCTCCTCAACGTGTCCTCCAGGTACGACTGTGGGCTGTCGGTCGCGCCGCCCAGGGGCTTCCAGGAGGCGGACCGGTACTGCAATTGATTACTGATACTAGACGTTGCACATACACCCGGTGAAAGGGCACGCCCGTAAATGTGTCCAGTCGGCGACGACGCCGTCTGTGACAATGGCCGGGTGACCGTTGGGCGCGTGACGCCGTCGTACAGGGTCGAGCCGCGGCAGCCCGGGGACCTGCCCGAGTGTGTCGAACTTTTGCGCGGTGTCCATGTTGCAGACGGCTACCCGAAATTCTGGCCGTCCTATCCTGCGCGTTGGATCGCATCGAAAAGGGAGCTCGTCTCGTGGGTCGTGCGGGACGTTACGTCGCGCATCCGAGGCCACGTCGCGCTGCACGGCCTACCCGACAGCCCAGCCAGTGATAGGTGGACGGCCGCCTCGGGCATCGCCGCGGAGCACTTGCTGGAACTGAGCCGGCTTTTTGTGTCCACGGCGCATCGCCGACAGCGCCTAGGCGAAGCGTTGACGGCCGAAGCGACACGCTACGCGCATGGACTAGCTGTCCAACCCGTACTGGAAGTTGCGCAACAGGCCGTCGCCGCCATCCGCCTATACGAACGTCTTGGCTGGCACCGAGTCGGCGAATGGGAATTGACCATCGACGAACAACGCCGCCTCCCGATCTTCGCCTACCTGGGTCCCGCGGCGGGTGCACAACCATGACACCCTATCCAAACCTCTTGTCCCCGTTGGACCTCGGCTTCACCACGCTACGCAACCGAGTGGTCATGGGGTCGATGCACACCGGACTGGAAGACAGCGCCCGCCACATCGATCGACTGGCCGCGTACTTCGCCGAGCGGGCGCGCGGCGGCGTCGGACTGATCATCACCGGCGGCTACGCCCCAAACCGCACCGGCTGGCTGTTGCCGTTCGCCTCAGACCTGACTTCTGCCGCTCAAGCCCGCCGCCACCGTGGCGTCACCTCCGCCGTGCACGAAGAGGACGGCAAGATTCTGCTGCAAATTCTGCACGCCGGACGT
Organism: Mycobacterium vicinigordonae; assembly: GCF_013466425.1. Lineage (NCBI taxonomy): Bacteria > Bacillati > Actinomycetota > Actinomycetes > Mycobacteriales > Mycobacteriaceae > Mycobacterium > Mycobacterium vicinigordonae. The sequence goes on from NZ_CP059165.1 coordinate 4,847,070, forward strand.
TATGCCTACCACCCGTTTTCGGTCAGCGCTTCCTCGATCAAGGCCCCGATCAACCCATTTCGGCCCCGATCGCTAACCCGCCGCGGTATCGAGTCCACGATCGCCGATTTCGTGCGCTGCGCCCAGCTGGCCCGGGCGGCGGGCTACGACGGCGTCGAAATCATGGGCAGTGAAGGCTATTTGGTCAATCAGTTCCTGGCGCCGCGCACCAACAAGCGTTCCGATTCGTGGGGCGGCTCGCCAGCCAACCGCCGCAGGTTCCCGGTCGAGATCGTGCGCCGCACCCGCGAGGCGGTGGGGTCCGACTTCGTCATCTGCTACCGGATGTCGATGGCCGACTACGTCGAAGACGGCCAAAGCTGGGACGAGATCGTCGCGCTGGCAATTGAGGTGGAGGCGGCTGGAGCGACCATCATCAATTCCGGCTTCGGCTGGCACGAGGCCCGGGTGCCGACGATCGTGACGTCGGTGCCAGCCGGCGCGTTCGTCGACATCAGCAGCGCACTGGCCGAGCACGTCAGCATCCCGGTCGTCGCCTCCAACCGGATCAACATGCCGCAAGCCGCCGAACAGATCCTGGCCGACACCCACGTTCGACTGGTATCGATGGCTCGACCGCTGTTGGCCGATCCCGAGTGGGTGCTCAAAGCGCAATCCGAACGCGCCGACGAGATCAACACCTGCATCGCCTGCAATCAGGCCTGTCTGGACCACGCGTTCGCCAAGAAGACGGTGTCGTGCCTACTGAACCCGAGAGCCGGGCACGAGACGAAGCTAGTACTCACACCGACCCGGCGCACGGAGGCAGTGGCCGTCGTCGGTGCCGGCCCGGCCGGTCTGGCCGCTGCCGTCGGCGCCGCGCAGCGCGGACACCGAGTCACCCTGTTCGACGCCAACGACTTCATCGGCGGCCAATTCGACCTGGCGCGGCGCATTCCCGGCAAGGAGGAGTTCAGCGAAACCATCCGGTACTTCGCCACCATGCTGGCCAAGTTGGGGGTCGAGGTCCGGCTGGGCGCCCGGGTCGGTGCCGCCGACCTGGCCGACTACCGCCACGTGGTGCTTGCGACCGGCGTCATGCCGCGCCTGCCAGCCATCCCCGGCATCGACCATCCCAAGGTGCTGACCTACGCCGAGGCGATCACCGGAGCCAAGCCGGTCGGCAAGACGGTAGCCGTCATCGGCGCCGGCGGCATCGGTTTCGATGTCTGCGAGCTACTGGTCACCGACGAGTCGCCCACCCTCAACCTCAAAGAATGGAAGGCCGAATGGGGGGTGGTCGATCCCCGGGAGGCGCGCGGCGCCGTGACCACGCCGCTGCCCGCCCCTCCGGCCCGGGAGGTGTACCTGCTCCAGCGGACCAACGGCCCGCAGGGCAAGCGGCTGGGCAAGACCAGCGGATGGGTGCACCGGGCCTCGTTGAAGGCCAAGGGCGTGCACCAGCTGTGCGGAGTCAATTACGAACGGATCGACGACGACGGCCTGCACATCAGCTTCGGCCCGGACCGGCAGCGGCCGCGGCTGCTCGCCGTGGACTCCGTGGTGGTTTGCGCCGGCCAGGAGTCGGTGCGCGACTTGGAGGACGGTCTGCGCCGCGTCGGCGTGGATCCGCACATCATCGGCGGGGCTGCTATCGCCGCCGAATTGGACGCCAAGCGAGCGATCAAGCAGGGTACGGAACTCGCAGCCAGACTGTAGACGTTCGGAATCGTCGGACACTCGGGATGGTCGAACTACGCCGGGGCAAGTCTGGGCGAGTCTATGAGCACCTTAAGACCCCGCTGTGGTTTGGGCCGGAGTCACTCATTTCGCCCAGCGCGAAACTAGCAGCAATCTAGGCCCTGAGCTGCGAAGAGTTACGCCGACAGCGAGTCTGGCGATATCAATTTCGATGGAAGCACGCTCACGGGGCCTGGTATCTTCGACGAAAGACGGCAACCGATGGGCAAATGTCGTCGCCGTCTTGTATTGGCGGTGCAATAGTTGGGGAAGGTGTCCACACATGAGGTTGTCGGTAATCGGAATGGGTGTCGCCGCTGGTGCGGCGGCCGTGTCGCTGGGCTTCGGTGCCGGAATCGCGTCCGCGGATCCGCTCGACGCGGCGATCAACACGACTTGTAACTACGGACAGGTGATGGCCGCGCTCAACGCGACGGACCCGGCGGCGGCAGCGCAAATTTCCGCTAGCCCGATCGCGGTGGCCAAGCTGAACCAGTTCCTCAGCTCGGGACCGCAGGGCCGCCGGCAGATCGCCGCGCAGCTGTCTGCGATGCCGGGCGCACAGCAGTACGTCAACGACCTCGTCGTGGTCGCTGACACCTGCAACAACTACTGAGTTCTACATCACCGCGGGCGTAGCGCCGCAAGCCCCGCTCCCCGGAGCAGGGATGGCGCTACGCTCGCGGTTTTATGCGGCCTGTGAGGCGTACGTCGTGGTGCGCTGACGTGCCGGCCGACCGATCCCCTCGGCGATCGCGGCCAACTCGGCCACCGTCTTGGCAGACCCGTACTCGGAGCCGGCCATTCGCGAGATTGTCTCCTCCATCAAGGTGCCGCCCAAGTCGTTGGCGCCGCCGTTGAGCATCACCTGCGTGCGCTCGACACCGAGCTTTACCCAGCTGGTCTGAATGTGCGAAATACGGCCGTGCAACATGATTCGGGCCAACGCGTGCACGGCGCGATTGTCGCGGTGGGTGGGCCCGGGGCGCGCCGCCCCCGCCAGGTAAAGCGGCGAATTCTGGTGCACGAACGGTAGCGGCACGAACTCGGTGAAGCCGCCGGTACGATCCTGAATCCCGCGCAGCACGTTGAGGTGCCCCACCCAATGCCGGGGGCTGTCGACGTGCCCGTACATCATCGTCGACGACGACCGCAGCCCCACTTCGTGCGCAGTAGTCACAATCTCCACCCACAACGACGTCGGCAACTTGCCTTTGGTTAGCACCCAGCGCACCTCGTCGTCGAGGATCTCGGCAGCTGTGCCGGGGATGGTGTCTAGGCCAGCCTCGCGCAGGCTGGTCAGCCACTCCCGCACGGAGAGTCCACTTTTGGTCACCCCGTTGGCGATCTCCATCGGGGAGAACGCATGCACGTGCATCGAGGGCACGCGCGCTTTGACCGCGCGCACCAGGTCTGCATAACCGGTGACCGGCAACTCCGGGTCAATGCCTCCCTGCATGCAGACCTCGGTGGCACCGGCGACGTGCGCCTCCCAGGCGCGGTCGGCCACCTCCTGCGCCGATAACGAGTACGCGTCTGCGTCGCCCTTGCGCTGCGCGAAGGCGCAGAATCGGCAGCCTGTGTAGCAGATGTTAGTGAAGTTGATGTTGCGGTTGACCACGAACGTCACGTCGTCGCCCACTACCTCGCGACGCAACGAATCAGCCAGTGCCGTCACGGCTTCCAGCGCCGGCCCATCGGCGGTGGCCAACGCTAAGTACTCGTCATCGGTGCAGCCGCCCGGGTCGCGCTCCGCCGAGCGCAGCGCTGCCAGCACATCGGTGTCGATGCGTTCCGGGGCGCGGGCCGCCAGCTCATTCACCCGGTCGCGGATGGATTCCCAGTCGCCGAAGGCACTGTCGAGGTCGCTACGGGCCTCGGTGTTGCGCCCGTCTGTGTCGATCGCCGCATTGAGGTCCACCCGGCCCGAGGAGGCCACGTCGTCGGGCTCCTGCCACGGCATGCCGACCGGGTTGACGTCGCGGGCGAACCCCGTAGCCGGATCGGCAAGTGCCGCAACGTGTCCGCGCACCCGGGGGTCGATCCATGCCGCGCCGGCCTGAACGTATTTGGGTTGTGCGGTCAACCGCTGCACCAGGTCATAACCCGCTTGTTCGGTGACCGCGGCCAGGTCATCCAAGGCGGGCCAGGGCCGTTCGGGATTCACATGATCGGGCGTCAGCGGCGAGACGCCGCCCCAGTCGTCGACACCGGCGGCGACCAGAGCTAGGCATTCCTCGCGTGACACCAGATTCGGCGGCGCCTGGATCCGCATGCTAGGTCCGAGCACCAGCCTTGCCACTGCCACCGTCGCCAGGTAGTCGTCGATACCGGCGTCGGGCACAGCGGCCATCGCGGTGTGCTGCTTGGCCCGGAAGTTCTGCACTATCACTTCCTGAATGTGCCCGAACTCCTTGTGCGACTTACGGATCGCGTGCAACGTCTCGGCGCGTTCGGCCAGCGTCTCGCCGATGCCCACGAGCAGGCCGGTGGTAAACGGTATGGACAACCGACCGGCGTCGGTCAACACCCGCAATCGGACCGCAGGGTCCTTGTCCGGGCTGCCGTAGTGCGCCAGGCCTCTGGTCTCGAACAACCGCCGCGAAGTGGTCTCGAGCATCATGCCCATCGACGGCGCCACCGGCTTGAGCCGCGACATCTCCGACCAGGTCATAACGCCAGGATTTAGATGCGGCAATAGCCCGGTGTCCTCGAGTACCCGGATCGCCATCGCGCGCACATAGGACAGCGTCGAGTCGTAACCGCGCTCGTCGAGCCAGTCGCGGGCTTCGCTCCAGCGGTCCTCGGGTCGATCGCCGAGGGTAAACAGCGCTTCCTTGCAACCGAGTTCGGCGCCGCGGCGCGCTACATCGAGAATCTCGTCGGGCTCCATGTACAAGCCGATGCCCTGGGCGCGCAACCGGCCCGGGACGGTGACGAATGTGCAGTAGTGGCAAGTGTCCCGGCACAAGTGGGTGACCGGGATGAACACCTTGCGCGAGTAACTGATCGGCAACCGGCCCGCCCGGCCACGTCGCCCGGCCGACTCCAGGCCTGCGTCGCGCACTCGCGCCGCACTCGCGCACAGCTGCGCGAGATCTTCATCGCGCGCGGTCATCGCGATCGCCGCCTCATCGATGTTCAGTGCGACACCGTCGCGGGCCCTGCGCAACACTCGGCGCAACGCCGAGGCGGAATGCCCGGCCTGGGACGGCACGGCAGGCATGGGATCGGGCAGAGCGATGGGCTCCGGTGTTACCGACACGTTGGTGTAACTTTCCCGCGCCGCATTTTCATCCGCGCGTCCACCTTGTGAAACGTAGGCGTCCCTGGTGCCATACGCGCAACAGTAGCGGCAGGGTGGCGAGCACCCATGACTGACCGGGACGCGCGCACCGGCTCCCCTGTTTGCTCAAGCGCGACATCAGCGGTCGATGACCGCGGTACGATTCCAGCTTCCTGGTATCAAGTAGGGGGTGGGTGAGATGTCGTTTTTGCATGTGGGGCCGGATGCGCTGAAAGCGGCGGCAACGTCTATCGCCGACATCGGAACGGAAATTAGCTCAGCCAATGCGAGCGCGGCACTCCCCACCACTGGTGTGGTGGCCGCAGCCGCCGACCAGGTTTCCACCCAGGTCGCCGCGCTGTTCTCGTCGCACGGCCAGGGATACCAGCAACTCAGCGCCCAGGTGTCGGCGTTTCACGACAAGATCGTGCAATCCATGAGCGCGAGTGCACAGGCTTACGCCAGCGCCGAATCGAACGCCGCGGCGGCGCTGACGAGTGCGGTGAACACCCCTGCCGCCCAGCTGCTGGGGCACCCGCTGATGGGCCCCGGCACGGCCGTCGGGAATGTCGCTGCCAGCGCCGGCGCGCAGCTGCAGCGCCTCTTCTCGCAAGGTTCCACCAACCTGCTCGGCGCGCTGGCACTGCGGCCGACTAGTGGAATCAGCGGCTTGGCCGGCGGACTACTGGGTCCCGCCGCCGCGGCACCGGCCGCCGTCCTGCCGGTGTCGTGGGCCACCGCGATCGAGAACCTGTACAACACGGTTGAGCCCTGGGTGGCGTACGGCGTCAACCTGGCGGCATATGTGGCGGGCTGGGTGCCGTGGGTCGGCCTCCTGGCGCCGCAGATCAATTTCTTCTACTACCTCGTCGAGCCGATAGTGCAAAGTGGCTTGTTCAACACCCTCGACTGGCTCAGCGGGACCATCGGCCTCAGCCAGGGCCTGAGCAACTTCTGGTCGGCCACCACGGCATCGATCAACCAGTTCATCCAAACCGAAACCTACTGGTTCCTCAGCTTCTTCCCGCCGCTGCCGCCGCTGCCCTGAGGCAGCACTGCACGTTGATCGGCGCCATGGCGCCTCAGCGACGGCGGTAACGCCGCCATAGCACCCACACCGGCGGCGCCACCCCGCAGACGATCAGCAGCAACGCGCCGTAGGCCATCACACCTTGGCCGCCCAGGACGATGTCGCCACCCGGACCGCCCAGGCTCAGTACCGCCACCGTCGACAACCAGGTCCACAGCGGCAACGCGGCAACTCGGGGCGACGTCGTCCACCGGCCCCCGGCCCAGACCAGCGCGGCGTTGACCAACCCGCTGACCAAGGCGCTCACGGGAAATGGGATGGAGCCGATATAGCAAGGCAGCAGCATCGCGCCGGCCATTGCGGAGAGCACGCCGTCGACGGCCAACAACGCAAGTACAACGGCACGGATAGCGGGGTCCGTCGCGCTCGTCTCTTCGGCCGGGACGGCGCGTGGCTTGGTATCGGTCAGGTTGGGACGCTGTCGAGCTGCGAGACGATCGAACCCAGTACCCACTGAAGGCTGTCGAGGCGGTCCTGCCAGTGCTGCTGGTTGGGATCCAGGTCGGGGTCCATGAGAAATTCCTTCCGTGGCTGCCTGGTTAGCTAGCCTACGTGCCTGCGGCGGCGAAGCCCAGACCGGCCAGCAGATCCGTTTCCCAGCCGCGTTCGTCGCGTTCACCGGCGGCTCCGGCAACCAGAACGTAGTGCTCCTCAGCCAGGACGGGCAGAGTTATGTTGTTGGACAACGCGCAAGCCTTTCCGGTGGGGCCCACGACAACCTGAGTGGCGTGTTGGGCCAGTGCGGCGACCTTCGCCGCATGCGCGTCCGGGTCGGCCGCAACGACAGCGGTGATGCGGTCGTCGGGGTACGCGAACGGAATATCCTCCGGTGGCAGCACCCATCCGGGGCGCAGGTCGTCATGGGTCAGCGCACGCAGGCCGGACGCCACCGCGGTGAGCCCAAGGACCGTCCAGTAGAACTTGGGCACGGCCCAGGGATCACCGGGGTGGTCGCTGGCGCCGACCCCCAATCCCGCGGCGGCCGCTACCGCCACGGTCGTGACCGCGTGGGTACGCATGTGGTCGGGATGGCCGTAACCGCCGTCGGGGTCGTAGGTGACCACGACGTGCGGGCGCAGTTCACGGATCAGCGCCACCAACGCGCCGACGGCCTCGGCTTCGTCGGCGTCTACGAACCTGCGTGAGCCGCGTGGCTGGGTGCCGGCCATTCCCGAGTCGCGCCAGTGACCCGCACCGCCCAGATATATCGGCTCGGCGACGCCCAGTGCATGCAGCGCGCGGGTGAGCTCGCCGATCCGGTAGCCACCGAGCTGGTCCGCATGGTCTGCGGCGAGTTGGGCCCACCGATCTCCGATGACCTCGCCCTCCTCGCCGAGGGTGCAGGTGACCACCCGAACCTGGGCGCCACGGGCGGTGTAGTGCGCGATGGTGGCGCCGTTGCTGATGCTCTCGTCGTCGGGATGCGCGTGAACAAACAGCAGCCGTGGCGAATCCATGGACGCACCCTACCCACCTTGGTGAACGATAGGAACGCCAGCGGCTACTATCGTGGGCATGCCGCACGTCACCCGCACGATGCCCAACAGGCGGCAGAGTCGCCGGCGCGGAGAAGTTCTGGAACGCGCGCTGTACGAGGCGACGGTGGCCGAGTTGGCGGCCGTCGGGTACGGCCGACTGACAATGGAAGGCATCGCGGCACGCGCGCACACCGGAAAGGCGGCGTTGTACCGGCGTTGGACCAGCAAGCACGACCTGGTGCATGCCGCCATGATCCACACGCTGCCCCCGCTACCCGAGCCGCGGCCCGGCCGTTCAGCCCGCGAGAATTTGTTGGCGGTGTTCACCGCGCACCGCGATGTGCTAGCCGGCAAGACTGACTTCCCGGGCTTGCAGATCATCAGCCAGCTCATCCACGAGCCGGAGCTGCGCACCATATTCGCCGACGCGGTTGTGCTACCTCGCACCAAGATCGTCGAGTCGATCCTGAAAGCCGCTGTCGCCGAAGGCGACCTGAACCCTGAAACGCTCACGCCACTGAGTGCGCGGGTGGGGTCGGCATTGATTAATCAGCACTTCATGCTGACCGGAACACCGCCCACCCGCCGGGAACTCGCGATGATGGTGGACACGGTGATCCCACCGAAACCCGCTGCCGAACAAACTGATTGAGCGCCGAGCCCGTACGCAAACCGTCAGGTATTGCCGGCGAGCAGACCTAGCACGTCCTGACCAAAGATCAAACCCTGGCCGAAAATGCCTGGCAAGCCACCGATTTCGCCGCTGTTGAAGCTTTGGGCTGGGCCGCCGGTCAGCAGGCTGGCGGTGAAATTCGCCGGCGTCGGCGCACCCAGCAGAACATTCAGCGCCTGCTCCCCGGTGCCCACCATCAGATTCCCGAAGTTGAACGCGCGATTGAGCGCACCATTCAATGCACTGTCGGTGCCGAAAACCTGCTTTTCGAAGGCTAGTTCGTTGGTCAGCAGCAAGTTGTTAAACGTCGTCTCGTGGGTCAACAGATTCGCGTTGAAGCCGAGCTGCGCCGATTCCAGCTGCCCGAACGGTCCTGCCGCCGCAGCAGCCGCCGCCTGCACCGAAGCACCCACCGCTGCGGCGGGTCCTGCGTTAGCTGATACCAAGCCCAGCAGGTCGGTTGGGACCATCAGCGCTTGGTCGAAGGCACCCACCAGTCCGCCGATCTGGCCACCATTAAATACCTGAGCCGCACTGCCGGTCAGCAAGCCGGGAATGAAGTTCGCCGGCGTCCGCGCACCGACGAGGACGTTGAGCGCCTGCTCGCCGGTGCCCACCAACAGGTTGCCGGCGTTGAAAACCCGGTTCAGTGCACCGTTCAATGCGCTGTCGGTACCGAAAACTTGCTTCTCCCAAGCTAATTCGTTGGCTAGCAGCATGTCGTTGAATGACTGCTCGCCAGCCAATAGGTTGGAGTGCAATCCCAGTACGGCCGCTTCCAACTGCTGCGCCAGCCCGCCCGGGGCGGCTAGCGCCTGCACACTCGCCGCTTCCGCGGACGCATATGCGCCGGCAGCGTTTCGCAACGCCTGCACGAACTGGTCGTGGAACTGCCCCACGCGAGCGCTGACTTCCTGGAACGCCTGCCCGTGCGCGCCGAACAATCCCGCGACGGCAGCGGAGATCTCATCGGCGCCGGCCGGTAACACCGAAGTTGTTACCCCCGCTGCCGCAGATCCTGCCGCTCCCAGCTTCGATCCGATGCCGGCCAGATCAGCGGCGGCCGCGGTTACCCATTCCGGCGCCAACGAAAAATACGACATCGCGAACCCTCCCCGCACTCGTCACGCCAGCGGCTTACACGATGAAGCAATGTTAGCCAGTGACCGCAAGCAGTGTGAGGGTTTTCTATGAATTACATTGGAGAAACTTCATAGCGCTGCTCACGTGCTACAGCCGGATGGTGGCGCCGCCAGTCAACGAGGCACTGAGCTGGGCGAGCAGGTTCGGAAGCCCGCCAGTCAGGGTCACCTGGATCGGGGCCAGGACACTGCTGATGACGGCTCCGTCGAACAACCACTTCTGCTCGAACGCGCCAAGCAGCCCACCGGCCGTGACACCACCGAAGACATCGCCCGGCGCACTGACCAACAGACTCCCGGTCAGATTGACGGCAGGCGCGCCCAGCAGGGCGTTCACCACACCCTGACCCGTTCCCACGAGTAGCAGGTTCAGACCGTTGAAGGCATTGTTCACCGCGCCATTGAGCGCGCCACCGGTTCCGAAGATGGCAAGCTGCAGCGCTTGCTCGTTGGCGACCAGATTGGCGTTGAACGCCAGCTGGCTGTTGACCAATCCCTGCAGACCGGCAGGGGTCAGACCGAGCTGCGCCAACAGCGACGTGTTGAGGCCCGGCACCAAACCCAGTGCCGCGTTGAGCGACAGCAGCTGGTGCGCGACACCCGCCAGACCACCACCAATCGGGAAGTCGACGCTGCCGAGAGCGAGCGCGGGGCTGAACAGCAGGCTGCCGGTAAGGCCCACCGACGCAGGCGCGCCCACGACGGCGTTGACCAGTTGCTCACCGGTACCCAGCAACAGGTTGGCCGCATTGAAGCCATAGCCGACCGGGCCGAGCAGTGCAGCCGGACCGAGCAATGCGCTGACCAGAGCCCGCTCGTTGACGACGAGACCCTGGTTGAACGCGATCTCGCTGTTCACCAGCCCGGACAGCATTCCGCTTTGCAGTTGCTCGAAACCTCGCACCCCAGCGGTCGGAAGGCCGGCCACGGTGTTCAACAAGGTGGTAAGGCCGGTGGTGTCGCCGCGCAGGACGCCCGACAGGGCGGCGTTGACCTGGGCGCTGAGCGACCCGATGCCTGCGTTGAAGTTGGCCGCCAGCGCGGGGAGGTTCACATTGAGACTGCCCGCCAGGCCATTGAGTCCGGCGTTGAAGTTGCCGATCAACGCGGCACCCGTCTGCGTTAGAGCGGCGGGAAGGCCGACACCGAAGTTCCCCGACAAGAAGCCGCTCAAAGCGCCGTTGAACGCGCCGCTCAGCTGTGCACCGAGGCCTGACAAGTTGGCCCCGAAATTGGCGACCAGGGCGGGCAGGCTCACGCCGAAGCTCCCGCCGAACCCGCCAAGCCCGGCCTGTACCAGTGCCGCGATGTCCGGCAGCCCACCGGAGAAGCCGCCCGACAGCGCCGAATTCAGCTGGGCGTTCAACCCGGCCAGCGCAGCGTTGAAGTTTGCGGCCAAGGATCCGCCGCCTTGCGCCAGACTCGACAGACCGGCCGTCAAGCTGGTGGCCAGCGCGCCGCCAGTCTGCGCCAGACCCGCCAGACCCGCATTGACGTTGGCAACCAGGGCATTGCCCGTCTGCACCAACACCGACAGGTCGGGGAGCGCGGCGTTGAGGTTGCCCGACAGGGCCGCGCTGATCTGCGCACCCAGCCCGGACAGGGCGGCGTTGAACGCGCCCGAAATACCCCCGAAGCCGAAATTTCCGGTGGCAGATCCGTTGAGTACTAGGCTGCCACCGAAATTGGCCGGCACCTGCACTCCCAGCAGGGCATTGACGACTTGTTGTCCGCCGCCCACGAACGAGTTCGCGAAGTTGAAACCGGCGTTGACGGCACCATTGAGGGCGTTGTCGGTGCCGAAAACCAGCCGCTGCAAGGCCAACTCGCCGCCGACCAATGACTGGTTGAAGTTGATCTCGGCGTTGGCCAGGTTGGCGGTGAAGCCGGCATACGCCTGAGCAAACCCGTCAAGCGACAAAGCCGGCGCAGCCAACCCATTTACCAGGCTTTGCGCGGCTCCCACCTCAGCCGCCAGATACGTGCTCGCGCTCGCGGACACGTTCTTGACGAACTGCTCGTAGGAAGCCGCGACCTGTGCGCTGAGTTGCTGATAGCCCGCGGCGCTCTCGGAGAACAGCGCCGCTATCTGTATCGACACCTCGTCGGCGGCGGCCGCCAAGACGCTGGTGGTCGACCCGGCGGCAGCCGCATTCGCCGCGGTGAGCGACGAACCGATTCCGGACAACTCCTCCGCGAATGACGCCAGTATTTGTGGCTCGACAAAGACCAAAGACATGGTGACCCCTCACCTGCAGAATTGCTGGATGACCCCCGCCCGGCCAGCAGCCCCCGACGGCCCCTGCGCGAACGTACGCCGGGGGTTGCCCATCCACGCTGATTCCAAACCAGTTTTTTATAACAATTTGGCGCACGCGCAATTAGCCAACCAAAACACGGCCCTACCTGGGCTGTCGGATCGGATTCCCGCGTCTACGACCCGATCTTGACCCACTGGGCAGCGTCCCCGACGATCCCAACCGGCACCGCGCCGGTCAGGCTGACGTTCTGCACGCTCGGCCCCGCCGCAACGATGGTGGTGTCCTGCAGGATCGGCAACACCGTCGCCATGTTCCACAGTCGTGGTTCCACCGCGACGATCACGTCGGCGATGTTCTTGGATCCGTTGAGGGCCGCGTCGATATTCGACTGAATGCTGCGGTCGCAGATCCCGGTCAGGTTGGACGGCGCCTTCACCAGCGCGCCGGGCTCCGGCGGGCGGCTGGGCGTGGTCGGCGGCTCGGTAGTGCTGTCCGGCGCGGCCGACGCCGTCACCCCGGTAGAGGAAACCGGCCCGGGAGATGGTGGCGTCGACGCACCCGGCGGCGCCACGGCGGTTGCCTGCAAAGCAGGGCAACCGAACCGCGACGCCAAGGACGTGGCAAGGTTCCCGCCCGCTTGATGCCAGCCAACCAGCGCGTCGACTTGGTGGTTGTTCAGTGCGTCGCGGTACAGCGTCACCGGATCCAAGGCGAGCACGCTTGCGGCGATACCGACGTTGCGCAACTGGTCGGCAGCCGTGTTAGCCACCGCGACCGATGTCGGGTCGTTCGCGGCTACCCCAATGACCAACGCCAATTGCTTGCCGTCCTTGCTGATCCGGCCGCGCACCACCTCGGTCGGCTCGGTGCTCACCGGCGTCGGCGGACTAGGAGACGCCGCCGTGGTGCTCTCGACCTGGAACCCAGCCGCCTCCAACAAGCCCAGTGCCGCCGTCCTGCTCAGCGCCGGCGGTGCGGTCGGCACATAACCGGGGTCGCTGGGCGAGCGGACCTGCGCCTGGTCCAGGGTGACGGTGTTGTCGCTACCGGCACCCACGGCGGCCAGCAGGTCGACGTCGAGCAACCCCAGGATCGCCTTGCGGACCTGGGCATCGGCCAACTTCGGCTCGTTCGCGCGCAGCGTCAGCTGCATGACGCGGGGGGTGACGATCCGGGCCGTCCGCACGTCGGGAATCGCCGACAGCTGCGCGAACGCGGCCGAACCACCATGCACCTGGGCCACCTGAGTGTCGCCGTTGCGCACCGAATCGGCCAGCGCGGCAGGCGCTCCCGCGCGGCGGAATTGGATCAACCCGGGTTTCGCCGGCGGTCCCCAATAGCGGTCGTTGCGGGCGATCAGGATCTCGTCGCGCTGCGGGTCGATGTTCTCCACCCGGAACTGTCCTCCGGTCACCGGCAAGGTGCGGGCCAGCCCGGATGTGAAGCCGCCCGGGACGTCTTTGACGATGTGGGCGGGCAGCAGGTTGCTGAACAGCTCGCGCCACGCGGGGTACGGCTGGGCGAAGGTGACCACGGCCTGCTTGCCACCCTCGAGCGATTGGACCGACGTGATGAGGTCGTAGCCGGCCGGATCCACCACGCCAGGTTCGCTGACCATCTGTCGCCACAGGTACCAGAAGTCGTCGGCGGCGATTGGCGCGTTATCCGTCCACGACGCCTCCGGCCGGATCTTATAGGTGACCGTGAACGGGTTTTCACTGGTGACGTCTGCGGATACCAGCAGGGTAGGGTCCATCTCCCAACGCGAACCCGTCGCCGAATTCGCGTCGGGCACCGGCCGGAACGCGCTGGGTAACACCAAGGCGCTGATCGCCGCGTTGACCGGTGACAGGTCGGAGAGCAGATGCGGGTTGAACCCGGCGCCGATCGAGTCGATGCCCATGATGATCTGGGTGGGCCGCTGCGGTGGCGGCGGCGTGCTGTGCGGGGTATCGGTGCTCTGCGGTGCCGGCGGCGGACTCACCGTGCAACCCGACAGCACCAGCCCGATCGCGGCGACCACCACGCCGATCGCCACCAGCACATGGCGGGCCCGGTGCAGCACGCTCATCAGGGTATCGAGGCCTCGTCTGACCGCAGGACGCGCCGCGGGCGTAACGGGTTCGCGAGAATCCGGGTCGGAGTTCGCAGTGTGGTTACGCTGGCGCTGTTTATGGGCCCGACGCGGCGCCAAGCTAACCCCGGGCCTTGGCGCGCGAGCGGCTGCGGGCGCGCGAGGTGGCGTCCAGCTCGACCTTGCGGACCCGCACGATCTCCGGCGTCACTTCCACACACTCGTCGGGCGCGCAGAACTCCATTGCCCGTTCCAGATCCAACTCGAGCGGCTTGGCCAGCGTCTCCATCACGTCCGCGGTCGAGGACCGCATGTTGGTCAGCTTCTTCTCCCGGGTGACATTGATGTCGAGGTCCTCCGGGCGCGGGTTGATCCCGACAACCATGCCTTCGTAGGTGTCCTGTCCCGGTTCGACGAAGAACTGGCCGCGGTCGGCGAGCTGCAGCAGCGCAAACGGCGTGATCACCCCGGTCCGATCCGAGACCAGCGACCCAGTGTGGCGGGCCCGGATCTCGCCAGCCCAGGGCCGGTAGCCGTCGAACACGGCGTTGGCGATGCCGGTTCCCCTGGTCAGGGTGAGGAATTCGGTGCGGAAGCCGATCAAACCGCGGCTGGGCACCACGAAGTCCATCCGCACCCAGCCGGCGGCGTGGTTGGTCATCTCTTCCATGCGGCCTTTGCGGCCGGCCATCAGCTGGGTGATGGCACCGACGAACTCCTCGGGACAGTCGATCGTCATTGCCTCGAACGGCTCGTGCAGCTTGCCGTCGATAGTGCGGGTGACCACCTGCGGCTTGCCGACGGTCAGTTCGAAGCCCTCCCGGCGCATCGTCTCGACGAGGACGGCCAGCGCCAGCTCGCCACGACCCTGCACCTCCCACGCGTCGGGACGGCCGATGTCGACGACCTTGATCGAGACGTTGCCGACCAGCTCGGTGTCCAGCCGGTTGCGGACCATGCGCGCGGTCAGCTTGTGCCCGGACACCTTGCCGGCCAGCGGTGAGGTGTTCGTGCCGACGGTCACCGAGATGGCTGGCTCGTCGACGGTGATGCGCGGCAGCGCGTGGGCGTGGTCGGGGTCGGCCAACGTGTCACCGATCATGATCTCGGGCAATCCGGCGACCGCCACGATGTCGCCGGCCATCGCCTCCTCGGTCGGGCTGCGCTCGACGCCCTCGGTGGCCAGCAGCTCGGTGATCTTGGCGCTGGTGATGACGGGCACCCCGTCCACCTCGCGCATCCAGGCGACCTGCTGGCCTTTGCGCAGCTTGCCGTTGTAGATGCGGATCAGGGCGAGACGTCCCAGGAAGGCCGAGGCGTCCAGGTTGGTGACCAGGGCCTGCAAGGGCGCCTCGGGATCGCCTGCCGGCGCCGGGATGTGCTCCATCAGCACTTCGAACAACGGGTCGAGGTTGTCGCCGTCGGGGACCTGACCATCGGCAGGCTGGGTGATGCTGGCGATGCCGGCCCGCCCGGAGGCATACAGCGTGGGCAGACCCAGCGCGTGCTCAGCCGCCTTGGCGGCCTCGTCGTCGAGGTCGGAGGCGACGTCGAGGAGCAGGTCGTGGCTGGCGTCGACGACCTCACCGATCCGCGCGTCGGGCCGGTCGGTCTTATTGACCACCAGGATCACCGGCAGGTGCGCAGTCAGCGCCTTGCGCAGCACGAACCGGGTCTGCGGCAGCGGGCCCTCGGAGGCGTCGACCAGCAGCAGTACCCCGTCCACCATGGACAGGCCGCGCTCCACCTCGCCGCCGAAGTCGGCGTGACCCGGCGTGTCTATCACGTTGATCACAGTCACCGTGCCGTCACCGTTGTGGCGGTGCACGGCGGTGTTCTTGGCCAGGATCGTGATGCCCTTCTCCCGCTCCAGGTCGCCGCTGTCCATGACGCGTTCCTGCAGATCACCACGTTCGTGCAGCGCGCCGGACTGTCGCAGCATCGCGTCGACCAGCGTGGTTTTGCCGTGGTCGACGTGGGCGACGATGGCGACGTTACGGAATGGCACGTCGGTGATTGTGGCAGCGAGGGACTGGTAAAGGCGAACTGGCAGGCCGGAGCCCGTCACCACCCAGGTCGGCGCGGTGCTGTACCGACCTGTTCGGCCTTGGCCGCCACCTCGCGGCTGCGATAGACGATGTAGGGCCGGAACAGGTACACGACCGGGGCGCTGAACGCGTGCACCAGCCGGGTGAACGGCCACAGGGTAAACAGCACCATGCCGATCAGCGCGTGCAGTTGGTAGTCCAGCGGTGCGTTGACCATGACTTCGCCGTGCGGCTGCAGAATCCAGATTCTCCGGAACCACAGGCCGACGGTGTAGCGATAGTGGAACTCCCCACCGTGCGGGCCGGTGCCGATCAGGTCGCAGTACAGACCCACCACGATCGCCAGGACCAGCACCACATACATCACTTTGTCGCTACGCGTGGTCGCCATGGATACCGCCGGACGGGTGAAACGCCGGTAGATCAGCAACCCGATGCCAACGAGTGTCGCGATGCCGGCGATCGACCCGGCGATCACCGCCTGCACGTGGTAGAAGTGGTCGCTCATCTTCAGCATGTGCGTGACCCGCGGCGGGACGAACAACCCGAACACGTGTCCAGCGAAAACCGCCAGGATACCGAAATGGAAGACGGGACTGGCGATCCGCAGCAGCCGCGACTCGTAGATCTGCGAGGACCGCGACGTCCAGCCGAATTTGTCGTAGCGGTAGCGCCACCAGGTGCCCACGATCAGGACCGACAGCGTGATGTACGGCGCGATGTCCCAGAACAAGACATTGCTAAACACCCGCGACTCCTTCCCGCCGAGGTGGCACAGTCAAGGTAAATGGTTGCAGCCCAACAGCTTCGGTAGGCGGGCCGGCTTCCAAGAGATCACCGGCCAAGCGCTGGGCGCGGCGCGCTTGCTGATCGTCGTCCACCGGCAGGGTGTGGCAGATCGCCCGCACAGTCGGCTCGTACGGCGACTTCGCGTCAGCCAGGGCACCGCGCAACACGTCGATCGGCACGCGGTGCTGGATGAGCAGTTGCCGTCCGAGCTCGGGGTGCACGGTGGCGGCAAATTCGAGCACAACGGTCAGATGATCCGGCGCCTCATCGCTCGGAGGCTGCACACCCGCCTCCCGGTAGGCGGTGGCGAACGCCAGCATCTCCCGGCCGCGGTTGCGGGTGTCTCCCGCGGTCCAGTACGTCAGATACATGGTGCAGCGCCGTCGCATGTCGAACGTCGCGACGTAGTCGATCGCAGCTTCCAGCGGCTGCAGGTCGCGCAGCGCCGCCACCGTTCGGCCCAGCAGCTCCGCGGCAGGTCCACTGATGTGGCCCAGCATTTCGTCGACCGCGGCCAGCCGCGCGGCCAAGTTCTCATCCGGGTAAGCCAGCAGCAGCGACGCCGCCTGCCACACCAGGCGATCCTCCATCACCCGCTTGGCGGAACGCTCCCGGAGCCGCGTCAGCAGGTTCATGAGCTGTGCTCTTCGGGAAACATTCCGGCGGGTACCTTGCCACCGTCCCAGTTGAGTAGATTCACCCGCCGCCGGCTGTTGCCGGGTTCGTCTGCGCCGCGCCGCTTGAGGGCGTGGAAGGTTTCCACCGAAACCGGCATCGGATCCGACTCGTACATGCCCGGCCCGCCGTCATTGGACAACGAACAGCCCATCTCCTCAAGGTCGCGAGCCTGCGGTGCGAAGGCCGTCGGAATGACGTAGCGCTCTTCGTATTTCGCGATCGCCAACAATCGGTACATCTCGTAGATCTGTTCTTCGGTCAGGCCCACCGAATGCGGGATATGCGGCTGAGTTTCGCGGCCGAGATTGATATCTCGCATATAGGAACGCATGGCCGCCAGGCGGCGCAGCACCCCTTCGACGACCGCGGTGTCACCGGCGGTGAACAGCTCAGCCAGGTACTGCATCGGAATACGCAGCGCGTCCAGCGCGCCGAACAGGTTGCCCAGGTCTTCCCCGTCGTGACCGTCGCGGCTGACCGCGTCGACCACCGGCGAGAGGGGCGGGATGTACCAAACCATCGGCATGGTGCGGTACTCCGGGTGCAACGGCAGCGCCACCTGGTAGGTGTGGATTAGCGCATAGACCGGGGAACGCTGCGCGGCCTCGATCCACTCGTGCGGAATTCCCTGCGCCCGTGCACCGGCGATCACGTCGGGATCGTCGGGGTCCAGCAGGATTTCGCACTGCGCCCGGTACAGATCTGTGTCGTTTTCTACCGATGCCGCTTCCAGGACGCGGTCTACGTCGTAGAGCACGACGCCGAGGTAGCGCAATCGCCCCACGCAGGTTTCCGAACATATGGTCGGCAGGCCGACCTCCATTCTCGGATAGCACAGCGTGCACTTCTCGGCTTTTCCGGTCTTGTGGTTGAAATAGACCTTTTTGTAAGGACATCCGGACACACACATCCGCCAGCCGCGGCAGCGGTCCTGGTCGACCAGCACGATGCCGTCCTCGCTGCGCTTGTACATCGCCCCCGACGGGCACGACGCGACGCAGGAGGGGTTCAGGCAGTGCTCGCAGATCCGGGGCAGGTAGAACATAAAGGTCTCTTCGAGAGAGAGTTTGACCTCCTCGCTGACCTTTTTCAGGATCGGGTCCCCGGCCAGGATCTCTGGCGACCCGGCCAGGTTGTCGTCCCAGTTCGGGCCCCACGACACTTTCATCCGCTCGCCGCTGATCAGGCTCTTGGGCGCGGCCGTCGGAAACGTATCGCCGGCGGGTGCGGCGGTCAGGTTCTCGTAGTCGTACGTCCACGGTTCGTAGTAGTCGCCGATGACGGGCAACCGGGGGTTGGCGAAGATCCTCAACAGCTTCTGGATGCGACCTCCGTCGCGCAACCGTAGCCGACCCTTCTTGTCGCGGATCCAGCCGCCGCGCCAGCGCTCCTGATCTTCGTAGGTGCGCGGATAGCCTTGTCCAGGGCGGGTTTCCACATTGTTGAACCACACGTACTCGGTACCGGGACGGTTGGTCCAGGCCTGCTTGCATGTCACCGAACAGGTGTGACACCCGATGCATTTGTCGAGGTTCATCACCATCGCCAACTGCGCCATAACCTTCATCTAGTACGTCACCTCCTGGCTGCGGCGACGCACCACGGTCACCTCGTCGCGCTGATTTCCGGTCGGCCCCAGGTAGTTGAACGCAAAGGCGTGCTGACCGTAACCGCCGGCCAGGTGGCTGGCCTTGATCCGCACCCGGGTCAGCGCATTGTGGTTGCCACCGCGCTTGTTGTTGGTTTCGGTGCGCGGCGTGTCTACCGTGCGTTCTTGGACGTGGTAGACGTACACCACACCGTCGGGCATCCGGTGCGAGACGATGGCGCGGCACACGTAGATGCCGTTGACATTGACAGCTTCTACCCAATCATTGTCGCGCACTTTAATTTTCGCGGCATCGGCCGGACTGATCCACATCGTCGGGCCACCCCGTGACAGTGAAAGCATGTACAGGTTGTCCTGATATGTGGAGTGGAACGACCACTTCGAATGCGGGGTCAGATACCGAACGGTGAGCCCGATTCCGTCCTCGGTAGCACCCAGCCGTGGCTGACCGAACAGGCGCGCCATGTCAAGTGGCGGACGAAATACTGGCAGGTGCTCGCCGAGTTCCTCGATCCAGTCGTGGGCCAGGTAGAAATGCATCCGCCCGGTCAGGGTGTGGAACGGCTTGAGGTTCTCGATGTTGATGGTGAACGGCGCGTAGCGGCGCCCTCCCGATTCGCTGCCAGACCATTCCGGACTGGTGACCACCGGGACCGGGCGTGCCTGGGTGTCGGCATAACTGATGCGCTTGTCTTCGCTGCCCTCGGCCAGATGCACCAGTCGCTGTCCGGTGCGCTTCTCCAGCTCGTGGAAACCTTCGACCGCCAGCCGCCCGTTGGTGGTCCCAGACAGCGCCAGCAACACGTCGGCCATCCGCGCAGCGGTGTTGATCGCCGGACGACCTGCTGCTACACCGGATTTCAGCACTCCGAACTTCGCTGCGAGTTCCTCCACCTCCCGGAGGGGGTGCACGGTGACACCCTTGGTGGTCACCCCGAACTGCTCGACCAGCGGTCCGAGCGTCAACCACTTGTCGTAGATGGCGGTATAGTCGCGCTCCACGACTGTGAGCCTGCCCATGGTGCGCCCCGGCACCGGCGTCGCGCCTGTGCGCAGCCAATTCTGTTCGGCCCCATCCGGATAAGCCATCTCGTCGGGCGTGTCGTGTGCAAGCGCGCTCAGCACGACATCAGTGCGGGTACCGAGATGCTGCTCGGCCATTGCGCTGAAGGCGCGGGCGATAGCGCCGAAAGCGTCGAAGTCCGAACGTGTTTCCCACGGAGGGTCGGTTGCGGCGCTGAAAGCATGCACGTAGGGGTGCATGTCGGTGCTGGAGATGTCGGCCTTTTCGTACCAGGTCGCGGCGGGCAGCACAATATCGGACACCAGCGTGGTGGAGGTCATCCGGAAGTCGATCGACATCATCAAGTCGAGCTTGCCCTCGGGGATGTCCCCGGCAAACCTCACGTCGACCGGGACCACCCCGTCCTTGGGCGGTAGCGCCGACGCGTTGGAGTCGGTGCCCAATAGATGCCGCAGGAAATATTCGCCGCCTTTACCGGACGAACCGATCAGATTGGCACGCCAAACGGTGAGCACCCGCGGCCAGTTGACCGGATTGTCCGGATCCGTAACGGCAAGTTTGAGTTTGCGCTGTCCGAGCTGTTCGGCGACGTGGTCGGCGACGTCGCGGCCGGCGGCCCGCGCCTCGTCGGCGACGTCCAAGCTCGATCGGTCGAACTGGGGGTAGTACGGGCTCCACCCCATGGCCACCGCGGACGCGAGCACGTCCATGGTGTGCATACCCGCGAATCTTCCCCGCCCCAGCGGGCTGGCCAGCTTGTCCGCGCCGTGACCGTCGTAACGCCATTGGTCGGTGTGCGCGTACCAGTACGAGGCACCGGGTACCTGCCGAGGCGGCCGAACCCAGTCCAAGGCCATCGACATCGTCTGGAAACCGGTGAGCGGCCGCACTTTCTCCTGGCCGACGTAGTGAGCCCAGCCACCACCGTTGCGGCCCATCGACCCGGTCAACATCAACAGCGCCAGCACCGTCCGGTAGATGGTGTCGCTGTGAAACCAATGGCAGATGCCACCGCCCATGATAATCATGGACCGTCCGCCGGATTCCTCTGCGCTGTGCGCGAATTCCCTTGCCACGCGGATAGCTTGTGCGGCAGAAACTCCGGTGATGGCTTCCTGCCAGGCCGGGGTGTTGGGCTGAGACGCGTCGTCGTAGCCGGTGGGCCACTGGCCGGGCAATCCTGGTCGCGCCACGCCGTACTGCGCGAGCATCAGGTCGAAGACGGTGCACACCAGCTGCTCACCGATACGGCGCACCGGGACTCCACGAGCGACCGTGGTGCCCTCGCCATCGACGGTGTCGAAGCTGGGCAGATGTACCAGCGCGGTGTCGAGCTCGCCCTGCCGGCCGGGCGCATCCCACACGCTGAGGGCGGGCTGCAGTGCGCCCAGGTCCAGGTTCCACTTCCCGACACCACCCTCGCCGTAGCGGAATCCCAGCGAGCCATGCGGCACCGCAACAGCATTGGTGAATTCGTCCAGCACCGCCGGCTTCAGTGGCGCATTCTCGGTCGCCTCCCCGAGGTCCGCGGCCGTGAGATTCTTACCCGGCACCAGCATTTCGCCGCGTTGCTCCAGCTTGATCAGAAACGGCAAGTCGGTGTAGCGGCGAGAATAGTCAGAAAAGAACGGAACCTGTTTTTGCACATAGTATTCCGAGAGGATGACGTGGCCCATCGCCATGGCCAGTGCCCCGTCGGTGCCGGCCGCGCATGGCATCCACTCGTCGGCGAACTTGGTGTTGTCGGCGTAGTCGGGGCTGACGGTCACCACCTTGGTGCCACGGTAGCGCGCCTCGGCCATCCAATGCGCATCGGGCGTGCGGGTGATTGGAACGTTGGAGCCCCACATCATCAAATACGCTGCGTCCCACCAGTCCCCGGATTCGGGAACATCGGTCTGGTCACCGAAGACCTGGGGCGAGGCCACCGGCAGATCGGCGTACCAGTCATAGAACGACGTCATAGGTGCGCCGATCAGCTCATAGAACCGAGAGCCCGCGGTGTAGGACACCATTGACATCGCCGGAATCGGGGAGAACCCGGCGACTCGATCCGGACCGTAGGTTTTAATGGTGTATACGTGCGCCGCCGCAATCAGTTCGGTGGCTTCGGCCCAGGTGACGCGGACCAGTCCACCCTTTCCACGAGCTTGTTGGTAGCGACGACGACGCTCGGGATCGGCCTGAATGTCGGCCCACGCCAACACCGGATCGCCGAGCCGCGCCTTGGCTTCTCGGTACATTTGGACCAGCACGCCGCGGGCGTATGGGTAACGCACCCGGGTCGGCGAGTAGCTGTACCAGGAGAACGACGCGCCGCGCGGACAGCCCCGCGGCTCGTACTCCGGCCGGTCGGGACCCACTGAGGGATAGTCGGTCTGCTGGGTTTCCCAGGTGATGATCCCGTCTTTGACGTAGATCTTCCACGAACACGACCCGGTGCAGTTCACGCCGTGCGTCGAGCGGACCACCTTGTCGTGACTCCATCGGTCTCGGTAGAACACGTCGGCCTCGCGGCCGCCCTGCCGTGTAACCGCGCGGAGATCGGCCGAGATCTCACCCGGGGTGAAGAACCGCGCACTGCGCTCCAACAGTTCCTCGAGCACTCCACCGACGTGGGGCGTAGCAGTCAAGGAATCCTCCTTGTCGATGGCGTCGCGCCGCGTCGCCGAACCACGAGAATGAAGACGTGAATATCGGCTGTTGTGCAGCTGCAAATCCCCCGGCCCAGGGCTGGGTCGAGGCAGGCTGAACAGCCATCTGGCTCGATTTCGGCACGCATATCATGGCAGCTTGGGGTCGCGCAGCTATCGCATGTCGTTGTTTATTCCAAGTCAAATTGTAATATTTCAAGGCTCCGGCAGAAAGCACCTCAACTGTGCGTCTTCTGCGGGAAGCCTGTGGATGAGACTGCTACAGGGCTCGCACCAGGTGCGGGATCCAGCCACGGTCGGCGGGCACCCAGTCGATGCCATCCAGTTCGGTGGCCGTCGCCCAGCGCAGTGCCTGATGGTCACGCGGGAACGGCTCACCGGCCAGCAACTGCACCCGGTAGGCCCTCAATACCGTCGCCTCGCCCAGCGCCACGTCGCCGCCGAGCCGATCGCCCACCGCGACGTCAACGCCGAGTTCTTCGGCCAATTCGCGCATCAGGGCGCCACGCTCGGTTTCGCCGTCGGCGACTTTCCCCCCGGGCAATTCCCACCTTCCAGCCAGCTCCGGTGGCCGGTTGCGTTGCGCCACCAACACTGCGTCGCCCCGGATGACGGCGCCGGCGACGACGACCTGGTTCGGCATGGGCAGTGAGGGTATACGTTCCCCTCATGGCTGTGTTAACGGACGAGCAAGTAGACGCCGCCCTGCCCGAACTGGACGGCTGGGAGCGCGTCGACGGGACCCTGCGACGGTCGGTCAAGTTCCCCGCCTTTCTGGACGGCATCGAGGCCGTGCGGCGGGTGGGCGAGCATGCGGAATCCAAGGATCATCATCCGGATATCGATATCCGTTGGCGCACAGTAACTTTCGCACTGGTCACGCACTCCGAGGGCGGCATCACCCAAAACGACCTCGAAATGGCGCGCGACATCAACGGCATCGTCGGGGGCTAAATCGGCTTCCGCTTCGCGAATCGCGCGGCGAGATCAGTCACCCGAAGTGGCAGCCTGGTCACGCTCGCGACCCGGATGTGCGGCGACCCAACCCAGCGTCGCCACCGCGGCTGCCACGTAGACCAGTCCGGCCCAGGCCAGGTACCAGGGCCTACTGATCACCCAGATGGTCGGCTGCTCGAAGCTCAACAACCACGGCACCCCGATCAGCGTCAGCACCAGCCAGCCCCAGCCCAGGATCTTCGCGCCGAGGTAGTCGCGCAGTGGGCCGTGGATCAGCCAGATCATCAGCGGCACCAGCCAAACCCAATGGTGCGTCCAGGAGATCGGAGAGACCAACAGCCCGAACACCTCGACCACCAGCAGGCGGCCGAGCCGGTCGGTGGCCGCCAGCGCCCGCCAGGCCAGTACCGCGACCACGGCGGTGATCGCGATCGCGGTCAGCACCAGCGGCCCGTAATCGGCGTCATAGCCGAGGATGCGTGAGATCGCACCCCGCCAGGACTGGTTGAACGAGGTGGCTACGGGTCCGACACGGTGTGCGTCACCGAGCAGGTCGGTGAAGTAGAACCGGGCCTGGTCGCCGACTACCAGCACAGAGATCCCAACGGTCGCCAGAAACACCACCCCCGAGAACAGCGCGGCCGTCCAGCGTCGCGCTCCGAGCAGATACAAACCGGCGACGGCGGGCGTCAGCTTGACGCCGGCGGCCACGCCCACCAGCGAGCCCGACAACCACCACCGGGTGGAGTACACCGCCCACAGCACGGCCAACACCAGGAACACGTTGATTTGGCCGTAGTCGAAGTTGCTGCGCAGCGGCTCGATCCAAATGGCCACCGCGGTCCACAGCATCGCGGCGCGCCGATCTCCAACCAGTCCGAGCAGCCGCTGGCTGACTCGCACGACGCCGTACAAAGCCGCCACGATCCCGGCATGCCACAGGAAGGCCACCAGCGCGAACGGCAGCAGATGTAGCGGGTACAGCACCACCGCAGCAAACGGAGGGTAGGTGAACGGTAACGGGAAATCCGGCGTCTGATCGGCGTAGACATAGCTATACAAGGTGCCGGGATGATCCAGGGCCGCGGCGCCACCGACATATACGTGCAGGTCGACGAAGTTCGCACCGTGCGGCGCAAGGTAGGTCCAGGCAAATCGCGTGGCGACACTGAGGACGACGAGCAACGGCGCCCAAGTCGCCAGCAACGTCCTACGCCGCTGGGCGGTGGCATGCGCCGCGGGGACGGCCGACGTGGTATCTATCCGACCGACTCTAGCGACCGTAGCGGCGCGCCGGGTCCCCCAACAGGGGGAGTGCGCGTCGATAACGGGCAAATCACGATTCCCAGGTCGCCGGTCACCGCCTCCGCTCGTATCGATAACGATCCCGTAAATGCCACACGTGTCACTTGAGTCACTTCTGTACCACGATAGCTTCGGCTGCAGGTCCTTCCGGGGGGCCTGCCGAAGCCCATCGAAGACAACAGGGAGAGACATGCCAACCATTTGGACCTACGCACGGGCCGCCGCTGTTCTGGCCGGCTCGGGCGCCGCACTCTTGATGGGCGGAATCGCCCACGCCGACCCCGCGCCGGCTCAGCCGCCACAGCCCAACATTCCGCAGCAGCTGATCGCTTCCGCGGCCAACGCGCCGCAGATCCTGCAGAACCTGGCGACCGCGCTGGGTGCTACCCCGCCGGCGCCGCAAGGCGTACAGCGCGCTCCGGACCCGGCGCCCACCGCTCCGGGCGGACTGAACCTGCCGTCGGTAGTGCCCGGGCTGACAGCGCCGGCACAAGCCACTGCACCGGCTCAAATGCCGGCCCAGGCGACCGCTCCGGCGGCGACCGCTCCCGTCCCGGCGAACTCACCCGGAACGGTTCCCCCGATTCCAGGTGTGAACGCGCCGATCCCGGGGCTCAGTGCGCCGGCGGCCGCTCCCGCGGCGTCTGCGCCGGCAGCGACGGCTCCGGCCGGCGTTCCGTCTGTTCCCGGGGTGAACGCACCGCTGCAGCTCACCGCACCGGCGGCGCCCGTAGCGCCGGCACCGGGAACTTTGCCGTCGATTCCTGGGGTGAACACGCCGCTGCCCAGCCTCGCCGCACCGGCGGCGCCAGCCGCTCCGGCTGCGCCCGCGGCCTCACTACCTGGGTTGGCGACGTCGCTTCCGGGACTCGCCCAGGCGGCGCTGCCGGGGCTGGCCTCCGCGATTCCGGGGTTGTCGGGCGCCGGTGCGCCTGCCGCGCCGGCATCGGCAGGCCCGCAGACGCTGCTCGCGGCCCTGCCCTGAGCGCTGACCTCCGACGACTGACCAACCACTAGATACCGGGAGAAATACCGTGGCAAGCACTTGGAGTCTGTCCAAAGGTTTGGCCGCAGTCGTCGTCACCTCGGCTGCCGCGTTCGTGCTCTGTCCGAGCGCGGCAGCCGACCCGGCGGCGCCGCCGACCGACGCGACCCAACAGCTGCCCGGGCTTCCGGCGTTGACTCAGTTGAGCCCGATCATCCAGCAGGCGGCCGGAAACCCAGGCCAGGCGACGCAACTGCTGATGGCGGCGGCTCAGGCATTCACCCACAACCCGACCGCGCCGGCCGAGTCCAAGAACGTCGCGTCGACGGTGAACCAGTTCGTTGCGGGTCCGGGAGCCCCGGCCGGTGCCGCCCAGCCCGAGGCCGCACCGGTACCCCACGTACCGGCACCAGGTGCCGAGCCCGGCGCACTGGCGCACCTGCCTGCGGGCGTGGACCCTTTGCACGCGGCGGGACCGGGGCCGGTCGGTGTACCGCAAAACCCCCGTCCCGTTTCGCCGCCGCTGCCCGGCCCGGCGCCCGCACCCGCGGCACCGGGCCCCGCGCCGGCTCCAGCAGCTCCGGCCCCCGCCGCTTCGGCTCCCGCACCGGCCGCCGCGCCCGCCGCACCTGCTCCCGCCCCGTCGGCAGCGCCGGCTCCGGCCCCCGCGCCGGCTCCGGGTCCGGCTGCGGCACCGGCGGCTGCTGCGCCCGGGTTCGGCCCTGACGCACCGCCCACGCAGGACTTCATGTACCCATCGATCGGCACCAACTGCCTGGGCGACGGGACGAACGCGCTCGCGACCGCGCTATCGGTGGCCGGGCCGGCCAGCATCCCGACGCCGGGTCCCGCGGCTGGGCAGACCGCTTACGTCTTCACCGCGGTCGGCACTCCCGGGCCCGCTGACGTGCAAAAACTGCCGCTGAACGTCACGTGGGTCAACCTGACCACCGGCAAGTCCGGCAGCGCCACGCTGAAGCCACGCACCGACATCAACGCCGAAGGCCCGACGACGCTCACCGCGATCGTCGACACCGGTTCCGGCAGCATCATGTCGACGATCTTCGGCCAAGTCACCACCAAAGACCGGCAGTGCCAATTCATGCCGACCATCGGTTCGACGGTGGTGCCGTAACCGGCGACCGCCCAACCGAGCGGGGGCAGCGCGAAAGCCAGTAGTTAGTAGGCCATGAACAGGATCGCGTCCCGGTCGTATTCGAGACCCGGATGCGCACTGGCCAGGTGAGCCTGAGTCAACTCCACCAACTCGTCCTCGTCCTTGCCCTGAATTGCTTCGCCGCACGGACAGGTGA
This sequence comes from Mycobacterium vicinigordonae, assembly GCF_013466425.1. Classification (NCBI taxonomy): domain Bacteria; kingdom Bacillati; phylum Actinomycetota; class Actinomycetes; order Mycobacteriales; family Mycobacteriaceae; genus Mycobacterium; species Mycobacterium vicinigordonae. The sequence goes on from NZ_CP059165.1 coordinate 4,874,155, forward strand.
TGTGCGTCTTCATGTTGCCGCCTTTCCCTTGGCTGCTTTGGCTGCCGCTTTCATCTGCTTCTTGTACGACCGCACCTTGGCGAGCGACTCGGCATCGACAATGTCGGCAACCGAGAGATGGGTGCCGGCTTTGCCGTACTCCCCCGCGGCCGCCCGCCAACCCGTAGGGGTGACGCCATACTGCTTGCCCAGCAACGCCAAAAAGATCTTGGCCTTCTGCTCACCGAACCCGGGCAGACCCTTGATCCGCCGCAACAACTCATTTCCGTCGGGATCGCCAGCCGTCCACAACGCGGCCGGGTCGCCGTCGTAGCGGTCGACGATGATCTGGGCGAGCGTCTGGATACGCTTGGCCATCGAGCCCGGAAAGCGGTGAATGGCAGGCTTTTCCGAGCACAGCGCGGCGAACTTGTCCGGGTTGTAGTCGGCGATGTCAGCCGCGTCCAGTCCACCCATCCGGTCGGCGATCTTCTGTGGTCCGGCGAAGGCTGTCTCGAATGTCACCTGCTGATCCAGCAACATCCCGATCAGCAATGCCAGCGGGTTGTCGGCCAACAGCTGATTGGCCTGGGGTTCCGAGGCGAGGCAGAGCTGCGTCATGATCGAACTCTAACTCCGCACTTTCGAGCCTCGGTACTAGCCGCTCTTGCGGCGGAACTCGCGGCGGTTGCCGGCCGCGCCGTGTGCCCGCGACTGCTTGCCCCCGCCGTCCCTATGGTCGGAGCCGCCGGACGACTTCGCCATCTTGCGTTCCAGGGCTTCACGAAACTTGCGCTTGTTGTCGTCCTCGGGTGCTTCGGACGATTCTGGGGCGTTCGATTCGGCCATGCCCGAAGCCTATCGCGGTCAGCGCTTACCGGGCGGCATCCCGTACACGTGCGAGATCGGCAGCGTCAGCAGCACCCGACGGTCGGTGACCATGGCCTCCCGATACTCGTCCCAGTCTGGATGCTCGCCGGCAATGTTGCGGTACAGCGCGATCAATGCCTCCACCGTGTCGTCATCGGGCGCGGCCGCGGGCGGCGTCAGCTCCGCGATTCCTTCGGCTACCGCGTAGGACCAACCGTCGTCGGCGTCGACGAGCAGCGAGGCCCGCGGATCACGACGCAGGTTGCGTGTCTTGGCTCGCGGCTCGGTGACCGACACCTGCAGCCGCAGCAGCCGCGGGTCGAAGTAGTACTGCACGTTCGACAGTTGCGGACGTCCGTCGCGCTTGATGGTGGCCAGCACCCCGATCGAATTGCAACTGATCACGGCCAACAGTTTGTCGTCGAAGACGTGGCGTCCCATGCCGAAAGCCTACGTCGCGTTGCAGCGGCGTCGGACGTCCTGCTGGAATCGGTGCATGACCAAGTACGTGGCATTCCTGCGCGGCGTCAACGTAGGCGGAGTCAACCTCAAGATGGCCGAGGTTGCCGACGTGCTGACCGAAGCCGGGTTCACGAACGTGCGAACCGTTCTGGCCTCCGGAAACGTGCTGCTGGAGTCCTCAGCCGAGGTCACGTCGGTGCGCAAGAAGGCCGAGGCGGCCCTGCGCGACCGATTCAGGTATGAAGCATGGGTGCTCGCCTATGACATCGACACGGTCCGCGCCATCGACGAAGCCTTTCCGTTCGAGCGTGAGCGCGACGGCTACCAGTCGTACGTCACCTTCGTCACCGACGCCGACATCCTCGACGAACTGGCGGCCCTTAGTCCGGGCGCCAAGGAGAGGATCCAGGCCGGTGAGGGCGTCATCTATTGGCAGGTCCCCAAGGGCGGCACGCTGGACAGCACGATCGGCGTCACGATGGGCAAGAAGCGCTACAAATCGTCGACCACGTCGCGCAACCTGCGCACGCTGGCCAAGGTGCTCAAGTGAGCCGCACCGGCCAACCGCACAAGGTTGCGCTCACCGGGGTGTCCGAGACAGCGCTGCTGACACTGAATGCCCGGGCCACCGAGGCGCGTCGCCCCGACGCGATCATTGAGGATCCGATGGCGGTGGCACTCGTCGACAAGATCGACTTCGACTTCGCCAAATTCGGCCGCCCCGGCCAGGACATCGCGATGCGAGCCTTAGCCTTCGACCAGGCGGCGCAGGCTTATCTCAAGACGCACCCAGCGGCAACCGTGGTGGCCCTCGCCGAGGGATTGCAGACCAGCTTCTGGCGCCTGGAAGCCGCGCTGGCTGACAGCCGGTTCCGTTGGTTGACAGTCGATTTGCCGCCAATCGTGAACATCCGGACCCAGCTGTTGCCGTCGTCAGCGCGGATTTCGGTGCGGGCTCAGTCCGCGCTGGACTACACGTGGATGGACGCGGTAGATCCGTCCGACGGGGTGTTCATCACCGCCGAAGGACTGCTGATGTACCTGCAGCCCGAGCAGTCGCTGGAGTTGATTCGCGAGTGCGCCAACCGGTTTCCCGGCGGCCAGCTGCTGTTCGACACTCCACCGCGCTGGTTCAGCATGCTGAGCCGGGTGGGTATGCGGACGTCGCTGCGCTACCGGGTTCCGACGATGCCGTTCAGCCTGTCCGTGGCGGCGGCCGCCGATCTGGTGAACACGATGCCGGCAGTGAGCGCCGTCCGTGACATCAAGCTGCCCCCGGGGCGCGGCCGGCTGCTCAACGCCGCACTGTCCACCGTCTATCGGGTCGGTGCCCTGGACCCGCTGCGGCCCACCCTGACCTTGCTGGAGTTCAGTCGTCCGGAACGTTCGTGAGGTAACGCATCGCGTCGTTCTTGGTCAGCCCCAAGGCGTGCGCCACTTCGACGTATTCCTTAGCGGCGGCCGCCATGGCAGCGTCGGTCGGGTCGAAGCGGGAGATGAAAGTGCCGAAACGTCCCCGGGTTTCAACGATGGCGGCGGACTCCAATTCGCGGTAGGCGCGCGCGACGGTATTGGCCGCGACACCGAGTTGGCCGGCCAGGTCGCGCACTGTCGGCAGCCGGGTGCCCGGCGGCAGCGACCCGGCCCGCACGCCGTCGATAACCCCGGTTCTGAGCTGGTCGAACAGGGGCTTGCCTGCCTTGACGTCCACCTTCAGCAAATCGCGCAGGTCCACCCATTCAGTATTGCCCAACCGCGGCTATGTTTGTGGGATGCGAGTGGCGGTGCTGAGCGGCGCGGGCATTTCCGCGGAGAGCGGCGTACCGACATTCCGCGACGACAAGAACGGGTTGTGGGCACGCTTCGATCCGTATGAGCTGTCCAGCGTGCAAGGCTGGGAAAGCAATCCCGAGCGCGTCTGGGGCTGGTATCTGTGGCGCCACTACCTGGTGGGCGACGTGCAACCCAACGCTGGGCACCGTGCCATCGCGGACTGGCAGAACCAGGCCCAGGTCACCGTGGTGACCCAGAACGTCGACGACCTGCACGAGCGCGCCGGCAGTGCACCCGTCCACCACCTGCACGGGAGCCTCTTCGGATTTCGTTGTGCGCGTTGCGGTTTGCCCTACACCGAGGCGCTACCGCTGATGGCTGAGCCCGCAATCGAAGTGGAACCGCCGGTGTGCGTCTGCGGTGGTCTGATCCGGCCGGACATCGTGTGGTTCGGCGAAGCCCTACCCCAGGGTCCGTGGCGGCACGCTGTCGAGGCGGCCGAGAACGCCGACGTGATGGTGGTGGTCGGGACCTCCTCGATCGTCTACCCGGCGGCCAGCTTGCCCGAGTTGGCGCTCGCGCGCGGCGCCGCCGTGATAGAAGTAAATCCCGAGCCCACACCGCTGTCCCCGCAAGCCACGCTGTGCGTCCGCGAGTCGGCCAGCGTGGCACTGCCCGGGCTACTGGAGCGACTGCCGGCTCTGCTGAACTAGGGTCGCCGCGCCCGGCCCAGCGCCAACTCGGACACCGGCAGCGGAGCCCAGGCGGGTAGCGTCCACTCCCGCCTCGACGCCTGCATCTCGAATCCGGCATCGACGATTGCACATTCGGTGTCGCGATGGGTATGGCAATTACCGAACAGTCTGGGCCACAGTGTCGCGTCTGCGACGCGCTGTAGCCGGCCCCGCGCACCGGCGCTGGCCACGTGTTCCAGAAAGCGCAGTTCGCCGCCCGGCCTCAGTAGCGAATGCAACCGGCGCAAGACATCGCGCTGGTCGTGGACTGAGCACAACACCAACGAGCAAACCGCCGCGTCGAATGACTCGCCGTCGCTGAGATCTTCGGCCATCTGGCTGGTTACCGCCACCGGGATCGGCGCCGCTGCGGCGGCGGCACGGGCCTTTGGCACCAAGTGCGACTCGGGTTCGACGGCAACGACCTGGGTGACGGTGCCGGGGTAGTAAGCGAAATTCGTCCCGCTGCCCGCGCCGACTTCCAGCACCCGCCCGGACAGGCCGGCCAAATTCTCGCGGCGCAACGCCCGGATCGACTCGGCCTCGTGGGCGGCGAAGACCGGCCAGACTCGGGCGAAGAACGGGTTATCGACCTTTGCCGACGTCATCGTTGCCCCAGTACGCGATGCTGCATAACCCACTCCACCATCTGTTGAGATGTCGCTTCCGCACCGACCATTCCGGCCACCAGGTGACCGCACAAGACCGCGCCGAACATCCGGTCGGCGAACGCGTCGACGTCACCGAAGGGCAGCTGCGGCTTGGCGATCAGCACAGTTGCCACGCCGTGCGCGGCCGTCATCAATGCCAGGGCAACCGTGCCCGCACTGTCGGCGCGGTAGCGCCCCTCGTCGATCAGTTTCCGTACGGCGGCTCGCACGTGCCGAAACGCCGCGCGATGCATGGCAACGGCGACGGCGCCACCCGATCGTTCGGCGCTGACCGTAGCGAGCCGGTATAGCTCAGGCGCCTGCAGCGCAAACCGCACGTAGGCCAGTCCTTGGGCACGCAGCACCTCGATGGTGCAGGGCTGCCCGCTGCCGGCCAGCGTCATCTCTCGGTCGAGCTGGTCCAGATAGCGCACGCACACCGCATCCAGCAAGGCGTCCTTGTCTTTGAAATGCAGGTAGATCGACGGTGACGTGACGCCCACCCGTTCCGCGACCGATCGGATGGACACCGCCCGGGCCCGACCGGTCTCGAGTAACAATTCGGTTGCCGCATCGAGGATTTCGTGACGTAGCCGATCCCCCAACCCGCGGGGTGCACGCTGGCGTCGCAACGCCCGCACCGACATGTCAACCATTGCGTGTCACCTCGACGTGAACCTCGTTCCCGTTGCGCAGGGCCGGACTTGTGCCCGTATCGACGGCGGTGGCCACTGGCTGCGGGGTCGCGACGGACTCGTCCAGCGCAGCACCTCCCTCGCTGATCCCGAACCGCTCGTGCAGCCACACCAGCGGCTTGGGTGCCCACCAGTTCCAGCGGCCCATTACGTGCATGAAGGCCGGTACCAGGACCATCCGCACCAGCGTGGCGTCGGCCGCAACGGCCAGTGTCAGTCCCAACCCGAACATCCGCATAAAGGACACGTGGGCCGCGATCAACGCGGCGAATGACATCGACATGACCAGGGCGGCCGCGGTGATCACGCGACCGGTGCGCGCCACACCAAGCGCGACGCTCTCGTCGTTGGCGGCGTGTGCCTCGGCGGGGTTTGGCGTTGCCGGCCGGGCCGCCCCCGAAACCAGCCAGTATTCGCGGATCCGCGAGACGAGAAATACCTCGTAGTCCATCGATAGCCCGAACGCGATGCAGAACAACAACACCGGCATGTTAGCGACCAGCGTCCCGCTCGGGGTAGTCCCGAGCGCGCCGAGGTGGCCGTCCTGGAAGATCCACACCAGCGCGCCGAACGCCGCGGTCAGCGACAGCACGTTCAACACCAGCGCTTTAACCGGCAGCACCACGCTTCCGGTGAGCAGGAACAGCAGCACGACCGTGACGGCAGCCATCATCCCCAACACCAGCGGCAGTCGATCGGTGACGGCATCGACACTGTCGCGGTTAACTTGCGCGACCCCGGCCATCGCGACGGTTCGGCCGCCCGGGCCGGCCACCTGATGGAGCCTCTTGAGCTGGGTGTCGGAGGCCTCCGAGAACAGCGGCGCGGTGCTGCTGACGGTGAGAAACGCGCTGCCGTCGGTCATGCCGGTGGCCGCTGACGGAGGCCCCTGCGGCTTGCCGGCGACGAATGTCCCGGTCGGAGCCGACACCGCGGCTACGTCGGGGATCTGCGACAACGCGGCCGCGTACTGACTCAGATCGTCCGGGCTCAGGCCGCGCGCGTCGGGAATGACTACCGGCACCGCGGTGGCCATGTCGCGCTCGAAGTTGCTGCGTAGTTGGTCTCCCACCCGGTGCGCGGACGCCGAGCTCGGCAGCACGCGGTCGTCGGGAAAGCCCCACTTGACCGAGAAGAACGGCAGGCCGAGCAGGAGCAGCAGCGCGATTACCGCGCCTCCCAGCGGCAACCAGCGGCGCATCACGATCTTGCTGGATCGGTACCAGAACAATTGCTCCACCGGCTTGTGCACCGGTTCGGGACGCCGGAAGATCCGGCGCAGCAGCCGTCGCACGTCCAGCGTGTCCAGCCGCGGTCCCATCAGCACGATGGCCGCCGGGGTGACCACAATCGACGCGGTCGCCACGAAGGCGACCGTAGCCACGCCGGAGTAAGCGAACGACTTGAGAAAGTACATCGGGAACGCCACCGTCGCCGCCATGGACAGTGCCACAGTGACGGCCGAGAAGATCACCGTACGACCCGCGGTCGCCATGGTCCGGATGAGCGCGTGTTCGCGATCGCAGCCCTCGGCCAACTCGTCGCGGTAGCGGCTGATAATGAGCAACGTGTAGTCGATCGCCAGGGCCAGGCCCAGCGCGGTACTCAGGTTCAGCGCGAAGATCGACACCTCGGTGGTGAAGGTGACCAGCCGCAGCACGGCCATCGACCCGACGACGGCCAGCGCGCCCAATGCCATCGGCAGCGAGGCCGTCAACAGCCCGCCGAACACCCACACCAGCACCAGGAAGCTGAACGGGATCGCGATCATCTCCATGACCAGCAGGTCGGCCTGGTTCTGCTTGTTGATCTGGGCATACTCCATGGCCGCGCCGCCGGCCTGGACGGTGACGCCGTCTCGGTCGTGGACGATCCGGTCGGACAGGGTTTGCGCGTTCTTCTGCGCGTCGTTCTCGCCGCCCTTGAGGTTGACCACGATCAGCCCGCTTTTGCCATCCCTGCTGACCAGGTCGGCGGCGGTTTCGGGCGGCCCGGTCCACGGCGAGGTGGCGTTGTAGACCAGCGGCGATTCCTTGAGCTGGTCAACCAGGTCGGTGCCGACCTTGCGGGCCTGGGCGCCGTTGGCACCGGTGGGTGCAGTCACCAGAATCAGCATCTGCTGGCCACTCTGGCCGAATTTGTCGCTCAGCACCGAGATGGCGCGGGCCGATTCGGAGTTGGGGTCCTGGAAGCCGCCCGGCGAAAGACTGTTGGCGACGGGGATGCCGAAGACGGCCGCGGCAATAAAAACCAAAACCGCGATCCCAATAATTCGTCGGGGTGCCCTGATGGCCAGTCGAGCGATCCCTTGCAGCATTATTCATCCCTCCGCCGGCCGCGTTCCCCGACCAAGACCGCACCGAGCTCGCGTTAACTTAGCAACGTTAACTTACAAGTGTCAAACAACGACTTTTCTGACTACGAGTGCAGGTAAGCCATGGTTCAACCGGCGGCCAAATGGGTAACCTCGCGCCGCGCGGCGAACCCTACCCGCGGGTAAGAATTGCCACCATTTTCCGAATCGTGACTCAAAGATTCCTTAATGCCGGCTCTTACGCTCAATGTCATGTGGATCGACGACACCAGTGCCGATGTCATCAAGGCTGACTTCGAGGCTCTCTACCACGGCGACATGCTCGTCGAAGGGGAGACCTCCGAGCAGTTCGAAGATTGGCAACCCCTCCCGACTGCGAGCTGAGGTAACACCATGGGCGTTATTGCGCGGCTATTGATGGCCGAACCAACGGTGTCCCGTTGGTTTCGTCGATAAACCTGACTTCTATTAGCAAAGCCCCCCGCTACGGCGGGGGGCTTTCGCTGTCCGTGGAGCTACCGCGGCGCCATCCTGATCGCTCCGTCCAGGCGGATCACCTCGCCGTTGAGCATCGGATTCTCGACGATATGCACGGCCAGCGCGCCGTATTCGTCGGGGTCACCCAGCCGCGCCGGATGCGGCACCTGCTTGCCCAGCGACTTCTGCGCTTCTTCGGGCAGCGAACCCAGTAGCGGGGTCTTAAACAGTCCGGGTGCGATAGTCACCACTCGGATCAACTCGCGGGACAGATCACGCGCGATCGGCAGCGTCATGCCGACGACCCCACCCTTGGAAGCCGAGTAAGCGGCCTGGCCGATCTGCCCCTCGAACGCGGCCACCGAGGCGGTATTGATGATGACGCCGCGCTCCGGGGAATCCGAGGGGCCGATGGGGTCGGTCTTGGCGATCCGCTCGGCGGCCAGCCGCAGCACGTTGAAAGTGCCGATCAGGTTGACCCCTACTACCTTCTTGAAGCCGTCGAGCGGGAACGGACCATCCTTGGACAGGGTTTTGATCGCGTTGCCGATGCCCGCGCAATTGACATTGATGCGCAGCGGGCCCAGGGACTCGGCCAGGTCGAGTGCCGCGCTTACGGCGGCCTCATCGGTGACATCGGCCTGCGCGAAGCGCGCTCGGTCGCCGAGCTCGGCAACGGTGTCCTCACCGCGCAGGTCCAGCACAACGACCTGCGCTCCCGCGTCCAGCAGTCGTTTGGTGGTGGCCAGGCCCAAGCCCGACGCTCCCCCGGTGACGACCGCGACAGCATCCCTGATCAGCACGTTTACCCCTCCAGTCCGATCCGCGGCCCCGCTCGTTCCAGCCTTGGTTGGGGCTATTCCCAGTCCGCTAGTACCGCTTCGATGTCCCCCGACTCCGCTCGGCGCGGCTGCTCCGGAGAGGTCCGCGAGAAGCGCGGCGCCGGCATCGGCTGCAGGCCGCCGTTCACCTCGTAGAACGTGTTGCGCTCGGTGATGTGCGGCTCGGTCTCCACTTCGCCGAACGCCAGGATCGGCGTGACGCAAGCGTCGGACTCGGCGAACACCTTGGCCCAGTGGTCGCGGTCGCGACTGCCGAATGTCTCGGTCAGGATCGCCCGCAGCTCCGGCCAGCGCGAGACGTCGTTCTGGTCCGGCAAGTCGGCGCCCGCCAACCCGAGGCCGGCCAGCAGCGCCGCATAGAACTGCGGTTCGATGGAGCCGACCGCGACGTAGCGCCCGTCGGCGCACTCGTAGGTGTCGTAGTAGGGCGCACCACCGTCGAGCATGTTGGTACCGCGGGTGTCAGTCCACATGCCCGAAGCGCGCATCTGCCACATCATCTGCACGAGCACGCTGGAGCCGTCGATCATCGCGGCGTCGACCACTTGGCCCTTGCCGGAACTCTGGCGTTCGTACAGTGCCGACAGGATGCCCAGCAACAGGAACATCGAGCCGCCACCGAAGTCACCTACGAGGTTCAGCGGCGGCACGGGCCGCTCCCCTTTGCGGCCGATCGAGTGCAGGATGCCGTTGAGCGAGATGTAGTTGATGTCGTGGCCAGCCTGCTGGCTGCGCGGTCCGGTTTGTCCCCAGCCGGTCATCCGGGCGTAGATCAACCGCTCGTTGACCTTGGCGCAGTCTTCGGGGCCCAGGCCCAGACGTTCGGTGACACCGGGGCGGTAGCCCTCAATCAGCACGTCGGCCTTGGCGATCAGCCGCATGACCAGTTCGCGGTCCTCTTCGGACTTCAGGTCGGCGCCCACCAAGCGCCGGCTGCGGCTCATCGCGTCCTTCACCACACCGCGCGGCCCACTCGAGGGACGCTCGACGCGTACCACGTCGGCGCCGAGGTCCCCGAGAATCATCGAGGCATGCGGGCCGGGGCCGATGCCGGCCAGCTCGACAACACGCAATCCGTTGAGTGGTCCCGCCATGGTTTCGACCCTTTCGTCTACGTTGACGCCCTAACAACCGCTTGTTGACATATTTGCAGCAGCCCGCGGCGGTCTTGCACACCGGTCGCCTACCGGCCGTCGCGCCAGCCTTAATGTGTCCTCATGCCCGATTCAGGAATCGCCACCCTTGCACCCGTCGACGGCCTGCGGGTCAAGCTGACCGACGGGGTGCTCGCGGTGAGCATCGACCGCCCCGAGAGCCTCAACTCGCTGACCATCCGGGTCATCACCGGACTCGCCGACGCCATGGAGGCCGCCGCCGGCGACCCGGCGGTCAAGGTGGTGCGGCTGGGCGGAACGGGCCGTGGCTTCAGCTCTGGCGCAGGCATCAGCGCCGACGACATGTCCGGCGACGGCGGCGCCCCACCCGACGAGATCATCCTCGAGATCAACCGGCTGATCCGCGCCATCACCGCACTGCCGCACCCGGTGGTGGCTGTCGTGCAGGGGCCGGCGGCCGGTGTCGGCGTGTCCATCGCGCTGTCCTGTGACATCGTATTGGCATCCGAGAAGGCGTTTTTCATGCTCGCCTTCACCAAGATCGGCTTGATGCCCGACGGTGGCGCGTCGGCGCTGGTCGCCGCCGCGATCGGCCGGGTTCGGGCGATGCGGATGGCGCTGCTGCCCGATCGGCTTACGGCGACCCAGGCGCTGGACTGGGGCCTGGTCACCGAGGTCTACCAGGCCGAGGAGTTCGAATCCGAGGTGGACAAGGTGATCGCCCGTCTGCTGGCCGGCCCGGCGGTGGCATTCGCCAAAACCAAGGCCGCAATCAATGCCGCCACGCTGACCGAACTGGACGGCGCGCTGGAGCGCGAATTCTGCGGCCAGTCCGGCCTGTTGCAGGCGCCCGACTTCAAAGAGGGCACCAAAGCGTTCCAGGAACGCCGCGCCCCCAACTTCACCGATTCCTAGCGCCTGATGCCAGTGATCAGCCCTGCATGCTCTCCGCGAATCTTGTTGATTATCAGTCAATCTCATTGCGCGGGGTAACCCGGCGGTGGACGCACTCCGCGAAGCGCCCAGGGTAACCAGTCCAGTGCATACTCGAGTTCGTCGCTCGCGTCGTAATCGGGACTAGGGTCGGGGGGCAGATTCTGGGAGATCACCGGCGGAGGCGGCGGAATCACCGGGCCATTCGTTATCTGCGCGACGCCTGACGACGCCGGCTCCTGTCCGTAAACGGCGACCACGACAGTTCGGTCCACCACGCTTTCCGACCAGACACCGATGCGGTTGTTGGCGCAATCCGACATGGTGCCGAAGGCCGCCGGATTGCCAAACCACTGGTTCATCACTTCTATACCGCTGATTGCCAGAGCGGGACTGATGGCCACGGTTTCACCGACCTTGCCAGAAAAGCCCGCCCTGGCCGCCCGGTCCTGCGGCCCGGAATTGTCGGAACCGATGTCGCCGTCGAGGTTCCGGTTGTTCAGCACATCCTGGGTGTGCCATTGGGCGGCAAGTTGTAACGGTGGACTGATCCTGATGTCGTTGGAGCAGCCGGCTCGATGCTGAACTGTGTAGACGTTGGAGACGACACCGTCGTTGAGTCTCTTGTTATCCGCATGCGCGGGCCCGGCCGTCGCCGTCAGCAGGGCGGCGATCAGCGACCCCGCAGCGATACTGACGCAGGGAGTTTTCAGCCGATTCGGCACCACGTTCACGCTTGCTCCGATTCGATCCGAGGTACGTTGTGACACGTTGAGCCCCAACAGGATTGACCACGTGACTGAACCGGCCGATTGGACGTCCACATATCCTGATCCTTCCGTCCGGGCCGGCGCATCACGAGGACGCGCACTGCGCGGCAATACATTTCGTCAGGGCCTCGCTCATCGGGGCCGGATCGAAGAATTCCTCGAAAGTGGCGATCTTGCCGTCTTCCACACTCGCCAACGCCAGATACGAGTTGCGGTAGGGGGTACCGTCCACATTCTCGGCATCGGAAGCGTAGGAAGCGACCACCCGACCGGGATCGTCGGCGAATGCGTGCACCTCGCAACGGGCCAGTGAGAACCGCGGCCAGACTTGGGCGACCTCTTCGAGGAATCTACCGACCGCGTCGCAGCCGAGCACTTCACGCGGCAGACCTGAGGGCGCGGTCGGCAGTCGCAATCGAATGCCGTCGGCCATGAGTTGCAGTTGGGCCGCGAAGTCGAATCGCTCGAATGCGCGCAGGAATTCGGTGACGAGCACCACCGAAGATCTGTCCCGCGCTGTTGGTTCAGCCGCCATGCACCGACCTCCCGGGAGCGCCCCGAGCATCGCGGCGACACCCGCCACGAACGCTCGCTCGTATAGACTTAAGTCTGTACAGCAGTACATACATATGTATACAGTCTCGCTGCGGGTTCGTAAAGAGGCCATCCCACGCCTCGCCGCCTGCCAAAACGCAGAAAGGACCGGTGTGGCGTGACCGTGCCGAGCGCAGACTTCGTCAACAATTCGCCGGACGCCAATCCGCGTCCTATCGACGTTCGTTGCCCGGCCACAGGCAAACTGATCGGCTCGGTGTCAGTCGCGGAGCACGAGACAGTATTGGCAGTGGCCCGGCAGTTGCGGGCGGCGCAGCCCGCCTGGGAGGCAATCGGCCCAACGGCGCGTGGACGTCACCTGCTGCGGTTCCTGGACTGGATGCTGGACAACGAGCACCGGCTGATCGCGCTTGCCCAGTCCGAATCGGGCAAGTCCTGGGCCGACGCCTCGATGGAGTTAGTCGTGGCAATGGAAGTCATCGACTACCACGCCAAACATGCTTCAGAGTTCCTCGCTGAACGCCGGGTGCGCCCACACGGCCTGACCGCTGCGACCAAGAAGTTGCGGGTACGAGCCCGGCCCCATCAGTTGGTTGGGGTCGTCACACCATGGAACGGTCCGATCGCAACCCAGGTGATGGACGCGGTGGGTGCCCTTGCGGCGGGAGCGGCCGTCCTGAGCAAGCCCTCGGAACTCACTCCGTTGACGTGGACAGAGTGCACCCGCGCGTGGCGCGAAGAGGTTGGTGGGCCACCGATTTTGGCGTGCGTGAACGGTGGCGCCGACACCGGTACGGCGGTCGTCGATGTGGTCGACATGGTCATGTTCACCGGCTCCACGCGCACCGGCCGGCGGGTCGCGACGCGGGCCGCGGAGCGGCTAATCCCGTGCAGCCTCGAACTCGGCGGCAAAGATGCGATGGTAGTGCTGGGCGATGCCGACATCGACCGCGCGACCGGTGCCGCCGTCTGGGGCGCGATGATGAACTCAGGCCAGGTGTGCATCTCCATCGAACGGGTTTATGTGGAGGACAGCGTCTACGACCAATTCGTCACCAAGCTCGTCGAGAAGGTGTCGAGCTTGCGCCAGGGCATGGACGCCCCCGGCGCTTTCGCCACCGACCTGGGGGCGATGGCCAGTGCAGCCCAACTGCAGATCGTCGAACAGCATGTTCAGGACGCGGTGGCGCGGGGAGCGCGAGTGCTGGTCGGCGGGAAGCGGCCCGACCGGACGGGATTATTTTTCGAACCCACCATCCTGGCCGACGTGAATCACTCGATGATGTGCATGCGCGAGGAGACCTTCGGGCCCACGCTTCCGGTCATGCGCGTCACTTCAGAGACCGAGGCGATCCGACTGGTGAATGATTCGCAATACGGGCTGAGTGCAAGTGTCTGGAGCAAGGACGTCCAGCGGGCCGAGCGGGTAGCGGCTCAGATCGAAGCCGGCACGATCGACATCAACAACGTGCTGATGTCCGCATTTCAACTGAGCGTTCCAATGGGCGGCTGGAAGTCGTCCGGGCTGGGAAGTCGCTTCGGCGGCGCCGATTCCGTCCTCAAGTACTGCCGCCGTCAGACGGTCGTTTCCGACCGGCTCAGGCTGCCCGCCGAGCCGCACTGGTATCCGGCGCGGCCGCGGGTCGGCCGCATGCAGGCCCGCGTCATGCGGCTCGTGCACGCCACTGACTGGCGGCGCCGCCTGGGACTCAAGCGGGTCCGCTAGTCAAGCTGAGGGCGAAAGACGCGCTAAGAGAGACGGATTGACCGTCAGCCCTTATCCCGACTCGGCTACCCTCACTCCGTCGTCCCGGCCGGCGGGACGCGTACTGGGCCACGACGGCGCGCGACGCTCACGGAACGCAGCGATTCCTTCCACGAGGTCGGGCTGGCTGATCGTTTGGGCTTCGAAGGACGCAGACAGCGCCACGTTGGCCACGGCGTCGCGCGCCAGCGCAGTATTGATGGCGCGTTTGGTGTAGGCAATGGCCTGGCGCGGCCCGGCGGCCAGCCTTGCCGCCATGGCGTGGGCGGTCTGCAGCAACTCGGCATCCGGCACCACGCGATTCACCAAACCGATCCGCTCGGCGGTGGGTGCATCGACAGGGTCACCAGTCAGCAGGAATTCTTTGGCCCGCACCGGACCGGCAAGGGCCGGCCACACCACGGTGCCCCCGTCACCCGCGACCAAGCCCATGCGTACGTGCGGATCGCTGAGTGTCGCACTCGATGCCATGTAGACGATGTCGCTGAGCAGCGCCAGCGTCGCGCCTAATCCGATCGCCGGTCCGTTGATCGCCGCCACGATCGGCACTGACACGTCCAAGAATTCCCGCACGATTCTGCCGACGTCGTTGAGAGTGCGTGCCGCCGACCACGGATCCGCATTCCGAGTTTCTTCCATCAACTCGAAGTCCCCGCCCGCACTGAACACCTTGCCCGCCCCGGTCAGTACCACCGCACCGACTTGACGCAGATCGTCGAGCATCCGCAGACACGCAACAATCTCCCGGTGCATCCGACCGTTGATGGCATTTGCGCACTGTGGCCGGTTCAGCGTCAGCGTCAAGACGCCATCCGAGTCGAATTCCGTTCCAAGGGTGGAGAACTGGTCAAACACGGCGGCCGCCGCAAGCCAGCGCGCAGGCTACCCGGCTTAGATTCGTACGGTACCTCAGCATCTCCCACCTCTCGAATGGTTTGACTGCGTTGGCCCCTCGCCGGCCAGAGGGGGCCACTGGCCCGGCGCCGCATCCGATCATGTCCAACGTCGGTGATCGGGTCATCGCGGTGGCAGCCGGATTGCGCCGTCGAGCCTGACGACTTCGCCGTTCGCATAGCTGTTGGTGATCAGTTGCATCGCCATCGAGGCGAATTCGTCCGCGTAGCCGAGCCGCTGTGGAAATACCACGCTGGCACCGAGTTTCGCCTTGAACTGATCGGCGCGCTCGCCGCTGCCATAGATCGGCGTGTCGAACAGCCCGGGGGCAATCGTGTTGACTCGGATGCCGTGCACCGCGAGATCGCGTGCCATCGGCAACGTCATGCCAACGATGCCGCCCTTGGCCGCCGCGTATGGCGTCTGCCCGATCTGACCGTCGAACGCCGCCACCGACGCCGTGTTGATGACCACACCGCGTTCCCCACCCTCGGCCGGCTGCGTACGAGCCATCGCAGCGCACGCCAGTCGGGCACAGTTGTAGCTGCCGACCAGGTTCACCCGGATGACGAACTCGAACTTTTGCAACGGGATTGGCTCCCCGTCGCGATCGACGATCCGCCGCGCAGGCCCCAGTCCGGCGCAGTTGACCAGGACCCGCAGTGGCCGCATGCCGACGGCCGCGTCCACCGCCGCTTGGACCTGCGTCTCGTCACTGACATCGGCGAGCACGAATACACCGCCCACCTCGGCGGCCAGTGCCCGGCCGGCGTCCTCCTGGCGATCGAGGACCACCACGACAGCGCCTGCCTCGCTCAGAGCGCGCGCGGTGGCCGCCCCGAGTCCGGAAGCTCCTCCGGTGACGATCGCGGAGCAATTGTCGATGTTCATCACGAGATCCGTTCTATGATCGTGGCATTGGCCATACCGCCGCCTTCGCACATGGTCTGAAGGCCGTACCGACCTCCGCACCGCTCAAGTTCGTTGAGCATCGTCGCCATCAACTTGGCCCCCGAGGCACCCAGCGGATGGCCCAAGGCGATAGCGCCGCCGTTGACGTTGACTCGTTCCATGTCGGGATGAATTTCCTTCTCCCAGGCCAGGATTACCGACGCGAACGCCTCGTTGACTTCGAAAACGTCGATGTCGTCTACCGACAGGCCGGCCTTCTTCAGGGCCTGCTGGGTAGCCGGTATGGGACCGGTCAGCATCGACACCGGATCCACCCCGGCAAGCGCGAAGGTGTGTACTCGCGCACGTGGGCGCAGGTTGTGACGGGCGGCTGCCCGCTCGCTTGCGATGAGCACCGCCGCCGACCCGTCGCAGATTTGCGACGAGGTTCCCGCCGTGATCTTGCCTCCCTCCTTGAAAGCCGGCTTCAGAGTCGCCAACATTTCAAGAGTCGTCTCCGGCCGAATGCCTTCATCTGCCGACGTCAGGGTTCCGTCCGCGAACACCTCATCCGTTTGCTTGTCGCGTCGCCGGACGGCCACCGGAAGGATTTCGGCATCGAAACGACCACTGTCGCGAGCACGCGCGGCGTATTGCTGGCTACGTGCGCCGTAGGTGTCGAGCTCCTCTCTGGTGAGGTTCCACCGGTCTGCGATCATTTCCGCCGAAATGCCCTGCGGGACTAGCCCTCCTATGGTTTTGTAGCGCTTTCGCAACAGCGGGCCGTAGACGTAGGAACCGGCAGTCTTGGACGCGCCCATCGGGGTGGTTGACATAACCTCGACACCAGCAGCTACCGCAATGTCGTATGCCCCGGCAATAACACCCTGTGCTGCGAAATGAACTGACTGTTGCGACGACCCGCATTGGCGATCGACCGTGGTTGCCGGGACCTGTTCGGGGAAGCCGGCAGCCAGCACGGCGCTGCGACCGATGTTGAACGCCTGGTGCCCTACCTGGGTGACACAACCCATGATGACGTCGTCGACCAACCCCGGGTCCAAGTTGCTGCGCGTCGTAAGCGCGGACAACACCGTGGCGGCTAAATCGACCGGGTGCCAACCGGAGAGATTGCCTTCGCGCCGTCCACCCGGGGTACGAATCGCGTCTATGATCAGCGCCGAGGTGCTACTCATAGCTTGCGCTCCTGCTCATTTCGTCGATGACCTTCCTATCTTCTTTTGGTATAGGCATTTCGGGGTCAGCACCTGATGCAGAGTCGCAAACTTCACGCTCCGCCCAGCGGTAGTCCGGCTTTCCAGTGACGGTGCGGTGGATCTTCTCGACAAAGCGGATGGTCCTCGGCGCCTTGTACCGCGCCAGCCGGGTGCGGCAGAACTCCGTCAATTCGGTCTGGCTGGTCTCACCCACCGCGACCACCAGCGCGGCAACCTCTTGTCCCCATCTTTCATTCGGACGGGCGATGACCAGCGCATCGACCACGTCCCGGTGCGCTTTGAGAACGGACTCGACCTCTTCGGCGAACACCTTTTCGCCGCCGGTGTTGATGGTTGCCGAGTCCCTTCCCAGCAGCTGCACCGAGCCATCGGCTAGCAGTCGCGCGCGATCCCCGGGAACGGTGAATCTGGTGCCGCCGACGACCGGAAACGTGCGCGCCGTCTTGGCCGCGTCGCCGAGATAACCCAGCGGGATGCGTCCACACCGCGCCAGCCAGCCCACCCCCTGGTGCCCGGGCGCCAACACGTGCGCGAAATCTTCGGCGATGACCGCGGTTTCGTGATCCGGAACGAAGGTCGCAGCAGCGGATCCGGCGGCGTCGCTACAGCGATGGCTACCCAGAATGCCCGACTCTGACGAGCCGATGTTCTCGATGATCTGTACGCCCGGAAGCAGCTCGAGCAGTCGCTGTTTGGCGTTGGCGTGCAATGCCGCACCACCACTGACGATTGTTCGGAGTGAGGAAGCCGAATAACGGTGACGTTCCAGTTCGTCGATTAGTGGCAACGCGAAGGCGTCGCCCACCATCGTGATGGTGCTGACCTGGTGGCGCTGCACCGCCCGCCAGACCTGGGCCGCATCGAAATGTTCTGCATGGTCGGGGAATACCACCGTGGCGCCAGTACCAAGAGCAAGCAGTGCAGCCCACTGTGCCGCGCCGTGCATCATGGGCGCGCAGGGCAGCAACCGGGCTGGCTGCCCGCGCACAGCGTCCGCGCATTCGCTCACCGAGAGCCACTCCCGCCGCTGGCGGCGGTTGCGCAGGCCGATGGTCGACACGGCGACATCACCCTGGCGCCAGAGCACTCCTTTAGGCATCCCGGTCGTTCCGCCGGTATAGATGACGTAAAGGTCATCCGGAGACGGCTGAACCTCGACGCGGCCGGGCACCGAAGCCAGTGCTCGTTCGTAGTCCCACGCTCCGGGTAGTAATGGGTTTGTGCTGCCGTCGGCCACCTGCAGCAGCAGTTCTGACCCGGTGAGCGTCGGCAAGACCTCGCGCAGCACCGGAGCGAAGGCAGCATGGTACTGAATCACGCTAGGGCGAGCATCTTTCAGCAGATACTCGAGTTCGGCAGGACGGTACCGATAGTTGACGTTGAACGGCGCGACCCTGGCCAAGAACGACCCGACCAAACCCTCCAGGTACTCCGGCCCGTTGTGCAGATACTGCGCCAACAGGGGCTGGCCGGACTGGTGACCTTCCAGCTGGGCACGTTCAGTGTGAAGCTGAATCCCGCGGTCGCCCAAGAACTGCGCCAACCGTCGTGACCGGTCAATGAACTGCCCATAACTGGTGGAGCCGGTGCCGGACAGGACCGCCTGCCGCGCCGGGACCCGGGCAGCAACCGCTGCCACAACCGAGCCCAGGTTGAGTTCGGTCGCTACCATCGCGCCGTCCTCGACGGCACCGATGCACCGGTCTTGGACGGCAGCGCTCGCGCTGGTCTCATCGGGTAGCCCCGAAGATCGTCGAATATGCTCATGTACAACTTGATTCGTCCCCAGATGATCCGATCCGATGACTAGTCCAGATCACCAGCCATCTCAAGCATCCGTTCCCGGTCATCGGCCGGATAGAACTGTGCGGACCACCGCCGCATTGCCGAGTAGGCTTTCGCTTCTTCCGCTGCGAAGGACGGGCGCTGCAAGTAGGTCATATTCGCCCAGATGGGGAAGTCTTGCTCGACGACCTTCCATTGCACCTTGACGAACTCGGCGGCAATGCCCTCCGGTTGAGTTCGGTCCGACCCGGGTGGGCGAGCCGAGCACTGTCCAAAGTAGTAGTCGATGTACTCGGAGTTCACCGGAATGAAACCGGTCATCTGGATGGTGGGTAGTGGCTCCTCCCAACGAATCACGGACAAGCCAATACCGTAAGTGTTCATTTGCACGATCGCCTCCACCGGCCCGTTGGGGGTGAAGGCGGTACTTTTCTTACCGGCGCCGTATGTCACCGCCACGTTGGATTGGAACCAATGGCCCTCCGCATGAAATCCAACCTGGCGGGGGATCTCGGCGTTGCCGTGAATATAGGCGATATGCGCCGGGTCGACCGCGTTCTCGATCGGCATCTGGACGTGTGATCTGATCCGAAACACTTTGGTGCTGAAGGGATGCATTTCGTAGAAGTCGTCGCGGCCATACTCCGGTACGATCGGCGGTTCCCAGCTGGGTTGTTTATTCGGGTCTTCGGAATACCAAGCCACTATCGCTCCGCAAAACTCCCGTACCGGGTAGGAGCGAATCCTGAGGCTCTTCTTGCAACCTTCACTGGAGTACGGGATTCGCGCGTTGTGGCCGTCCCGGTCCCATTCCCAACCGTGCCACGGGCACGCCAGGTCGTTGCCGACCACCCAACCACCGACCCCGCGGTGCGCCCCCAAGTGCAGACAGTAGGCATCCTGCAGAACGGCCTGGCCGTCCTCGCCTCGCCACAGCACCAACTCCCGGTCAAAGTAGGTCAGGGCCTTGACTTCGCCATAAGCCAACTCATGACTCCAGGCGACCGGAAACCATCCTTCCGGAAGGTGAGATGTTGGAAAACCATTACGATTTCGGGCCCTGACCATACCTGACTCCCATCAAGCCGACGACTAGCCAACGTGTGCACCACCTGCGCGCTCCGGCACTGGAATCTCCGTAAGTTATCGGTCCTGCGATTCACTGAGCGAACGTTCGATGTATAAACAGTTCACCAGAGTGCGCGCCACAATGCAAGGGATGAAGTCGGCCAATATCGTCTCTAACTACGGCCGCCGGCAGCCAAACACTCACTGCGCCAGATATTTCCACCGTTTATGTGTGATTGCCATTGCAGCACACCGCAATTGACTGCAGTCAGCCGGCAGAGAATGGGCACAAATCCGCGCTTGTTGCGAGATGTCGAGGTTCCGCTGAAAGTTCAAACTGGGTACGCGACTACCCGACCGTCGCACACCTGCCGACTTCGGCAGGTTCTGACAGCTGAAGCGGCAACCTACCTAGCGCGTATCAACAAAGTTCGCGACGTCTCCGGCGGGGGCCGCCAGGCCGAGCAAGCGAGCCAGGATCTGGCTGCCGATGTTGTTCAAGGGCATCGGACTATCTGGCGGAACGACTCCCGCGTCGATCATGAGTCGACCGATTCGCAGCAGTACGACCGAAGTTCGCAATGCCGCGAACGCCTCGTAGAAGTCGATGTTTCGCACCTCGTGACCACTGAACTGCTCGTAGAGTCCGATCAACTCATCGCGCCCCTGAAATCCGGGCAGCGGGTCAGCACCAATGCCTTCGGTGTAGTACCTGACGAAGAATAGGAACCACCCCAGATCCATTTCGGGACTGGCCAACGTCGCCATCTCCCAGTCGAGCAAAGCCCTGATCTCGACGGTCTGCGGATCGAAGATGACGTTGCCCAAGCGAGCATCGCCCCAATTGAGCACGATCGGCTCATTCTCGGGCAGCCGATCCCGCAGAATATCGATGGCGGCGTCGATAGTAGGACTGGGATTGCCGCGGTGCGCCCACGCATAGGCGCGTTCAACCTTGGCCCATTCCCCACGGATGCCGGGTTCGCAGCCCGGTTCCGACAGATCGGACAGTCCACACGTCTCCCAGTCCACCGCATGAATTGCCGCGACCGCGCGCAGTGTGGCGGTGAACAAATTGGCCCGCTGCGACGGCTCCAACCCCACGACCCAGCCTTGCAGTGGGTAGGGCGGATCATCGGAGGGAACCACCCCAAAGGCCCTGTCCATCACCACAAATGGTGAACCGAAGGTAGCTGGGTCGGCTTCGAACCATCGGACGGCCGGCACAGTGACTCCCGGCTGCCCGGCCAGGGCACGCAGGATTTTGACCTCGCGAGCGAGATCGGGTTGCTCAAACAATCCCTCGCCAGTGGGGGCGATTCGAGCGACCAAATCCGCTGCGCAGCGTTGGTCGCCAGCATCCCAGTCGGCATGAAAGAGCGCAGTGGTCATGGAAAAGCCCGCGGCGGGCGGCACTTCCACGCCGGTTACCGTGGGGTTTGCTACGCCAACCTTGCCGAGCCAGCGCTGCAGACTGCGCGCCGCGCCCTGGGGATCGAGGGTGTTGACCAACGCCATCTCTTACCGCCATTCCCGCCAGTAACCGACCTGCGAACACTAGTCTAGACATATGTATTTACGGGCGTCAACAGTCGGCTCGAGGTGCCGTACCCGCTGTGCCGCAAACGTTCACAGCGCCCCGCGCGCCACCAACTGGCGCGCGATAACGTTGCGCTGAATCTCATTTGTGCCCTCGCCGATAAGCATCAGCGGAGCATCTCGGAAATAGCGTTCGACGTTGTATTCGGTCGAGTAACCGTATCCCCCGTGGATTCGAACGGCATCCAAGGCGACCCCCATAGCGACTTCCGAGGCGAACAGCTTGGCCATTCCTGCCTCCATGTCGGCGCGTTGACCGTTGTCGTAACGTTCGGCCGCATAACGGGTGAGCTGGCGCGCCGCGGTGAGCTTGGTCGCCATGTCTGCGAGTTGGTGACCGATGGCCTGATGTTGCCAGATCGGTTGGCCGAAGCTTTCCCGCTGTTTTGCATACACCAGCGCCTCCTCGAGGGCGGCCGTAGCAACGCCGAGTGCCCGCGCGGCGACCTGGATCCGGCCGATTTCGAGCCCTTTCATCATCTGCTCGAACCCCTTACCCGGCTCTCCGCCGAGGACCGCAGTGGCCGCAGTCCGGTAACCATCGAAGGCAAGCTCACAACTCTCGATGCCCTTATAGCCGAGTTTCGGTAAGTCACGGGAGATCTCGAGGCCCGGACCCGGCTCGACCAGCACAATGGACATTCCGGAATACCTTGGCAATGCCAGCGGCTCGGTCTTGCAAAGTAGCGCGATGAGGGCCGAACGTCGCGCGTTGCTGATCCAGGTCTTGGTCCCATTGACAACCAGATCGTCGCCATCTCGCACCGCCGTCGTGCTCATGTTCTGCAGGTCGGATCCGCCTGCCGGTTCGGTGAGTGCCATGGTGGCGCGCAGCTCCCCGGAGGCCATCGCGGGCAGATACCGTTGTCGTTGCACCTCGGTGCCGAAGAGCGCGATCAGTGTCGCCACGACGCTGTGCCCTCCCATTGCGCCCGCCAGGCTCATCCAGCCGCGGGCCAATTCTTGGGTAACCAGAGCGAAGCAGCGTGTCGACACTGGGCAGCCGCCGTACTTCCCGGGTACGGCCAAGCCGAAAAGACCGATGCGTTTCATCTGCTCGATCCACGCCTCGGGATAGGTATTGGTGTGCTCGGTCTCTCGTACAGACGGCTTCACGTCGCGGTCAACGAAACTCCGGACCGTCCGGACCAGCATGGCCTCCTCGTCGATCAGATCGAGGTCCACGCGCAAGCTCCTTCCGGTTGGCAGCCGCAAAGGGATTTCATCGGCCGCCGAACCGGACCACTCCGCGGATGATTTTGCCCTCTCCCAGATCGTGATAGGCATCGTTGATTTCGTCCAACGTATATTCGCGAGTAATCAACTCGTCGAGATGCAGGTCGCCAGTTTGATACAACTGCAGCAATCGAGGGACCGCGCTGCGCGGCGACATCATCCCGTAGAGGCAACCTTGGATTCGCTTCTGAAACAGCGTGAGTTCGGCCAGATTCACTGGGATGTTCATCGTCGTCATGTCGCCCAGCGCGGTGACAACGACGGTACCGGCCTTGCGTATCGAGGAGAACGCCACGGCTATGTCCTCGCTCTCCAGCACACCCACGGTGACTATGGTGGCGTCGGCACCCTGCCCATTGGTCAACGTCCGCGCCAGTTCGGTAGCCTCGTCCATGGTCGCGAAGGCATGGTTCGCGCCGAGCTTGAGCGCCGTATCCCTTTTGAAGGCAACAGGATCGACCGCAATCACGTGCGACGCACCCACGTACCGGGCGCCCTGGACAGCGTTTATTCCGATACCGCCGATACCCATCACGATGACGACGTCGCCGGGCGCCACCGCCGCCCCGTTGACCGCCGAGCCCCAGCCGGTCGGCACGCCACACGTAACCAGCGCCGCGGGACCGAAAGGTATGTCAGACGTGATTTTCACGCAGCTCTCCACGGGTACGACCACGTGCTCGGAGAATGCCCCGACCAGCGCTGTCTGAGCCACGGGCGTGCCATTTAGGCTCATCGGCGAACGGTCTTGATTCATCGACATGATCGACGCACCCGAATCACAGAGGTTCTGCATGCCTTCGGCGCACCAACGACACGTGCCGCAGCTGGGGATGAACGACAAAGCAACGTGGTCGCCGACGCTGAAGCCAAGCACACCGGGACCAACCTTCTCGACCACACCGGAGCCCTCGTGCCCACCACACCAGGGAAAAACCGGGGGGACGATTTCTCCCTTAAGCTGGTGGTAGTCGGAGTGGCACAGCCCGGCACAACGCATCTCCACCTGTAGCTGACCTTCTTGTGGGTCCGCCAGATCCACGGCCTCGATTGACCACTGGCCAGGCACCGAGTGCAGGATTGCGGCATTGGTTTTCACCGGTAACTCCTTGAATTGATCGAATAGGAACGGGCGGACGGTCAGCAGTCGAAAATCTCGATTGCCCGCTCCGGGCATGCGGCGGCACCGCGCTCGGCAAGCGAGCGCTCGCCGTCGCTTACCGTTGTGTCGGACAGCGCGCTGTAGCCGTCCGCGTCAATCGGAAACAATTCCGCGTCAACCGCATAGCACAGAGCGTGCCCCTGGCATCGGGCGCCGTCGACGCGAAGGTGCAACATTTGAGGGCCCTTTCTCGCTGGTATACAAGGGATGTCGAGTACAGAGCAGCTGTTCATTGGATGTCGGCGCCCACAGCGCTGGGCGTGAACGTGATTGGTAGGTGTTGCACTTGACGAGTGACCCCGGGTGTCCGCACCACCTGGTCGCGGACCACTGCGTAGTCCGGAATCCGAGTGATCAACTCTTCCAACATGACCCGCACTTCGATGCGCGCTAGATGCATACCGATACACCGGTGCGGTCCGATCCCGAACGCGACGTGCCGGCTGGACGGCCTACCGAAATCGACTTTCTCGGGCTCGTCGAATTCGCTCGGATCGTGATTGGCGGCAAGCCAGTGCAAGGCCACTTTTTGGCCTTCCGGGATGCGTACTCCCGAGACTTCAACATCGCGCGTGGCGGTGCGGGCCAACATCGGCAACGGGCTCAGATAGCGCAACAGCTCCTCGACCGCGTTGGGAATCAAATCCGGGTGCTCGATGAGCTGCCGACGCAATTCAGGTTGCTCATCGAGCAAGAGCGCGATGTTGGCCGATGCATTTGAGGTGGTGTCCAGGCCGGCCGTAACCAGGGTGACGAGCAGCATGACAAATTCCATCAGTTCGATTTCGCGACCGTCGATCTTTATCCGCCGCGCGATCGAGGGAATGTCGTCGGCTTCACTACCGGCCTTCTGGTCGTAGAGCGGAGCGAAGTACGCGGCAACCTCGAGCTCCCAGTTCGCGTCCGCGCTGCCCGGCTCCGGAATCGTGAAAGCCAGCTGAGCCCAACGCGAGAAGCTCGGGAAGTCCGATTCGGGGAGGTTGAGCAGTCGCAACGCGGCGAACGCCGGAAATGGCACGAACAGCTCGTCGCAGAGGTCGGCATGGCCTCTGCCCAGGAAGGCGTCCATCATCTGTCGAACCTTGCGCCGAATCGACGGCTCGAGTTCGGCGACCACCTGCGGTGCGAACTTCCGCAAGAGTGGATGCCGATACTCCATGTGTCGCGGGGGGTCGATCATGATGGGCGCCGGTTTGGCGATCAGCGGCTCACTGGGGATCGTGACGTCGCGGGAACTGAAGGTGGTGGCATCCACCGCGGCCGCGCACACGTCCTGGTAGCGGAAGAGGTTCCAAAAGCCGCCGTACATCTCACTGCGCCCTACCGGGCAGGTTTCCCGCAGTTCGTTGAGCAGTGAATAAGGGTCGGATAGGCCGGCCAGCATCCGTGGGTCCAGGTTGTCGATCGAGGCTTTCCTCGCGTGTCCAGTGGTCATTTCCCAAGTGCCCTTCCCGTCGATAGCCCGATGCCGCGTCGCCGCCGAATCGCGCTGGGCCCCAATGGCCGAGATGCCCTTGGTCAATAACTACCGAATTGCTGAGCGTTTGTCCATACATACGTCTATACTTATGTATAGTCGGCTCTGCGCGCCGAAGGTAACGCGATGTATCTCGGCCCCGGCTGCAAGATCGAATCGACGCGAACCGGACGCAACCGCCCCCGCGATCGCGGGCGGCGGCGACAGCCATTCGCCAGGAGACGAGGAGCATGAAGTGAGCCTCAATCGCCAATCCGTCGAGCCGAGCCGTCCCGGAATCAAGATCCAGGACGCCCAGACTGTGCACGAATTGCTGTGCTGGGGCGCTGAATTCTGGGCCAATCGCACACTCATCGTGTTCGAGGACGGGTCCACCTGGACCTGGGCGCAGTGCCTGGCAGAAGCCGGCCGGGCGGCGGGCGTGCTTGCCGCGCGAGACATCAGAGCCGGCGATCGTGTGATGGCGGTGCTGCCGAACGGCGCTGACTGGCTCCGAACCTGGTGGGGCGCAACGCTACTTGGCGCGGTATTCGTTCCGGTCAACCCCGCCTATCGCGGTCAATTGCTGATCGACGTCTGCGATACCGTCGACGCCGGAGTCATCGTGGTAGCACCTGAATACAGCGAACGCCTGGGCCCGGGCCACCTCCGGTCGAGCCTCGACCCCGGTTCGCTGCACGCCGACGCGATCCACTCCCCCGTACTCGACGATCCGCCGCGCCCCAACGACATTCATTGTCTGCTGATGACGTCGGGCACCACCGGACCGTCCAAGGCTTCAATGACTACCCACGCCCAAGTCCTCGATGTGGCCGCATGGATGATCGACGCAGCCCGACTCGACGAGCGCGACATTTTCTTGGCCGACATGCCATGGTTTCACCTGTCCTCGTTTGCGCCCGCTGTCCAGATGATGCGCCTGGGCGGTCGCATTTGCGTTCGCACGACCCCGAATCTGCGGCAGTATTGGCAAACCGCCAAGGCAACCGGTGCAACCTTTGCCATCGCACCCGGAACGGTCGCGCAGTTCCTGGCGTCGCAGCCGCTGTCGCCCGCCGACCGCGACCATAGCCTGCGATTCATGTTGTGCGCACCCTTGCCGCCCCACCCGGACCGATTCGCCCGACGATTCGGGTTGCAGGCCGTAACAACGGCATACGGCTCCACCGAAGCCAACCTCGTGCTCACACTAGGCCTCGACACGCCCGCAAAACCGGGCACTTGCGGGAAGGTGCGACAGGGATTCACCGTGCGCATTGTGGACGACCACGACTTCGAGGTGCCCGTCGGCGAGGTTGGCGAGCTGATCGTGCGCGCCGACCGCCCCTGGCTGCAGTCTCAGGGCTATGCCGGGGACGCACAGGCAAGCGTCCGTTTGTGCCGCAACGGTTGGATCCATACCGGTGACGCCTTACGCGTTGATTCCGATGGCTACTTCTATTTTCACGACCGCTACAAAGACGCCCTGCGGCGGCGCGGGGAGAACATCTCTAGCTTCGAAGTGGAGCGCGAGGTGCTCGCCTACCCTGGCGTCGCGGAGGCGGCCTGTGTGGCCCACCCGGGCGAGTTCGGCGGTGACGACGAGGTCAAGGTATTCGTCGTTCCCGCTGTGGACACGCGGCTCGACTTGGAAGACCTGCTGCACTTCCTGATCGGCCGAATGACCTACTTCATGGTGCCGCGTTATTTCGAGCTGATCGACGAGCTCCCGAAGACCCCCACGCAGCGGGTGCAAAAGCACCTGCTGCGCCAGCGTGGCAACGGCCCCCAAACATGGGACAGGGAGACGGCCGGTTATCGGCTCACCCGAACTGGGCTGACCACGACGCCCAAACCACCACGTGGTAGCTCAGACGGGATCGAAACCACTGATCAGCCAGTGCCCTCCGACTTTGTCGAGGGCGACCTTCACAGTTGAGGCGGTGCTGGACGGCGCCTCGTCACCGACGTTTACGGTCTGATTGACGAACAGCAGCACGGTGGCGTGGGACGCCGTTACTTTGACCTCCGCGACGGCGGCGACGGTGGCTTGCGTGGAGATCCGCTTCTGTTGCGCGCCTGGGATAATCACGTCATGAGTCAGCGCGGTGTAAGCATCCTTGAACCGCCCCGTCAGCAGTTCGATCGCCGCACCAAGTTGCTGGGCCGCGGTCGCGGGTTGGTAGGAAAGGATGGCCACCGCGCCCGTCTTGGCCGCGTCCATCGCCGCACCACTGGCATGTTGACTTTCCTGCAATGACGCCGCCTGATACCTCAGTGCTGCCGCCGCGCCGCCGAGCCCCAGGGCGAGCACCGGCAGGATTACCAGCGCTGCTACCCGCGCGAGTCGGGTGCGCGCCGGCGCCGTGTCCGCCGAGATTCGACCACCGTCGGCATCTCGGCGTTTGCGGCGGCGCCCCAGCCGGTGTCTGACCCAGGCGGTGGCCGTCGCGCCGTCGACCGCTACCGCTTGAACCGGGTCTGGTTCATCGGCATCCGCGCCCACCGACGCCGACGTCTTGTCTTCGACCGCAACGCTGCGGTGGCCAAATGAAATCATGGGACGAACTCCACATTCGAAACTTTGTCGCCCTGCGCGGTCCGTTGAACGGCCACCCGCATTCGCCACGACTTCGGTCGCGGCTCGGCGACGCCGGCGAGTGTGGTGTGGACTGTGACGGCGACCAGCACCTGCGCGGTATCACCGTCCAGGGACTCCAGACCGGCAGCGGTGGCACTGCTCACAGACTTGGACTGCGCCTGCTTAACCAACTCGATGAAAGGCGCTGAGCGACGCTGGAAGTCGTCGAAGAACCGTCCCATTGCCCCGTCGAGAATTCTCTTGACGTCCGCGTCGGCCCGCTGCCAGTCGATGGTCGTGAGGTTGACGACTTCACGCTCGCCGGCGGCCACGAACTGCGCTCGCTTATGCGTTTCTGCGCGGTAATGAATCAGCTGATGACCCGACCAGCCAACCAGGCCCGCGAGTGCGAGCACGAGAGCTACCGAGACCGCCAGCGCCTGTCGCGGTCCCCGCGGGACTTCCGATTCACCCCGCCCTGCATCGGTGGCTGCGTCGGGTTCGCAGTCCACCACCGCGTCGTCGCGGTCTGCGGTCACGACTTCGTCTGCGGTCTCGGCCGCCGCGGCTTCTAGCGCGTCGGCGGTAGCAACATCGATTGCCATGTTTGATCTTTCGGAGTGCCGGCAAGGTCTGACCGGGTGTACATCTGCCCGTCGGGTCCGATGTAGGTGCCTGTCGCGGGGTCGTATTCGACAGCCGCGATGGGCGGGGGGCTCGCCTGCGGGGGCGGTTGTGCAGGCGGCGCCGTCGAACCGGGCTGCTGGGGAACTGCCTGCCCCGTATACGTGGCGTTGGGGTCGCCTTTCCAGTTATAGCCCTCGTTGAGGGGAACGTACTGCTCGTCGCTCTCACACATCTTCACGGTGGGAGCCCGCTTGCCGGGACGCGTCACGCACGGCAGATTGCGAGCTCCGCGTACGTTGAACATCGCGTCTTGTGGGATACGGCAATACAGATCACCCGCCGGCGCGTCGGGGAAGTCGACGTTGCTGGGCGTCCGAATCTGCTGTGGCGGAAGGAATCCGGTGGTACACGGCGGCGGCAGGTTGATGTTGAGGTTGAAGTCGAGGAATGCCCCTCGGTAGGGCTGTTTGGTGTCTCGGTTGGCGGTGCTGATGCCCTGCATGATCTGCGTTCCGAGCGGGAACAGGACGAGCAACTGCTCGACGCTGTCCCGATAGGTCACTGCCACCTGTCCGACACTGACCAAATTGGCCAACACGACCGGCAGGCTCACGTTCAGTCGATCAATGAGCTGCTGGCCCGCCGTTGCCGCGGCCGGGCCAGTTTGCAGAATTCCGGCGACGTCGGCGTTGCGGTCGCGCAACTCACCGGTGATGGTGGCAAGATGCCGTGCCCACCCTTGGATGGCGTCGGAGGTGTCATTTTGGGTGTCGAGTACGGGTTTGCTGCGATCGATGAGCGCAGTCATTTCGTCGAGGTGGTGCTCAGCGTCGATAGAAAGCGTGGTAGATCCTCTTACGATCCGGGAGATTTCAGCCCCCAGGCCACCGACGGCAATCGCCGCTTCGTCGACGGCCACCCTGAGGTTGTCGCGTGGAATAGCTTGTAAACCAACGTTGGTGGCATCCAGAAGAGTGTTGATGTCGGGGGGAATCGTCGTGCGACTACGCGGGATGACGTCGCCGTCCTTCAGATCGGGACCCCCGACACCGCGTGGCAACAACGCGACGAACTGCTCACCTATTGCGGACTGGCTGTGCACCTCCGCGGTGAGGTTTGCCGGGATCCCGATGTCCGAACGCAGCGAAAGAGTTGCCGCCACGCCGGATTCCGTCAACCGCACCGCGATCACCCGCCCCACCTCGGTCCCGCGGTAGGTCACATTGCTGCTCTTGTAGAGCCCGGCCGATTCCGGAAGCTCGAGGATGACCTGATACCGGCCAATCCCGAACCAGCGCCCAGGCAGCTGCATATAGTCGAAAACCATTACCGCGCCGGCAAGCAGGGTTATAGCGGCGAACACCGCAAGCTGAATGCGAATTCTACGGGTCAGATTCACCTCAGTGTCCTTGTTCCCAGCGATAAGGCACGACAAGCGGATTGGTATGGGTGTACGGACTGGGCAGCTGGCCTATCGTGCGGCCCCACTGGATCTCGAGTTCGGTGAGGTTGCCCTCCCAACGGGTGCCGGTGAACAACGACGAGTCGATTCGGCTCAACGTGAGATCCACAATGGCGGTCAGATTGGCGTAGTCACCGCGCACCCATTTTTCCAGAGTCTCGTTGGGCCACGGCAGTGTAGCCAGCAGGCTCAGCGACCTGGTCAGCGCAGGCCCGGCGTCACCGAGCGAACGCAAAACCGGTCCAAGAGCGTTGATCTCATCCTCCAGCGCCGCATTGGACCGACGAGTGGCGTCGGCAACGAGCGCGTTGAACTTTCCGAGTTGGCCAAGAGCCTCGGTGAGATTTCCACGCTGGTCGGCTACCTCCGCCAAAGCGCCAGGGATGGTCTCAAGTGCCCGATCCAGCACCGGTCTTTGGGCGGCGATCTGTCCGACGAGGTTGTTGAGGCTACGGGTGGCTTCGATGATGTCGCCGGTCTGGCTGTCAACCTTTCCGGCGAACTCGTCGAGCCGGCCGATCAAGCTGCGTATATCGCCTTCGCGCCCGGCGAAACCAGTGCTCAGCGCCTCGGTGATGTCTTGAACCTGCCCCAGCCCACCGCCATTGAGCAGCATGGAAAGCGCAGCCAGTGTTTGCTCGGTGGACGGGTACGCGGCTCCGGCCGAAAGCGGTATCAACGAGCCATCGTGCAGCTGGCCGCGCCCCGGTTTGCCACTGGGCGGCGCCAGTTCTATGTGCAAGGACCCCAGCAGACTGGTCTGTCCCACTGTCGCGGTGGAGTCTTCCGGCAGTCGCACGCCCCTGTCGAGGCGCATTGTGACCAGCGCATGCCAACCCTGCCGCTCGATCTTGGTGACCTTGCCGACCGTCACATCGCCCACCCGCACCCGCGAGTTGGGCTGGATGTTGTTCACATCGGGAAGTTGCGCGCGCACAGTGAAGGCACCGGGTTCACTTCCGGCGGTGCCCGGAAGCGGCAGTGAGTTCAGGCCCTTCCACCCGCATCCTGACAGTGCCAGGACACCACAGACCGCCGCGACCGCCAGCACGTGGCTGCGTCGGTGCGCCAGGCGCCTCATGAACCCGCCCCCTCGGGCAGCAGCAGCCCCCGCAGCCCGGCGGCAGGGTCGCCCGGACGGGCCGGTATCCCGGGCAGTGGACTAGGGGATGCAATGGCTGCCGGTGCGGCCGGTGCGTCCGCACCCGCCGGCGAGGCCGGCTGTGGCGGAACATAATCGGGCCGCAGCCACGGTTCGGAGTAGGTGATCTCGTTAGGGCGCGCACTTGCTCCGACAAATGGATTGAACCCCACCGGCAGGAAGTTCCACTGTCGATTCTTGATGATGGGGGCCAGGTACTGTACGCAGAGTTTGGACGACTGGTCCGCGTTGAGTCTGGATGCAGCCTGAATCGCCCCGCAAATGAAGCTGATTGGGTTGGCGAAGTTGTTGATCGCCAGCGCGCCCGTGAGAGCTCCCTGAGCGGGTTGATAAATGTTGACGAAGTCCTGAAAAGCGTTCGGAGCCACATGCAGGGTCTGCTTGATGTCGTCAAGGCTTTCGGCCAACGCCTTACTGATCGATGCCACTCTGTCGGTCGCGGTGCCGAGTCCTTCTCGGTTCTCGGTGACGAATTGCGCGGCCTCTCCGACGACGGTGTTGATATCGCGTGCGGCATTGGCGATTTCGTTGGGGTCGTTGGCCAGTAGGCCGGTGACCGCGTTCATGTTGACGTTGAGTTCTCGCATCAGGTCGGTGCTCGTGGACAACGCCGAAACCAGCATTGACAGATTCTTGACGGTGCCGAAGATGTCCTGACTATGGTCACCAAGCACGCTGAATGTCTGGGAAAGCTTGATCACGGCCTCGCGGATGTCCACACCTTGCCCACGTAAGTTGTCGGCGGTGGTGTTGACATAGGCGCCCAGAGTGCTGACTCCACCGGGGTAGGTGGGTTGCAGAGTGTCAGTTAACCGCTCGAGTTGGCGGCGCAGGTCGTCCCACTCGACTGGCACCGCGGTGCGGGTCTGGGGAATCACGGTGCCGTTGCGCATGATTGAACCACCGGCATAGACCGGGGTCAGCTGGATGGCACGAGCGGTGACCAGCGACGGCGACAAGATCACCGCCTTGGCATCCTCGGGCACCGGGACGCGGTCGTCGACCCAGAAGCTAATCTTGGCAGCGGTAGGCTGGGGTTCGATCGCGTCGATCTTGCCCACCGCGACGCCGAGTATGCGCACTTCGTCACCAACGAAAACGCCGTTACTGTTGGCGAAATAGGCGACCAGGTTGATGCGACCACTCCGTTGCACCGTCGACCAAATGACAGCGGCGGCGGCGATCACGACGCACATCGTCGCGGCCAGCGCAACGCGGGCGGTGCTGCGTGCGATCACGGTGTTCCCCCATGTGTTGCCGCCGATCCGCCTGGAGCTACCGATGCAGGCTCCTGCGATTCACCGGGAGCCAGGACCTTGGTGGGAACCGTCGCCGGCGGCGTGCCAACGCTGTTGCGGTCCAGCGGCGGCGCCGGTGGACCCGGCGGCGGGCCGCCGGGAGGTGGCGCCGGCAGCGGTTCGCGATAGGGGTAGCGGGGATCGCCGGGGTTGCCGGTGATGGCATCGGGCAGAGTCGTCGCAGGTTCTCCGCCCTGACCGGTGCGCGGAAACGGGACCGGCAGCGGCGGCGTGCCCGGTTGTCCCAGCTGCGGATCGACTCGGTCCGACGGGGCCAGCGTATGGGGATCGAGCCCAAGGTCGGAGAAGGCAGCATCGACGAACGGCTGGACAAATTGACCGGGAAGCAGATTGGCTATGTAGGCCTTGAAGAACGGGCCCGAGGACAGCGATTCACCCAATGACATTGCATACCTATTGAGCAGCGGGATTGCTTGCTGTATCCGATGCTTTCGGTTGTCCACGATCGCCAGAACCCCGTTGAGCTTTTCTATCGCACCTTTAAACGTGGCCTTGTTCTCGTCGATGAATCCTCTGATCTGTTGCGCGACAGCCGATATGTTGGCAGCGATCTGGTCCAGTTCCGCACTTTGGCTGCGCAGCTGGAGCAACAACGAGTTGGCGTCGGCAATCAATCCAACGACGCTGTCGGTGCGCTGCGACAAGACCGAGGTCACCTTGTTGGCGTTGGCCAATAACGTGCGCAGCTGCGCGTCACGCCTATCCAACGTCCCGGAAAACCGGGCTACGCCGTCGACCGCTCGCTTGATGGCCGGCGGAGTATCGGCAAATGTCTCGGCCAGCACGTGCAGGGAATCCGAAACCTGACCGGTGTCCAGGCCGCTGATGGTTACCGACAAGTCACCCAGTGCGTCGGGCAGCTGGTACGGAGAGCGCGTACGTTCCAATGGAATCGGGCCGCTGAGGTCACCACCGCCGCGCGGGGTGATGGACAAGATCTTGGCACCTAGCAGTGACTTGGTCTTGATGGCTGCTTCGGTTCGGTCACCGAGATGAACTGAATCGTCGATGGTGAAGGTAACCCGCACCCGCTGGGCGTCCAGCGACACAGTCGATACCTGACCCACCCGAAGTCCTGAAACCTGCACTGCTGCACCGGATACCAAGCCGCCTGCTTCGGCGAAGTATGCCGAGTATCGCCTCGAGGAATCGACGAACGGAATCTTCGAGTAGTTCATCGTGATCAAGACTGCGGCGGCACTGAGCGCGACACCGACGGCGCCGACAGCTACCGGATTGCGTTCTGCGAAACGTTTCATCGAGGAGCGCACCTTCCGGTGGTCTGTCCGGCAACCTTGACGTAAACCGGTTGCCCGCCTTTACCATTGAGTTTTAGCACGATGTCACAAAGGTAGAAGCTGAAGTAGTCGCCGTAGAGGCCTTGCCGCGCCAGGATCTGGTATTTGTCCGGCAAGGTGTTCAACAAGTTGTCCATGTAGTCGTGATCGGCAACCACGATCGTTGCGGCCCGGTCTGTTTCATGCACGATCTGCCGAAGCCCTGGACGAGTCGCGCCCAGCAGTCTTGCGAGATTGCCGGCCGCGACGTCGGTGTAGGCGATCGAGTTGGTGATGTCCGTCTTGTGCTCACGCAGGCTGCCCAGCAATTGACTCAACGCATCCACAGCCTTGCCGAACTGGGTGTTCTGGTCACTCAGCGAACCCATCACGACGTTGAGATTGGTGATCACCTCACCGATCAGCTCGTCACGGTCGGCAAGGGTGTTAGTCAAGGCAGCCGTCTCGGTCAAAAAAGAAGCAATGGTGCCGCCTTGTCCCTGGAAAGCCTGGATCAGCTGACCCGACAAGGCATTGATCTGATCGGGGTTCAGGGCGCGAAATAGCGGCCGGAAGCCCCCAATCAGCGCATCGAGATCGAGTGCGGGCGAGGTGTTGGCCATTGGCAAGGTGTCGCCCGGTCGCAGCTTTTCCGTGCCTGCGGCGCCTTGCTCGAGAGCTAAGTAGCGCCCGCCGATCAGATCGTCATAACGGATGATCGCACGGTCGCTCTTGGTCAGTTGTACCGTGGGGTCAACGTTGAATTCCGCGATGACTGTGGCATCAGGTTGTATGCGAATCTTTGTGACCTTGCCGACCTCGACCCCGGCAATACGCACGAAATTGCCTCCGGCCAAACCGGATACGTCGCTAAATTGGGCCCGGTATCCCACTTCCGGCTCAAATCGCAGTTGACCGAACACAACAAACAGCGCGAAGATGCCCAGCAGACAGACCACGGTGAATATCCCCAGACGCCACAGCGCGCGGGAAAGATGATCTCTCACCACGTACCTCTCTTCGGGTTGATGCGGTCCGCACTGCCTCGACGCGGCCGATTCACGGTGGGGGCGGGCCGGGTGTCGGCCGAACCTGAGCTGGTACCGGGGGCTGGAAGGGTTCGGCGCCGGGCGGAACCGCGGCAGGGTCCGGTGGCGGGGTGTCCGATGGAACACCGGGAGGTAGTCCCGGGTACAAGGGAGTTCCGTCTGGGTTGTACAGCGGCGCACCATACGCCGGGGCGCCGGGGTTGGGTGCGGGCCCGATCGCCGGACCGGGCAGCTGGCCCTGCACCGTGGGTGCCTGCGGAGTCCCGCGCGTCACCGGCAGGTAGTCAGCGTAGAAGGGGTGTCCGATTCCCGGATTGGGCCGCCAGTCCAATCCAGTGCCGAAGCCGGTATTGGTGACCAATTGCCGCACGGGCCAGTTGTTGTCGGCGATGGGTAGCGAACCGCATCCGGGCGCGCCGCCAGGACCGCCCTTCGCCGCGACGATCGGAAGATTGTCGGGGTATCGGTACGGATCGTCGCCGAAGAGTATCCCGGCGTCAACCAGGACCGAACTGCCGTTTGAACCTCCTGCAAAATCGTAGCCACCGTGGTCGAGCATCCATTTCGCACCCACCAGCATGCAGGTGTACTCGGGGTTGTACTTCAGCAGCAGGTCGATCGTGGGCTGAGCGGTGGTAACCGCGTTGACTAGTGTGTTCGCATTTGGGGCAAGTAACCCGATGCCGCTGTTGGCAAGCCCGATGACGTTGACCAACAACGCATCCAGTGACCTGGCATTGGCAGTGATGGTTTGGCTGGTCGCACTGGCAGCGTCCAGAATCGCCATCATGTGGCCAACGGCCGCGCCGTAGGTATCGGTCACTCCGGCGAATGCCCGCCAGTCGGCCTTGATGGTTTCAGACCTCGAATTGAGTTCCAGCAGTATATGATTCGCTGCCGTTGTGGCCCGACCGATTGCCGGTCCCTGTCCCCGTAAACCGTCAGCCAACGCGGACAACACCGAGTTCAGCTTCGCCGGGTCGACCTGCCGCAGAACTGCGGTAAGGTTTTGGAACACCGTGTTGACCTCGGTAGTCACATTCTGCGATGTCAGGACCTGGCCGGCGGTGAGGCGCTGGCGAACCGGGTGTTCCGGATAGATCAGGTCGACGTATTTGGCACCGAACGCGGTCGTGGCGCGGATTCTGGCTTCGACATTCGCCGGGATAAAAGGGACTTCGTCTGTGTCGATGAGCAATGTGAGCTGCGCTGCCTCGCCGCCACCGGTCACTCGGGCAACGCGACCGACCTGAACACCACGCATCTTGACCTTGCCGCCCGGCTCCAGCACTAGCCCCGTTCGGCTGGACGTCAGCGTAACCGTGACGGTGGACCGAAAGGACTGGGTGAACAGTTCGTTGGTAAGCACGAGAACACCGACGATGACAAGCAGCAACACAAGGGTCCAAGCGCCCTTGGGGAAGTGACGTTTAGGCTGCGGCATAAGTTATCTCGCTGACACTGCTCCGCGATGCGCACCCGGTGTCATTGCAGGCCTCGCTTACTGCGGCGCGCGCTGCGTTCCAGGAATCCGTAGCCGACCTCACCCCGCTCGTCGGTCAGCGCGACGATGCCCTCGACCATGATCATCGGATCGCCCTCCAAATCCCAGTCCACGCCGTTGAAGTTGTCGTTGGCCTCCGTGATCGTGATGGGCAGTGCGTGAATTAACTTGGCGTGCAGTGCAATAGAGCCCGCGCTGGTTTCAATCGTCAGTTTCTGCTCGTGCGGTGCACCGTCGAACGAGGCCAGCGGTAGCACGTCGAAGCCGGTCACCGACGCTTGTTCCCCCGGTGTCATGGTCACGCCCATGGTTTGTGCTCCGGAGTCCTCGCGAACGATGGTGACCGCATGGACCACCCGACCGGAAATCTCACCGACCAGAAACGCGTGACCAACCCACGTCTGGAAACTGCGCGCGCCACTGGAATGGTCCTTGAACCCCACGCCGTCCAGGGGGTAGGCGTGGTCGTCGATCCACAGCGTCCCGGTCGTTGCGCTGGCCTGCTGAATGTGCCCCGCAGAAGCGAAGTCGTGTTGCCACGAGACACCGTCGTACATGTCCCAGACGGGTGCCAACGGCGTGGCGCTGAGCTCCCAGCGCAGACGCACCGACGGCGCGGAGCTGCCACGTGAAGCTCGGGTCAGCGATTCGGTATCGCACAGTTGGCCCACACCGTCGAACGTGGCTGCCCATCCCTGCGTGGTAATCGTCAGGTCCAGTTGATCGCAGGACAATCCGGCCGCGTTGCGATTGCGACACCAGAAGCGGTCGACCGCCAGTTTGTTGTCCGGCAGGTACGCCGCAACATGCACCCACCACAGGTCGAGGTCTTTTCGGAACCGGCCCGCGTGGATATAGACACCAACTCCGGCCGACGGACTCCAGCAGGTGTGCCAACGCGTCTCTCCCCACAGCGCAGTGAGCCGGTCCACCATGGCGTTGGGATCGGCAGGCGTACTCGGCGGTGGTGTCATTTCCGTTTCACCAGTCCGCTCCTGGGCGTTTCGCAGCGAGAGCCCGCTGCCGCTTTCTGGTAGGTCATCCATCCATCATCCCGAGAGGTTGAAGTTGCCGGATTGCCCGTAAATGGCCAGGCAGGACAGCATCGTTACGGCCGACGCGGCCACCAACGAAGTGCGCACGGCGCGGCCAACCGCCTCGCCGACGCCTGCCGGCCCGCCGGTGGCGTTGTATCCGTAGTAGGTGTGCACCAACATCACCACGGCGGCCATCAACAGGGCCTGCAGGAACGACCACAATAGGTCGTCGGGATTGAGGAATGTATTGAAATAGTGGTCGTAGACACCGGTGGACTGGCCGTAGATGTAGGTGGTTCCGACCCGAGCCGACAGGAAAGACATCAGGACCGCGATGCAGTAGAGCGGGACCACCACGATCATGCCGGCGGCCAGCCGGGTCGAGGCCAGGTAGGCGATCGAATGGATACCCATGGCTTCCAGCGCGTCAATCTCCTCGTTGATGCGCATGGCCCCGATCTGTGCGGTGGCGCCCGCTCCAATGGTGGCAGCCAGCCCGAACGCGGAGGTCGCCGGAGCAAGCAGGCGGACGTTGGCGAAAGCCGATGCGAATCCAGTCAATGCCTCCACACCCACGCCCGCCAAGGTGTTGTAGCCTTGCACCGCCACCAGTGCGCCGGTGGTGACGGTGAGGAAGCCGACGATCACGACCGTGCCGCCGATAATGGCCAAAGCTCCTGTACCCAAACTCATTTGGGCGATCAGTCGCAGAACCTCGGTTCGGTAACGCCGAAGCGCTTCGGCGGTTGCGCCAATGGTCTTGGCGTAGAACTCGGTTTGCCCGCCGATGC
This sequence comes from Mycobacterium vicinigordonae, assembly GCF_013466425.1. NCBI lineage: Bacteria > Bacillati > Actinomycetota > Actinomycetes > Mycobacteriales > Mycobacteriaceae > Mycobacterium > Mycobacterium vicinigordonae. Next base: position 4,912,227 of record NZ_CP059165.1, read on the forward strand.
GGTGCCATGTCGCCAAGGCGCCGCGCCCTGCCCGACGCAGACGCGGAAAGGTCGACCGCGGAATGTAGACACTCATCGAGTCATCTCGATTCCGACGGCGGTGGCGAGGATATTGATCAGAAACAGGGCCATGAATGTGTAGACGACGGTTTCATTGACGGCATTGCCCACCCCCGCTGGCCCTCCCCCGACGGAAATGCCTTTGTGGCAAGCGATCAGGCTTGCGGCCAGGCCGAAAAGCGGCGCCTTGACCAGTGAGATGATCAATTGTGGCATCCCGGTTATCAGCGTCAGGCCCGCGACGAACGCTCCGGGCGTGACGTGCTGGAAGAACACCGAGAAGATGAAGGCGCCGACTAGCCCGACGATGGTGACCAGGGCCGAGAGCATGAGTGCGACGAACGTGGCCGCCAAAACCCTTGGTACAACCAACGTCCGAATCAGGTCGACCCCCATCACCCGCAGCGCGTCAAGTTCCTCGCGGATGGTGCGCGCCCCCAAGTCTGCACACATCGCCGTGGCTCCGGCTCCCGCGACAACGAGCACGGTGACGATCGGCCCGATCTGCGTGACAGTACCGATCGCTGCAGCGGTGCCAGAGAAATCGGCAGCGCCGAACTCGATCAACAAGATGTTGAGGGTGTAGACGTTGAGCACCGTGAACGGGATCGCCAACATCAGTGCGGGCGCAATCGAGACGCGGGCGACGAACCAGCTCTGCAGGAGGAATTCGCGCCACGCGAACGGTCTTTGCGGTACGGCGAGCAGCGTATCGATCGCCATCGCATAGAAGCCGCCGACCGCGCGCACCGGCCGCAAGGCGACAAGCGTTGCGTTCAACAGCGCCTCCTAAGCAGAGCATCGACAGTGCCGACGAGCGAAATCCGTTGTAGTATGACACACGTATACACAGCTGTATATACGCGTGATTAGATAGCAGTAAGCCGCTTGCCAAGCACGCGTGTCCGCGACGGTCCAGATGGCTACCACTCCTGATTGAGCACGTGTCTAGACACTTAGACGGATCGGCTATCGGCGTTGTTTCCGCAGGTAGTACACAAGAAGCGGACAGTCGTCCGCGCCGAGAACGACGGCATGCGCTGCGAACGCTGGTAATCTGGCGTCGCCGTTTGCCGTCAGGAAAGGGATGCTGCTTTGCCTAATCCACCTGACGCCAGGCGCGATTTGGCCGCGGCGCGCTTGGTCGACCGTCCGCGTATCCGCACCGGGGCAAGCGAGACCGAACTGGCAATTTTCAGGGCCACCGAGACCCTGTTGGAACAACGGCCATTCGCGGAGTTGAGCGTGGCCCAGATCTTAGAGGGGGCGGGCCTGTCCAGGGCCAGCTTCTATCACTACTTCAGCTCCAAGCTGGGTGTGGTGGCGGGCCTGCTCGTCAACGTCATGGACGAGGTGTTCGCAGTCGCCAGCCCCTTTTTGACTCGGCCAGCTATGACGATGGTGGAGTCGCTGCGGGTCAGCATCAACTCGGCACTGGAGCTTTGGGGCACGCATCGCGTCCTGCTGCGCGTCGTGATGGAACACTGGCCGGCGTCCCCAGAACTCGAGATCCAGTGGCAGGGGGCCATGTCGCGGTTCGCCGACGCGATCGCCGCTGAGGTCGACGCGTTGCGAGAACAGGGTGCGCTACCGCCCGGGTTGCCAAGCATCGAACTCGCTCGCGCGCTGGTGTGGAGCACCGAGCGCTGCCTGTATATCGCCGGGCGCGGCAACGAACTTGAGCTGCCTGGAGAACAGGCATGGTCCGATACCCTCGTGACGCTATGGGCCGGTACCTTGCAGCTCGGAAGCCCGCAATCGTAGGTGCCGAAGACCCGCACTGCTGAACCGGCACCTCAATTCCGGTTCAGCAGGTCTTTGGCGATGGCGCGAATCTGGATCTCATCGGTGCCGCCGTAGATCTGCAACACCTTGGCATCGCGGCACAGTTGCTCGACATGATTCTCCGCCATGTAGCCGTTGCCGCCGTACACCTGGACCGCTTCCAGCGCGACGTCCATTGCCGCTTGCGCGGCATAGAGTTTCACAGCCGAGGCCTCGGCCAAAGTGGGCCGCGCCCCGGCGTCGGCCATCGCCATGTATTGCAGCACCAGGTGCTCGATGTTGAGCCGGGCCACCTCCATCTTGGCCAGCTTGAGTTGAATCAGTTGGTAGTCGCCAATCGGGCGACCGAATTGAACGCGACTGCGGGCATAGTCGATACATAGCTCGAGGCACCGCTCGACGATTCCCAGTGCCGTGGCGGCCACGCTGGCCCGCTCCATGGCGAAGGTCGCGGTCGCGCTCTTGTCCTTGGCGCCTTCGCCACCGCGGATCGGCCGATCAGGACCCCGCAACAATCGGTCTTCTTGCACGAAGACATCTTGCAGCTGAAACTCCCCGGTAGGCGAGGAGTGTTGACCCATCTTGCGCAGCGGCTTGCTTTGATACATGCCCGGCATGTCCCGGTCGAGGACAAAAGTCAGGATGGGACGATGGCGCGGCGACACCTCGGCGCCATCATCAAGCTTGCAGATGAAGACCAAGGTATCGGCGTATGGACCGTTGCTGATGAACGTCTTACTGCCATTGAGCAGCCAGCCCCCGGTCACCGGGCGGGCCGTCGAGCGCATCGACCCGAACGCGTCGGATCCGGACTCCGGCTCGGTAATGGCCCATGCCCCAATCTTGTTCAGGGTAAGCAAGTCTGGCACCCACCGCCGTTTCTGCTCTACGGTGCCACCGCGAAGGATCGCCCCCGCGGTGAGGTCGATACTGGTCCCCAGCGCAACAGCGATTCCGGGACAGTACCGGGAGAACTCGATGAGCGGAATGAGCTTCTCCGCCGCGAAACGAGGAGGCATTTCTCGTCCGCTCATCGACGCCTCGAACCGCTCCATAGCGGCCGTACCAACGCCGAACTCGTCGTAGAACTGGCGCAGAATGTCGTACGGCGGCAGGCCCTCGAACTCCAGTGCCTCGCGCTTGGGCGCCACCTTGGCCTCCACGAACCGACGCACCGCGTGGCGGTACATCAGTTGTTCTTCGGTCCAGCACAGCATGTTTGGTCCTCTTCCGTAGTTGACGTAAGGCTTCCGTAGTTGACGTAAGGCTTCCGTAATTGATGTAAGGCCTGTGCCGCCGCGGGGGCTGCCGGCCGGGTTGGGTACTGCCCAAAGTCGGGGACTAGGGGGTGTGCCGAGGCGGGCTAAAGCGGAGCCAGCGGCCAAAGCTGGGCGGTCGCGAGAAGCTGACGGCCTGTCCATTCGGTCAGTTGTGTCGCCGAGCCCAGCAAAAGGTCAAGAACGCGGCCCCGACGGTAGTAACGGTGAAACGGGTGCTCCCAGGTGAAACCAATCCCGCCCAGCACCTGAAGGCAGTGCTGGTTGGCAATGTCGACCGCTATTCCTGCGTGCACCTTGGCCATCACCGACGCATTCGGGTGTGGGTCGCTCCACGCCGCTGCGGTAGCCAGCCGCGCGCTCTCGGCGGCGACGAAAGTCTCCGCAAGACGGTGCTTGACCGCCTGATAGGAACCGACTTTGCGGCCGAACTGGGCTCGTGACTGTGCGTGGTCTACCGCCATCTGCAGCTGCGCGCCGACTAGACCGTTCATCTCCTCTGCCAAGAGCCGGCGCGCGAGTGCGAGAGCGTGTGCACACCGCTGCGCCGCGGTGTCACCGATCGCCAGCGGCTCGGCGCCGCCGATTGCGCATGTCGCGTCCACCCAGCACAGTCCGAGATCGGGATCGAGCCCCCGCAGCGGCCTGACCGTGAGCTCGTCACGTCGCAGCGCGACGACCTGGAGGCCGCCCGCCCGGGTCACGGCCATGACCGCACGGTCCACCCGATCGAGAGCGGTGGCGTACGTCAACGCGAGGACCTCGGACCCATCGCCGCGGGTCGGGCCGACGCGTGCGGGCGTCGGGAACAGCGCCGCGCACGGCTCTGCGACACCGGCGAGAACAGGTCCGGCCAGCAGCGAAAGCATTGCTGACGACTTGGCCAAGCGGCCTTGCTGTGCAAAGAGCGCGTGCGCTGCGGCCTGCGGTTCTTCCTCCCACAGTTCGTACCAGCCCGAGCGCAGCAGTCGATCGGGTACCTCGGCCGGTTCGCAACCTGCCAGTAGCAACGCGGTCGTGTCATGGAGCTGTTGGTCGACGACGGCATCCAACGAAGTGCTCACCTCTCTCGGGGAAGGCGGAGGAGGCGCTCAGCCACGATGTTTCGTTGAATCTCCGCGGTACCGCCATAGATCGACGAGGCGCGCGAATAGGTGTGGTCGTAGCGCCAGCGAGCGGCCACAGGACCGTCATTCAGCAGGATCAGCTGCGGTTCGAGCTTGAGCGCGGTGTCAAAGACCGCCTTCTCGGCAGTCGACAGCAAGATCTTGTCCACCGACGTGCCAGCGCCGACGTCGCAACCCGCCGCCGCGGCGTGGAAGGTTTCCCGCACTCGCAAGCGGAGTGCATGCAGGGCGACGTACGCATCGCCAACGTGACCAGCTGCGGGCGCACTGGCACCAGCATCGGCACCGGCGATAGCGTCGCGCAGTCGGGTATGCAGCCAGGCCTGCCGCTGCCACGCCAACACCCCACGCTCGTTGCCCAACACCTTTCGCACCACCTCGCCGCCGCCGTCCACCACACCGACGGTGCGCGCTTTCGGCACCTCGACCTCGTCGAAGAACAGCTCGGCAAACTCGTCGTCGCCCGTCATCGCGCGCAGCGGGCGGACCTGGACACCCGGCGAGTCCATGTCGACAAACAACGCGGTAACACCCCGAAATCCCGCGGAGACGTCGCCGGTTCGCGCCAGCAGCAGGCAACGTTGCGCGCCCATGGCATACGACGTCCAGATCTTCTGTCCGCTCACCACCCAGTGCGTGTCGGCATCGACCGCTCGGGTGCGCAAAGCACCGAGATCGCTTCCGGCCTCGGGTTCAGAGAATCCTTGGCACCAGACATCGGTACCGTCGAGCAGACGGGGGAAAAATTCGGCGACCAGCTCCGGGCTGCCGAACTCAAGCACCGCAGGCCCCAGTACTTCGATCAGGCTGCAAGCGAACGGCGGCGGGTAACCGGCCTTCGTCAGTTCTTCGCCAACGACACCGCGCAATAACACCGATCCGCCGAGGCCGCCGGCGTGGTCGGGCCACCCGTGTCGAGCCCATCTTGATTCGTACAAGAGTCGTTGCAGCGCACGGGCCTGACCGAGCTGCTCCGCTGGACTGTTTGCCACCATCCGCAACCCGTCGAGCTGCTCAGCCGCACCGGCAACCCAGCCGCGGAAATCCTCCCGAAACCGCAGCAGTTGCTCCCAACCGACGTCGCTGCTCACGCGCTCACCCGACTCGCACAGCACGCCCCCTGGCGCAATGTCTTCGTTGTTCGCAACGTTGCGTCTCCAGCACAGTCGGATAGCCGGTCGGTTCGAGTTGGCCTGGCACCGCCAAGCCGGGGCGGGTAACAGCACCACCCGCGTTCCGATGCGACGTTACTTATCAGATGGTAAGGCGTCAACACCCTTAGCATAGTCAAAACTACGCTATATCAAGGGTAAATCCCTCTCAAAACCGAGCATCGGCTTATCATCTAGTCAATTCAGGCAACCTGCAACGTCCCGCTCAGCGAGCCGGCTCCCCAGGAGATCGGGCCCCGTCCATGGCGATGGCGAAGTACAAGTCGGCGATCTCGCTGGCACTCGCTCGCCCGCCGGGCCGGTACCACCGCGCGGCCCACGACACCATTGCGATGAACGCGTAGCCGGTAAGGGTGGGATCCATCGGCCTCATGATGCCGGCCTGCATGGCGTCGTCCACCGCGTCGACGACGTAGTCGGTGAATCGCTGCTCCAGAGCGCGCAGCGCCTTGGCCTGACGACGTGGCAGACAGCTGGACAGCAGCGGCCCCTCCTGGAAAAACACCGTTACTTCCACGGGCATCTGGCGCACTAGATCCATGACGTCGTGCATCATCTGATGCAGTCGTCGATCGGGACTCCAATCGGGCGGGTGCCGCTGCACCCGCGCGTTTATCTCCTCGGCAACGTTGCTGTAAATCTCGTAAAGGATGTCGGACTTGGCCTGGAAATAGTGGTAGAGGGCGGGCTTGGTGAAGCCGAGCGCCGAAGCGATGTCGTCCATCGACGTTCCGCTGTATCCGCAGGCCATGAACAACCGCGCAGCCTCTTGCAGTACGCGGGACCGTCTTGAGGTTTTCTCCGAACTCATCGACACAGATTACCGAGTGGTAAATAGCTACGACGGCTTTGCAGCCAGGAGACACGCTGGGCCGGCCAGTCCCCAACCCACCGTCCCACCGCGGGTCGTCACGCCGGGGACTCGGATGGGAGGCGGATCGCGACCTCCTGCACGGCCGTAGCCACCACCGTGTTGCCTGGGCCGCGGACCTGCGCTGTCACCAAGCCGCGACCACCGGCACTCACCGGGGAACGCGACTCGATCAGCAACCACTGATCGGTCGTCACCAGGTCGTGGAACCACATGCTGTGCTGCGTCGTGGCGTACCGAATGCGCCTGTCGTCGGCGGCGTAGCCGTTCTCGACGAGCGCGGGTTCGAATAGATACAGATCACTGATCAACGCCACTATCCCGTGGTGGATGGCCGGGTGGGCGGGTAGTTGCCCCAGGGCTCTGAACCACAACCGCCGCACGAAAAACCCGTCCTCGCGGGTATCGAGGTAGCAGACATCAAAGGCCCCCGCGGGGATCGCTCGCGCCGGGTGCGGCAGACCGGGACGAGCACGCGGATCCGGTGTGGCGTCTCCCACGCCATGCCGATGCGACCAGGCACACGCATCGGGTCGACGAAAGCCGATCGCGGCCAAGGCAACCGGCACACCGTCTTGGCAGGCGGTCACGTCGCGAACCGCCGACGATTGTCCGTCGTGTGCGTGTCCAACCCGGTACTCGCAGACTGCGCCGCCGTCCCCCGGACGCAGGAACGTCACGCTAAGACTGCTCGCCACCAGGTGGTCGCCGACCGACTGGTAACCCGCGGTGAGCAATTGGGCAAGCGTTTGGCCGCCGAACATCCGGCCACCACGGGCATCGGTATGACACGACTGCCACGTGCGTTCACCGATCGCTGCTACGGCAAACACATCATGGACATCGGGTCGACGGTTCAAACGGTTCAACGAGCAAGAGTCCGTTTCGTTTTGCTCCGGCCGTCCGGCCACGACACGTCCTTTCGATGGCTGCCGGCAAATACTGCGTCGGGGCTTCTCAGACCCCGGCCCCGCCATCGCCGTCGGTGCCGTATTCCATCAATGCCAGTGCCAGCCGACGGTACCGTTTGGTCAGCTCATCGATGCCGATCGTGCCCGAGGGACGGTACCACTCCGGGATTGCGTTGAGCGCGGCGATCAGCGTGCGGCGAGCGTCGTCGGGATATGGAGTATGAAAGACACCTGCCGCCAGGCCGGCAGCGATGGCAGCGTCGAACAGGCCCACCACATCGGCCTGCCGGGTCGAGAGGCGCCGAGCGTAGTCGGGTTCGAGGTTGCGTATCTCGCGGATGAAAAGCAGGCTGTCGACGCGCAGCTTGGCGCGGTATTCAACCATGCTGTCCACCAGCACCAAGAAATGCTGCACCGGGTCGGTGGTCGAATCGGCCGAGTGCCGCTCAAGGATCTTGTGGAAACTGTCGATCGCCTCGTTCAGCACGCCGTAGAGCAGTTCCTGCTTGCTGGCGTAGTAGTGGTATAGCACCGACAGGCTCAAACCGGCCTCTTTGGCGATGTCGCGGATCGATACGGCGTGGAAGCCCCGTTCGACGAATTCGCGACGTGCCACCTCACGTAGCGTCGCCAAGCCTGCCGGGTTGTTTTTCAAGGCCCGCGCGGTCGTACGTGAACCCGCAAATCGCGCGGATTCGGATTCTGATGGGTCCTTCGGACTCATCGGCCACCGCCTCCTGCTGGTGTGCGAATGGTTCGCCGGCGAGCAAATGCACGGTGTGTCGCACCGTGCGCCGGGCTGGGGTCGCGGACATTGACGGAGCTGGCCGGACACCCAACCGGAGACGCCCGACACTGCCGCAAAGCACCGCTAGCGGCCATTGAACGCCGGACGCCTTTTCTGGCGAAAAGCCCGAATCCCCTCACGAAAATCCTCGGTGTTCATGAGCATTCTCTGCCCGGTGGTTTCACAATCTAGCGCGGCATCAAATCGCTCCAGCGTGAACTCGTTGATGGCACGTTTGGTCTCGGCAATGGCCAATGGCGGCCCCGCGGCCAACTTGGCTGCCACCGCCTCGACGACCTCGGTGAACTTCGCCTCCTCGACGGCCATCCCGATCAAACCCCATTGCTCGGCCACTGTGGCCGAGACACGCTCAGCCATCAGCGCCATCCGCAACGCCCGCGCCCGCCCGATAGCGGCGGGTATCACCGCGGTAGCGCCGCCGTCTGGCATCAGTCCGATGTTGGTGAATGCGAGCAAGAAGTAAGCAGACTCCTGAGCGACAACCACATCGCAGGCAAGAGCGAGGGATGCACCTACCCCGGCCGCCAGCCCGTTGACCGCCGCCACGACAGGTTTGTCCGATGTTCGGATCGCCTGAACCGCCCGATTTGCGGCGGCTAGCGTGCCCCCGTCGGCGCCACTCTGGTCCCGGGTCGCAACATCGGCTCCCGAGCAAAAGGCGCGACCGTTGCCGGTGAGGACGACAACGCGAACCTGCGGGTCGTTGCCGGCTTCTTCGACCGCGGCCGTCAACGCGCTGAGCGTTGCTGCGTCCACAGAGTTCAAGGTGGCCGGACGGTTCAGGACTAGGCGCAGCTGTGCGCCCTGTCGCTGGCGCAGCAAAGTGTCCTCACTTACCACCGACGCAACCTCCTCGATTAGTCCGACGACGCGGGCAGCCAGGAAACAACCAAGTCCGAATCATACCTGCCGAACGTTCGATTAGTAGCCTACTGGATCCTTGCCCCGCACTCGTCGGCATCGGCCACACGATCCCGCCGCCCGAACAGTCCGCCGCATCCTCGACTCCGAATGATTACCGAGCGACAGGGAATACGGGGTTCATGACTCACTGCTTGGTCACCGGTGCCACCGGGTACATCGGCGCGCGACTGGTGCCGCAATTGCTGGAAAAGGGTCACGCGGTGCGTGCGCTGGCACGCAACCCGGACAAACTCGCGCACGTGCCGTGGCGCTCTCGGGCAGAGGTCGCCGAAGGAGACCTCGCGGATCTCGATTCGCTGATCGCGGCGTTCGAGGACATCGACGTCGTCTACTACCTGGTGCACTCGATGGGCGGGTCCAAAGATTTCGCCGCCGCCGAGGCCCAGTCCGTGCGCAATGTAGTGACGGCCGCTCGGCGCGCCGGGATCCGCCGGGTGGTTTATCTGGGTGGCCTGCATCCCCCCAACGGCCGGCTCTCGCCCCATCTGGAATCTCGCAAGGCGGTGGGCAAGCAACTGATCGATTCCGGCATCGAAACGGTGGTGCTGCAGGCCGGTGTGGTGATCGGGTCCGGATCGGCGTCGTTTGAGATGATCCGTCACCTCACCGACCGGCTGCCGGTGATGACGACGCCGAAGTGGGTGCACAACCGAATCCAGCCGATCGCGGTCAGCGACGCGCTGTACTACCTGGCCGCGGCCGCGACCGCGCCGGTGCCGGAATCCCGGACCTGGGACATCGGCGGCCCCGATGTGTTGGAGTACGGCGACATGATGCGGATCTACGCCCAAGTCGCCGGATTGCACCGACGCCGCCTGATCGTGTTGCCCTTCCTGACGCCGACCATCGCCAGCCTATGGGTCGGCACGGTCACCCCCATCCCGCCCAAGCTGGCGCGGCCGCTTATCGAATCACTGGAATGCGATGCGGTAATGCGCAATTCGGACATCGACGACATTGTCGACCCGCCGCTGGGCGGGCTGACCGGCTACCGACGTGCCGTCGAGCTCGCGTTGGCTCGCGCGTCGCGCGGTGAGGCCGGAGCGGACTGGGACTCGCCGCCCCCCGAAGCATTGCCCAGCGATCCGCAGTGGGCCGGCGAGATCGTCTACACCGATGTCCGGACGGCCACGACCGCCGCCGCGCCCGACGACGTGTGGCGCGCAGCCGAGCATGCCGTCACCGACTGTGGTTGGCAGGTGGTGCAGCGGGAACCTGGCCGGCTGCTGCGGCTGCGTGGTACCGAGCGCTCCCCGGGTTGCATGTGGCTGGAACTGGCGGTGCTGCCAAAGGTCGGCGGCGGAACGACCTACACCCAGCGGGCGACCTTCCTGCCCAGCGGCATGCCGGGCCGGATGTACTGGTTCGCGGCGTGGCCGGCACGCGTTGCGGCATTACGAGCGCTGACGCACCAAGTCGTCAGAGCCCGAATAACGGAGGCAGTGCAAGCACCATGATCAGGCCCCAGAAGAAGTGGGTCAGCATCGGCGCCAACACCCCACCGGTGGCTCGGCGTTCCAGTGCGCACACCATGCCCAAGATGATCGCCGCAAAGCCCAGCATCGGGTTTCCGCTGGCCATCGTCGCTACCACGTACAGCAGCGTGGAGATCACCACGGGGAACCGCCGGCCCAGCGCGGTGAAAAGTGCACCGCGGAAGAACATCTCTTCAGCCACTCCGGTGATCACCGTCATCAGCACTACGAGCAGGAACGAACCCTGATGGCTCAGTACCAGGACCCGGGTTATCAGGTTGGCCACCGGCGGTATCTCGCGGGCGAGCAGTCCGCCCAGCAAGAAGGCGCCGCCAAGCAACAGCCCGATGCTGGTCCCGGTGATGACCGGACGCTGGTTGCGTCCACGCCAGCAGATGCCGCCCAGGTGCAGCGGTCCGGATATCCATGAACCCCCGGCCCACACCGCCGCCAGCAACAACGTCAACCAGTAGAAGCTTGTCTGGCCGGGTGAAGTGCGCAACGTGAAGCCCAGCGTGACCGCGCCGAGCACCAGCGTGATGGCGACGATGATGCGCCGCCGCAGTACAAGTGCGGGCGGTTCATGATGGGGCACAGCGACATTGGTGATCGCGCGGCGAAACTCTTGTACCGCGCTGACACGGTGCGGGCTGGCGGTATCAGTCATGCAAAGCGGACCTTCGGGGTCAGGGCGAGCAGAATGTCCAAGCTGGTGCGCAGCGCACCGGCCACCGGGCCGGGAACGATGTTAACCAGACGCAGCGTAGGCCGCACGATCGGCGGTGTCACCGTCCCGGCCCAGCGACGGATGCGCAGCGCGTCGCCGCCCGCCCACGCGGGGTCGGTGTCGGCGAGATGGTGCGGGTCGGACAGCGCGTTGACGGGACGAGGCGGTTCGTTGGTGTGACCGGACAGCGCCAGCGCGATCGCCTCGTCGGGTCCAAGCCGGCCACCGGGCGGGTCGGGGACCAGTTCGGTCAAACCGCTACCCGAGGCGCGCATCGGGTGATCCAGCGACTCCACCAGGTCACTGGCCAGACCGCTCGGCACGGGCAGTGCCAGGGCGGTGAACAGCGAGGCGACCGACGTGTCGATGTGCGGCACCCGCCAGGCAGCGTGCCAGCGTCCCGAGATGCGGGCGTATTTCTTGAGCAGCTCGCGATAGGACGTGGTCTCCGGGCCGCTGATGTCGTAGGCCCCGGCCGGCACCTGGTCCGCGTCGGCCGCCGCAATCAGGTAGTGCAACACATCGCGGATCGAGATCGGGTCCAAGTCGTTGTGCATCCAGCCCGGCATTGGCATCACCGGGAAACGGTCGCCGACGTAGCGCAGCATCTCGAAGGACGTCGACCCCGCACCGATGATCAGTGCCGCGCCCAGCCACACCAGGTCCGGCCCGCCCTGCACGCTAAGCGCCTGGGCAACCTCGGCGCGACTGGTCAGGTGCTCGGACAGGGCGTCGTCGTCGGGCACGAAGCCGCCCAGGTAAACGATCCGCGACACCCCGGCCTTGCGGGCGGCGCCAGCGACGTTGGCGGCAGAAGCGTTGTCGGTGTCGCGGAAGCCGTCCTGGCCGATCCCGTGGATCAGGTAGTACACCACGTCGATCGGGCCGAAAGCTTCAGTACTTGCGGCCAGCGCTGCGTGAGCCTGCTTCCGGTCCGACGCATCCAGTTGCACCGGCACTACCTCGTGGGACCAACCGAAATGCTTGAGCCGAGCCGGGTTTCGGGTAGCCGCCAACACCTCATGGCCCTCGGCCAACAGCGCGGTGATCAGCCGCGAGCCCACATATCCGGTGGCACCTGTCACCAGAATCCGCATTCTTTTCAACCTATCCGTCGACGATTCGGCCTATGCCCGCATCCCCGACTTAGTACCCCGCCAGTTAGTACCCCGCCAGCAGCCGACCAAATCGGGCCCGGTGACGCCGGTTTGAACCCATCCGGCCTCGGCAGCGTGACAAAGCCATGACTACACACCCTGGCGGAGACCCGTCACACTCTGGCGGAGATCCGTCCGTGGCCGCGGTCTCCGTGAAATTTCCGCGACACCGCTACAGCCAAGAGGAGGCCGTTGCCGCACTCACCCAATTCGCCGGCCCGCAGTTTCGTCGGTTCGCTGCAAGCACCGGCGTCCGATCTCGGCACACCGCGCTGGCGCTGGAACGCTATTCGCAATTGTCTGGGTTCACCGAGGCCAACGACGCGTTCGTCGAGGTCGCTCTCGATCTGGCCGAGCAGGCGCTGCTGGAGGCGTTGGAAAAGTGCGGACTCGATCCGTCGGATGTTGATGTCGTGTTCTCCACCACGGTGACCGGTCTGGCAGTGCCGACTCTCGAGGCGCGCCTGGCCGGCCGGGTGGGGTTGCGTCAGGACGTCAAACGGGTCCCGCTATTCGGCTTGGGGTGTGTCGCGGGCGCGGCTGGGATCGCGCGGATGCACGACTACCTGTGTGCTTTTCCCAACCAGGTCGGGGTCTTGCTGGCTGTCGAGTTATGTTCGCTGACCATTCAGCGCGAAGATAGCTCGGTGGCCAATCTGGTGGCATCCAGCCTGTTCGGGGACGGCGCGGCTGCCGTCATCGGCATCGGCGCGGCGCGGGCGGCGTCGGGACCGAAAGTGCTGGCCACCCGCAGTCGGCTCTACCCCGACACCGAGGACGTGATGGGCTGGAACATCGGTAGCGATGGCTTCCGGATCGTCCTGTCGGCCGATGTCGCCACCGTGGCCGAGAAGTACCTCGGGGAAGATGTCCGCAATTTCCTGGCGGATCACCGATTGACGCCCGACGACGTGTCCACCTGGGTGTGCCACCCGGGTGGGCCGCGGGTGATCGAGGCTGTCGAAAGCACGCTCGGGCTGTCCCCCCACGCGCTGGACTGCACCCGGAAGTCCCTGCACGACAACGGTAATCTGTCTTCCGTTTCGGTATTGGACGTGCTCGCGGCCAATATCGTCGCACCCCCACCGCCCGGTTCGATCGGCCTGATGGTCGCGATGGGTCCGGCGTTCTGCTCGGAGTTGGTGCTTTTAGAGTGGTGACACGATGTATTACTACCTGCTGATCTTGGCGGTCGCGCTAGAGCGACTGGCCGAACTGGTGGTGTCCAAGCGCAACGCCACATGGTCTTTCGCACAGGGCGCCAAGGAGTTTGGCCAGCGCCACTATCTGGTGATGGTGGCCCTGCACACCGCCCTGCTAGTCGGCTGCCTGGTCGAGCCGTGGGCGTTGCACCGGCCTTTCATCGGGTGGCTCGGCTGGCCGATGGCGGTCGTTGTGGCGCTGTGTCAGGGTCTGCGCTGGTGGTGCATCAATTCGTTGGGCAAGCGGTGGAACACCCGCGTCATCGTGCTGCCGCACGCGCAATTGGTCAAACGTGGCCCCTACCGGTTCATGCACCACCCGAACTATGTTGCGGTGGTCGTCGAAGGCGTCGCCCTGCCACTGGTGCACACGGCGTGGATCACTGCGCTGGTGTTCACCGTGGCTAATGCCGCCCTGCTGACAGTGCGGCTGCGGGTGGAGAACTCGGTGCTGGGCTACTCGTGACGCACCACGACACCTTCGACACCGACCTGCTGGTGGTCGGTGGCGGGCCCGGCGGCCTGGCGACCGCGTTACACGCACGTGCCCAAGGGCTTTCAGTAATTGTGGCCGAGCCCCGACAGGATCCGATCGACAAGGCCTGCGGTGAGGGCCTGATGCCGGGCGGGCTGGCCGAACTCAACACACTGGGCGTCGACCCCGCGGGCAGGCCTTTTCGGGGCATCGCCTACATCAGCGAGCACCACCGCGCCGAGGCGTTGTTTCGCACCGGGCCGGGACGCGGGGTACGGCGCACCACCCTGCACGCGACACTGTCAGCCCGCGCCAAAGAGCTAGGCGCCGAGTGGATCCGGGCCAAGGTGAGCACTGTCGAACAGGACACGCACGGAGTGCGCGCGGCTGGGGTGCGGGCGCGGTGGTTGGTGGGAGCCGACGGTCTGCATTCCACGGTGCGGCGGGCCGCCGGAATCAAGGCCACCGCGGGTAATCCTCGGCGCCACGGCCTGCGCTGGCATTACCGGATACCGGCGTGGTCGGAGTTTGTTGAGGTGCACTGGTCGCGGTGGGGTGAGGCGTACGTGACGCCCGTGGAACCCGATCTGGTCGGGGTGGCCATCCTGTCTGCGCACCGGCCCGAATTCGATTGGTTCCCAACGCTCTCACGCCACCTTCGCGGTGCCGAGCGCGGACCGGCTCGCGGTTGCGGTCCGTTGCGGCAAGTGGTGTCGCGCAGGGTCGCCGGTCGGGTGCTGCTGGTCGGCGACGCCGCCGGCTACGAAGACGCGCTGACCGGCGAGGGTGTCAGCCTGGCCGTCAAGCAGGCCGGGGCGGCGGTGCTCGCTATCGCCGACGACAACCCGCAGTCCTACGAGCGCGCGTGGCACCGCGTCACCCGCGACTACCGGCTGCTCACCCGCGGCCTGGTGTTGGCCAGCACACCGCGACCGGCCCGCCGCGCGCTGGTGCCCGCGTGCGCGCTGCTGCCCGCGCTGTTCGGTTGGACCGTCAACGTTTTGGCTTCGTAACGCGTTTCAGCGGGCCTTCCAGACCGGCTCACGTTTCTCGGCGAATGCCAGCGGGCCCTCCCGGGCGTCCTCGGTGCGGATCAGCGTCTTCATCTCCCGCACCGTGCGGTCCCAGCCCGGCTCGTCACCGGTGACGACGCCATCGTCCACGCCGTAGGCGATGCGCTTGCTGGCCTGCACCGACAGCGGAGCGTTGCAGGTCACCCGGTCGGCCAGCTCCAGTGCGGCATCCAGCACCGGGCCCTTGACCACCTCGTTGATCAGTCCCCAGCGGTGCGCGTCAGCCGCCGATAGCGGTTCACCGGTCATCAACAGTTGCATCGCCACCTTGCGCGGCAACTGCTCCATGATCCGGAACACACCACCGGCCGCGGCAATCAAACCGCGCTTGACCTCCGGCAGCCCGAACTGGGCGCGTTCATCGGCGACCACCAGGTCGCTGGCCAACGCCAGTTCGGTACCACCGCCCAGCGCGGTGCCGTTGACCGCGGCGATGGTGGGCTTGTCGATGAAGTGGTGCACGTACCCGGCGAAGCCGTACTCAGGATGATCCGGGTGATACAGGTTCTCCCTACGGGCGATGGCCTTGAGATCCGCACCGGCGCAGAACGACTTGTCGCCTGCGCCGGTGATCACCACCGCCCGTACCTCGGGATCGTGCTGCGCCTCCTCGAGCGCATCGCCGACGGCAATGCTGACCGCACCGTTGATCGCGTTACGCGCCTCGGGCCGGTTGATCGTGATGATCATCACATTGCCGCGGCGCTCGGTCAGCGCACCCGGAGCGGTGCCGGAGAGCTGCGTCACAGAAGCTCGAGGATCGTCGCGTTGGCCTGCCCACCACCTTCACACATCGTCTGCAGACCGTAGCGAATTCCGTTGTCCCGCATGTGATATAGCAGCGTAGTCATGATCCGGGCGCCGGAGCCGCCGAGCGGGTGACCCAGCGCGATCGCGCCGCCGTTGGGGTTGAGCTTGTTCTTGTCGGCACCGATGTCCTTGAGCCAAGCCAGCGGAACCGGCGCGAAAGCCTCGTTCACCTCGTAGGCGCCGATGTCGCCGATGGACAACCCGGAGCGCTTGAGCGCTTTCTGGGTGGCCGGGATGGGAGCGGTCAGCATGATCACCGGGTCGGCGCCGGCCAGAGTTGCGGTGTGCACCCTGGCGATTGGCTTCATACCCAGCTCCTTGGCCTTCTCAGCGGACATGAATAGCAGGGCCGCCGAGCCGTCGGAAATCTGCGAGGAGTTACCGGCGTGGATCACGCCGTCCTCCTTGAAAGCCGGCTTCAGCGAAGCCATTTTCTCCATCGGGGTGCCGCGGCGAATGCCCTCGTCCTTGAGAACGACGTTGCCGTCTTGATCCTTGATGCCCACGATCTGGTCATCGAAAGCACCGGAATCTTGTGCGGCAGCAGCCTTTTCGTGCGAGTCCAGGGAGAATTGGTCGAGGTCGGTGCGAGAGAAGCCCCACTGCTCGGCAATCATCTCGGCTCCGATGCCCTGGTTGGGGATCTGGCCCTTGTAGCGGGAGAGGAAACCTTCCGGGAAGGGCCGTCCGCCGTTGGCTAGTGACGCGCCCATCGGCGTACGCGACATCGACTCGACTCCACCGGCAACGACGACGTCATAGTGACCGGCCACCACGCCGGCCGCGGCGAAATGCACCGACTGCTGGCTCGATCCACACTGACGGTCAACGGTCACGCCGGGCACCGTCTCAGGCCAGCCCGCAGTCAGCAGCGCAGTGCGGCCGATGTCGAGGGCCTGCTCGCCGGCTTGCATCACACAGCCCCAGATGACGTCTTCGACCAGCTCGGGGTCGAGGCCGGCTCTGTTGACCAAACCATTGAGGACCTGCGCGGACAGCTCGGCCGGGTGGACACCCGACAACCCCCCGTTGCGCTTGCCGATCGGGGAACGAACTGCCTCGACGATGACTGCTTCAGCCATGGATATGTCTCCTTTGACACGTGTGATTTCCCCCCGATTGTCGTCTAACCGCTACGACGGCACAGTGCCGGGGTGCCCAGCCGCAGCTTGCGTCGCGGTCTCGGCGTCTATGAGATGCCTGGGATCGAGCGTGCCCCAACCGAAAGACACCCGTACCCCAAGGCACAGGTGGCCGTCGGGCAGCGAATCAGACGGCGGGGTATCCCACCGACTTGATCTCGGTGTACTGGTCGAAGCCAGCGACACCGTTCTGCCGGCCGACGCCGCTCTCCTTGTAGCCGCCGAACGGAGTGTCGGCGCCATAGGGGGCGCCGCCGTTGACGCCGATGAAGCCGGCCTTGATTCGGCGGGCCACCGCCAGCGAATGCTCCAGTGAGCCTGACATGACGTTGCCGGCCAGGCCGTACACGCTGTCGTTGGCGATCCGGATCGCGTCTTCCTCGTCATCGAACGGGATGACCGATAGCACCGGCCCGAAGATCTCTTCCTGGGCGATGGTCATCTTGTTGTCGACATCGGTAAACAGCGTTGGGCGGATGAAGTATCCCTTGTCGAAGCCGGTCTCGGCACCGGGTCCGCCGACCAGCGCGGTGGCACCCTCCTCGACGCCCTTCTTGATGTATTCCGTCACCCGGTCGAACTGGCGCTTGGAAATCACTGGGCCGCAAAGGGTTCCAGGATCCTGCGGGTCGCCGCAGGTGACGTTCTCGTAGATGCTCTTCAGGATCGCCACGCCTTCCTCGTATCGCGATCGCGGCAGCAGCATTCGGGTGGGATTGGCGCAGCCCTGTCCGGCGTGCATGCAGGGGGCGATGCCGATCGCGCAGGCCAGCCCGAAGTCGGCGTCCTCCAGGACGATGGTGGCCGACTTGCCGCCCAGCTCGAGGAACAGCCGCTTCATGGTGGCCGCGCCCTTCTCCATGATCCGCTTACCCACCACCGTCGACCCGGTGAACGAGATCAGGTCGACCTTGGGCGAGAGCGTAAGTTCCTCGCCCACAAAGTGATCCGATGCGGTGACGACATTGACCACGCCGGCCGGAATATCGGTCTTCTCGGCGATCAGCCGACCCAGCCGGGTCGCGTTGAACGGGGTGTTGGGCGCCGGTTTGAGGACGACGGTGTTGCCGCTCCCCAGTGCCTGGCCGAGTTTGTTGATGGTCACTTCGAACGGAAAGTTCCACGGCACGATGGCGCCGACCACACCTACCGGCTCCCGCCAGACTTTGATCGTGGTGTTCGCTCCGGTCAAACTGATCACCCGGTCGCCGAGGTCGGTCTCCCAGGCGTATTCATCGATCAGCCGGGCCGGGTATTTGAGTCCGTCGGCCAGCGGTGCGTCCAGCTGCGGACCGAAGGTGATGGCGCGCGGCGAGCCGACTTCGAGAATGAGCTCCTCGCGCAGCTCTTCCTTCTCCTCTTCGATCGCGTCGTGCAGCTGCAGCAGGCAGCGCTTACGCAGCTCCTTGTTGGTCGACCAGTCGGTCTCGTCGAAGGCCCGCCGGGCGGCGTCGATGGCCCGGTGCATGTCCTCCTTGGACGCATCGGCGACCTCACCGAGGGACTCCTCGGTGGCCGGGTTGATGTTGGTGAAGGTACCGGCCTGACCGTCGACGAGCTTGCCGTCGATCATCATCTTCGGCTCGAAACGGACCTTTACAGTTTCAGACATACCTGTCACTCTCTTCTGACTCGTACAAGGGGCTATGGAGAGCCTTACTGGAAACTAGCCGATTGGCAAGCCTGGCGCCGTTGCGGGGTGCGCTACTGGGGGTCAAACAACACCGGAACCGAGGTCGGCGACCGGAAAACCTGCCCCCTGATGTGTGGGTCGTCGCCGTCGGGGTCCAACCGCAGGTTCGGCAGCCGGTCCAGCAGCAGATTGATCGCGGTCCGCATCTCCAACCGGGCCAGGTGCATACCCAGGCAAACGTGCACGCCGTGCCCCCAGCCCAGGTGCGCCCTGGCCTGCCGGTGGATATCGAACCTGTCCGGATCGGGATAGCGATCCTCTTGGCGGTTGGCGGCGCCCAGCATCGGCATCACCGTGGCGCCGGCGGGAATCGCCACTCCGCCGAGTTCGGTGTCCCGGGTGGCCACCCGGGTAATGGTCAGCAATGGCGATTCCCAGCGCACGCCCTCTTCGATGGCCTGCGGCAGCAACGACCGATCCGCGCGGATCGCTGCCAACTGCTCCGGATCGGAGAGCAACGCCAGCAATAGGCTGCCCAGGGAGCGGTATGTCGTCTCCACTCCGGCGGGCAACAGCAGCCGCAGGAACGAAAAGATCTCCTCGTCGGCGAGCTTCTCGCCGTCGATCTCCGCCGCACCCAGGGCGCTGATCAGATCGTCTTTCGGCTCGGCGCGGCGCGCCTCGAGGATGGGCGCGAAGTATTCACACAGCGCCGCCGCGGCAGCAAGGCCGCGCTCCGGATTCATCAGCCAGCTCAGCAGGGAAATCGACCAGCGCTGGAACTGCGGATAATCCTGCTCCGGCAGGCCCAGCAAACCGGCGATGATCTGGCTCGGATAGTCGAAGGTGAACTCTTTCACCAGATCGGCCCTTCCGTTGGGCGCGAACTTGTCGATCAGGCTGTTCGCCACCCGGGCGACCAACTCGTCCTGCCAGCGCGCCAACGACTTCTGCGAGAACGCCTTCGACACCAGCGACCGCAGCCGGCCGTGTATCGGCTCGTCCATCCCCAACATGACGCCTTCACCCAGGACAGGCCCGAACGCCGCAATGACGGCCGCCGAGGAGAATGTCTCGTGGTCGCGCAGCATCTGCTGGATGTCCTCGTGTCGGTAGACGATGAACATCGGCAGCGATTCCTCGTGCGGCAGCGCCCCCGAGGTTTCCAAGCGTTGCACCGGTTCCTCGCGGCGCAATCGCGCCAACTCGGTGTAGGGGTCGCGGACGTCGCCGGAGATCGCGTCGTCGAAGGCGCCAAAATCTTCCAGATCGTCGAAAAGCTGTTCCACTGCTGCTCCTCTAATGCTTCCTCGATGTCAGCGCGGCCAACCGCTGCAACACGGGCTGGGGGATGACGCGTGCGGCTAACACCATCGCTTTCTGGGCCGTTGTCAGCGGCCAGGCTCCGTCCCGCATCGCCCCTTGCCGGGGTATGCCCAGCACGACCCGAGACACCTGGTGCATCCCCGGAGAAGGCAGGACCCTGTTGGCCGCCAGCAGCATTGAGGCGTCTACACCCACGCCGCGACGCCGAAACGGCTTGGTGTCGGCGAGGGCCTTGACTAGGCCGTCGGCGAATCTCTCGGGCGGCCTGGCGAATCGGACCGCGAACCGCCCGCGGGTGTTCATGGTGGTGTGCAACCGCGCGTAGGCACCAGTGAAGTCGCGCGCGTCGATAGTGCCAGCGTCGGTGATGATCTCGGTGTCGTAGGTGCCGGCGACCAGGACGGTGACGCCGAGGCCGAACGGTGCGATTTCCACGGCCATCGCCTCACCCCAACGTTCCAGGGCGCCCTTGGCTGCCGAGTAGGGCGCGGTGCCCGGCTGTCCGCGGACACCGGCGGCACTGGACACCAGCACGATGCGCCCCTGCCCCGCCGCTCGCATTGCCGGCAACAGCGCTTGGGTGAGTGCTACCGGACCCAGGACGCTGGTAGTAAACATTTTCTGCCACAACGCCATATCGCTCTCCTCCACCACCCCGGCAGCGGAGATCCCGGCGTTGTGGACCAGGGCGTAGGGTGCGTCCACGGCCTCTCCGATGGTTTTGGCCGCCGCGGCGATCGACGCGGGATCGGCGAGATCGAGCTGGACACCGATCATCCTGCCGTCGTCCTCGGCGGCCCCGGTCGCCTGTCGCAGCAGCGGCAGTCCGCGCTCGGGTGTTCGCATGGCGGCTATGACCCGCCATCCCTCCCGATACAGTCGCACGGCTGAGGCGAAACCCAGCCCGCGCGACGCACCGGTGATGACGACGGTGCGGGGCTCAGCCATTCTTACCCGGTGAAGGCGAGATCGCAGCGGCACAAGCGCCTTGACCCGCCGGTGGCGGTTCGACGTGCGGCCGACCATTGGGCTGCCCGCTCATCCAAGTCGACCAGATACCCACCGAATAGGGGCCCTGTGCACCCTCCCTCTCGTAAAAGCCCTGCGGATCATAGACTTTCGCCTCAGGATAGGGCCACGGGCAGGCCACCGAGGTCGCCGCGCCGCTGGCCTTGATCACGGCAAACCATGCGCCGTAGGCGAAGTAGGACACATTGATGATGGCGAACATCACCAGGAATGTGCCAAGCACGGGGCGGCTCGGGAAGATCTTGGCTTTGGCGGCCAGCTTCTCGGCAACGGATTTACCGGTGTCATCGCGGTAGCAGAGTATCGCTGCGGGCACCATCACGAACGTCACCGAGAACGATTCCCAGATCAGTGGGAACTGGAATGTGGTGCCGGTGAACAACGAACCCCATGGGATCACCTGCGAGTAGATGTACATGCCGGTGTGCACCAACTGGATCTCCAGCCAGGCGTCGAAGATGAACCCGATTACACAGGTGATCGCGCCGAGGCAGATCAGCGGATGCCGCGAGACGAAGGCTTCCGGCCCGTTCCGGGCCTGCAGCTTGCGCAGTATCCAAACCGCCGGGAAGTAGGGACCGAAATAGAAAGTGACGTAACCGA
The DNA here is from genome assembly GCF_013466425.1 of Mycobacterium vicinigordonae. Lineage (NCBI taxonomy): Bacteria > Bacillati > Actinomycetota > Actinomycetes > Mycobacteriales > Mycobacteriaceae > Mycobacterium > Mycobacterium vicinigordonae. Next base: position 4,933,814 of record NZ_CP059165.1, read on the forward strand.
ATACGACGAACGGCTCTACTGTCGGCGACAGCGACACCAGCGGCCACGACTCTGGCCAGTGCAGCAGGTCGGGGTTGTACACCGCGAACGGCGCCCAGTTCATGATCGGGTCCTGCCAGACGATCAGCGTGGTGCACAGGAACATCAGCATCGCCGGGCTGCCCGGGTTGCGCCGCCAGCCCCTGACGAAGACGATCACCAGCACGATCAGCATGATCACGGTGGAGATCTGCAGGAACGCGATGTAGTCCAACCCGAAGATAAACCGGACCGGACGGGGCCGGCCTTCCACATTCGGGTTTGCCACCCGCGGGTCCAACGCGGTACGCGCGTTGACGATGAAGAAAAGCGCGAACGCCGCCACGGCGGCGCCGGCGATCCAGCCGCCCCAGCCGCGCTTCCCGGTTCGCTTGGGGACCTCGGACTTGTCGTCCGCGACGAGTGATTGGTCTGTGCTCATCTGCGCCTCATTCTCCGAAGCGGTCGACTAGGTGCGAGTTGACACCGTCGGCATCGAGGGTCCGCGCCACCAGATAACCTGCGCCCATCCAGGCGCGGCGCGTCCATTTGCCGAAGGACACCCGCGTACCGGGCGCGCCCGAGGCGGCGGGCAGCATCTTGACCCGCTCCAGCGCTTCCTTGACGCCGCGCGGGCTGAGCGGATGGGCGTCGGTAAACGCCCGCACCAGGGTGGCAGCGACGTCGCGGTTCACCACGGTCACGCAGAACTCGGGGCGACTGCCGTGGTACTTCTTCGCGTAAGCATCAAGGAAGTCCTGCCCGATCTTGTTCGCCTCGTCGTATTGGTCGACACCGATCCAGCCCATGAACGCGTTCCACATGATGGGGTTGACCCACGCGTTCTGCCACGCGGTAGTGGTGAAGCGGGGTGGGTCCCAGTTGACGGCCTCCAATGCGGGATTGATGAACACGATCCCGAAGCCGAAGCCCAGGTGCACGATCGCTTCGGCCTTGGCATCGTGCAGGGTTCGCACGGCTTCGTTGATGTCCTGGGCGGTCTGCGCGACCGTGACTTCCGCGACGATTCGAATACCCTTGCGCCGGCAGGCGCTTCGCAGGTTCTTCAGGTAGCTCTCACCGATCAGGCTCTGCTCGACCAGGACGCCGATCTCGGTGAGTTCACGCTTGGCGATGAGGTCGGCCAGGAAGATCGGCTCATCGGTCATCGATCCCTGTGGAAATGCGAAAGTCCACTCGCCCAGCCAGTCGTCGGTGCCGGTCACGCTGATGGCCGGAACTTTAAATCGTTCCTCGATCGCCTCCCGCAACGGCACGCAATTGTCGGTGATGTTCGGACCGAAGACCACCAGGCAGCCTTCGTCGACCAGTTCGCCGTACGCATCGATCACTGCCTTGACCGAACCTTTGGGCAGGCCTTCTACCTCGCGATAGATCATTTGCACGGGACGGTCCATCAGACCTTGGGCGAGCGCCTCTTCGAAGATGAGGTCGAACGTCTGGGTGAACGAGGCAAACAGCTCCTCGGGGAAACCCGGCGGAAGCCTGAAGTCCATCAGGTAGCCGACTTTGATCGGCTCTGCCTGGCTTTCGTAGGACATCGACCTCCCCAATCTGCCGACCCACGCGACAAACCTAATATTTGTTCAGAGACTAGCGCCGCCGCTATGCAGCGTCAATTGCGCGCTTCGTCCGGGTCGCCGAGATAAACGTCGATCATTTCGGCCAACGCCCGGCCCACCGCGACGTCGTCGGTGAGCGGCCCGGCGATCGCGGCCAGCGCCGCCTCCGGCCTGGTCAGCCCCTCAACGATCAGTCGACCCGCCGCGATCAGCACGCGGGTCGAGGCAACCTCGCGCAAGCCGCCGGTTTCCAGGCGCCGAATGGCCTGTCCGAAGCGCACCAGCTCGGCAGCGGTATCGTCGTCCACTCTGGCCTCATGAGCAACAATTCGCTCCTCGACATCTGGTGCAGGGAAATCGAATTCGATGGCAACCATGCGCTGCCGGGTGGAATCCTTGAGGTCCTTCAGAACACTCTGGTAGCCGGGGTTGTAGGACACCACCAGACCGAACCCGGGCGCTGCGTCCAGAGTCACACCGAGGCGTTCGATCGGGAGCTGGCGCCGGTAGTCCGCGAGCGGGTGCAACACCACCGTCGTGTCCTGGCGCGCTTCCACCACCTCGTCCAGGTAGCAGATTGCACCCTCGCGCACCGCATGCGTCAGCGGCCCGTCCACCCACACCGTTTCGTCGCCGCGCAATAGGTATCGACCGACCAGGTCGGCGGTGGTGAGGTCGTCGTGGCACGCGACCGTAATCAGCGGCCTGCCCAGGTCGTGGGCCATGGCCTCGACAAATCTCGTTTTGCCGCAACCCGTCGGGCCCTTGAGGACTAATGCCAGCCCCTGGCGGTAAGCCGCTTTGAACACCGCCTCTTCCCGGCCGATCGGCTGGTAATAAGGACGCGCCCGCTCAACCTCGGATAGAGCACCATTGCGGTAGGCGAGCCCGGACTCGTCGGCCATTGACTTCCTTTCGTCCAATTCGGCAGCCTAGCCGGAACAGATGTTTGTTTCAAGTACTGCGTGAAAGCGCCGCTGCGTCCGCCTAGAGCACGAACTACGTTCTGGGACTGGCGATTACACAGGAAGTGCCACCCTTTCGTCGAGTGCTAGCGTGACCCGGTGCGACGTGGTGGCCGGGCGAACGCGTCTGAGTAGGAGGTCACAGGCGAGACTCTTCGGCGAACCTCCGCCGAGCGCAGCGCGGACCTGAAGAGCCCTCCGATCACGCCGGCGAGTTGGTCGGGACGGCCGATGGTCGCATGCGCGGTGCTGCCGAACACACGTCGCAGCGAGAGCACGTCGGTGCCGGCGCCGATCGTCAGGCACACACAACCGGTCCCCCGGCGGCGGGCCTCCGACAACGCACGGCGCGCATCGGCGGCACCGTAGGCCCGCTCGTAGCCGTGGTCGTACGCCAGTCCGTCCGACAGCACTACCAACAGTCGCCGTGCCGTCCCACCGCGTGCCTCCAGGACCGTCGAACCATGCCGGATCGCCGCACCAAGCCGCGAGTACGCCCCGGGTTCCAGGCTGTTGAGCCGCCGCATCACCCGGGTGTCGAAATGATCGTCGAACCGTTTGACTGGCACCATGCTCACCGCGCCGCGACCCTGCGAGTAGTACGCATACATCGCCACCCGATCACCCAGATCATGCAGCGCTACAGCAAGATTGGCGATGGCCGTCCGCTGTTGCTCGTGCACGGTGCGCCCCACCGTTCCGGGCTCGGCCGCCGACCCGGACACGTCGAGCAGCAACAGCACCGACAGGTCACGGCGGCGCCTCAGGCTATCGAGATAGACGGACTCGTCCGGCGCCGACCCGGCCCGCACCTCGACCCGCGCTTCGACCGCCGCGTCGACGTCGATGTCGTCACCCTGCCATTGCCGAGCCCGGCGGTGCAGCCCCATGCCGAGTCGGGCCAGTGGGCGCCGGACACCGATGGCGTCGTCGATCGCCTGCGTCGCAGAGGCTTTGGTCCTGGGCTCCACCTCACGCACGGTGCACCAGTTGGACCGGTAGCGCCTGCGCGTAGCGTCCCATTCGGGATATCTCGCGCCGTCGGCCTGGGCATCGTGGATGCGATCCTCCTCGCTAGAGGTCACTGCCAGCGACGAGACCGCCTGGGCACCGCGATTGCCCGAGTTAGTTCGATGGGTGGGAGTGTCCGCACCCGGCGGCCCGCCCCCCGTCCCGGTTTTTCGCGCCGACGACAGCATCTTCTTGAGCCACTTACCGATGAACCCACCCCCACCGACCGGACTGGTGAACATGTCGGGGTCATTGGAGTCGTCGATGTCGTCGTCGTCCAACTCCTCGCGTTCGGTTGCGTCTCGTGACCTGCGGGGAATGTGCTGTGGATTCGCCTGATTCTGTTGCTTGTCCGCTCGGGCGCAGGCGGCCAGCACTTTCGAGGCGCGGATCACGCCGTACTCCGGCGCCGGGTCGTCGATGGTCGTCCGCCCCTCGGCGAGGCGCAGCGATGCGGCCGGGGATTCGCTGCGGCCGGGGATCTCGCGAGCTGCCAACGGCGCCAGGATGTTCGGCAGCAGGGCGGCGTTGACGCTCAACGCACGACCGGCCTCGACTGCCAAATACCGTTTGGCCAGTCGCGGGTGGCGGACCAGCGGCCGGATAACCCCCGCGTCCAGGCTGCCGGCCGCGATCAACGATGCCTGCACCGCAACGGCTTGCAAGGCTGCGAGTTTCGTGCCGGCCCCACCGGAACCAGGTACATAGATGCTCTGGCCGTCGGTCCACGAGGGCTCACCCGGCGGCAGGTACCTCACAGCCACCGCTCGACCGGCGAGTGCGGAGGCGAACATGGCGAGTATCTGGTCACCTGCAGGGACGTCGCCCACTCAACACCTCCCCACCCGGCCCCCGTTGACCAAATATCTGTTCCACCGTAGAGTCCAGCCGTCGGCCAGTCAATCGGACCAAGTCGGCGCCAATTGATCAAATATCTGTTCCAACGTAGAGTCGGCGTGGCCGCAGATCATCCCGTGAGGTCGAATAGAAAACGTGGACTTCTCATATCCGGCGGAGGTGGAGCGCTTCCGCGATGAGCTGCGTACCTGGCTGTCGGCGAACCTGACCGACGAATTGCGCGCCGCCCGCCGACCGTCTGCCCGCGACGATGCCACCTTCGACAAGCTACGCAAGTGGGACGCGACCGCCGCTGACGCCGGATGGGGTGCGGTGTCCTGGCCCCGAGAGTACGGTGGCCGAGGCGCGACGGTGCTCGAACAGCTGGTCTTCACCGAGGAGACCACCCGAGCGCGAGCACCCCTACCGCTCAACGTCATCGGGATGAACAACATCGCGCCGGCCATCATGCAGTACGGCACGGAACAGCAGAAGACGACACTGCTACCCCGCATGATGCGTGCCGACGACATTTGGTGCCAAGGCATGTCGGAGCCCGACGCGGGGTCGGATCTGGCCGCGCTGCGCACCAAGGCGGTGCGGGATGGCGACGACTTCGTCGTCAACGGCCAGAAGATCTGGACTTCGCTGGGCCACCGGGCGAATTGGTGTCAACTGTATGTGCGCACCGACCCGGACGCCCCCAAGCACAAAGGCATCTCTTGTCTGATCGTGGACATGAGCCGGCCCGGCATCGACGCCCGTCCCCTGGTCACACTCAACGGCGACTCGGACTTCGCCGAAGTCTTCTTCAACGACGTTCGGGTACCCGTCGGCGCACTACTCGGTCCGCTCAACGGCGGCTGGCAAGTTGCCACCACCACATTGAGCCACGAGCGGGCCGGCGCCGCCCGGCTGTACGCGGAGTTACATGTTCGACTTGATGAATTGGTGGCCGACTTCGCTGCCGCGGACGCCTCGGGGAGCATTCTCGATGACCCGGTTGTGCTACGCCGTCTCGGCGAGCTCGGCGTCCGGATCAAGTATCTGGAAGTGCTTTGCCAGCGGTCGATCTCGGCGACACTGCACGGCGGCGACCCACTCGGGTCGGCCAGCCTGGCCAAGACGGTATGGGGCGAGATCGGCCAAGATCTGTCCGCACTCGCATTCGACGTGCTGGGCAACCACGGCGGCCATTGGGCTGACTACCGGCTTTCGTCGCGGTCGCTGACCATCGCCGGCGGCACGAGTCAGATCAACAAGAACATCACCGCACAGCGCGTCCTGGGACTGCCGCGAAAATGAACCTCGAACTCACCGACGAGCAGATCGCCCTGCGAGACACGGTTCGCCGCTTTCTGGCTGAGAAGGCATCGATTTCGGCGCATGTGCGCCCGCTGCTCGACGATCCGACCGGCACCACCGAACAGGTTTGGCGCGGCCTCGCCGACCTTGGGACCACCGGTCTGCTGGTGCCCGACGAACACGGCGGTGCCGGCATGACGATGGTCGAAGCGGGCGTCGTCGCCGAAGAGCTCGGCGGCGCGCTACACCCAGGCCCGTGGCTGTCGACCGCGGTGGCCGCGGTGCGGACCCTGACCCGGGTGGGCGGTGAACCAGCCGCGCAGATCCTCGCGCAGATTGCCGAAGGCACCACGATCGCGACCGTCGTGGGTCTGGGTGCGCGGCCGGCCACGGTGTCGTCCGGTAACGCGGGGCCTCAGTTATCTTCGCCGCCGCTGACGGTCCCCGACGCGGCCGCCGCCGACGTGCTGCTGGTGCTCGCCGAAGATGGCGACGCCATCGGATTGTGGGCGGTCCAGCCCCCCTTCCCCGGCACCTCGGTGACACCCGAGTGCGGAATCGACAAGACCCGCAAGCAATTTCGCGTCGAGTTCACTGATGCCAATGCACAGCACCTCGGCATGGTGACGCCCGACGACGTCGACGCCGTAGTCGACGATATGCTCATCGCGACGGCCGCCGACGCACTCGGCGCCGCCGGCGCCGTGCTTAACATGGCCGTCGAATATGCCAAGAGCCGAAAGCAATTCGGGGCGCCCATCGGATCTTTCCAGGCCATCGGGCACCTGTGCGTCGATATGTACGAGACGGTGGAGCTGGCCCGCAGCGGCGTGGTCCACGCGCTGTGGGCAGCCGACTCGTGCCCAATCGAGCGACACTCAGCAGCATTGCGGGCCAAGGCATTCGCAGGACGGCTGGCCACGGTCGGCGACACCGCGATCCAGGTTTTTGGCGGCATCGGTTACACCTGGGAGCACGATGCGCACCTTTACCTCAAACGACTGCTGAGCTGGAGCGCATTGCTCGGCGGACCCGACCGCTATCTCACCGAGGTGGGTGCGCAACTCGCCAGGAAGGGGCGGCGATGATCGATTTCACTGACCAGGTCGCTATCGTCACCGGCGCCGGACGCGGTCTCGGGCGCCTGTACGCAATGGAATTGGCCCGGCGGGGTGCTGCCGTCGTCGTCAACGATCTCGGCGGAACCATGCACGGCGAAGGCGCCGACACCTCCGTCGCCGATGAGGTCGTCGCCGAAATCCGGGCGGCCGGGGGCACCGCTGTCGCGTCGTACGACTCGGTGGCCAGCCCCGAGGGCGGCGAGGCGATCGTGGCCGCGGCGGTGCAGAACTTCGGCCGCCTCGACGCGGTGGTGAGCAACGCCGGGATCTTCAACAGCATCCCGTTCGACGAACTGTCCGCCGACGACTGGCGCCGCATGCACACCGTCCATCTTGACGGCGGGTTCTACCTCAGCCAGCCGGCCTACCGGCTGATGAAGGCGCAGCAGCACGGCCGGTTCGTGTTCGTTTCGTCCTCCGCCGGGATGTTCGGGCAGCCGCTGGAAGCCCACTACGCCGCCGCTAAAGCCGGCCTGGTGGGTCTGTCAAATGTCATCGCGATCGAGGGCGCCGAACATGGCATCCTGTCCAACACGGTGTTGCCGTTCGGTGTCTCTCGCATGGTGACCGAAACCCTCGGAGATCCGAAAGCCGTTGAACAGATCGGGTTTCTGAACATGATCAAACCCGAGCTGGTCGTTCCAATCGTCGCATTCCTCGCCAGCCGGGACTGCCAATTCACCCACCAGAACTACTCGGCCTGCGCCGGGCGGTTCGCCCGAGTCTTCGTAGGCCTCGGCCAGGGTTGGTTTGCCGAGGCTGGCAGTGAACCGACCGCCGACGACATACTGGCCCATCTCTGTGAAATCTCGGCAACTGAGCCGTTCACCGTGCCCGACTCGATCTTCGACGAAGTCTTTTCAATCGCCTCGCAGCTCGGCGTCACCACCTGACCCCCACCACCAAGCAGCCAGACAATGGACATCGCCTATCTGCTGAGCGCCACCCGGTCAGCGCGCAAATCACTCGACCTGAGCGCGCCCGTCGACCTCGCCGATATCCGCGACTGCCTGCAGATTGGATTGCAGGCAGCCAACGGGTCGAATCAGCAGAACTGGCGTTGGCTGGTCGTCACCGATCACGCGCTTCGCGAGGAGATCGCGCAGCTCTTCCGCGAGGCGTATTTGCGCCGCGTCGGCGGGCAGTTCCTCGCCGGGTTGCTGCCAGCCGGCACCCCGGAGGCGCGGCTGATGTCGTCGACCGAGTGGCTGGTCGAACACCTAGCCCGGATACCGGCGCTAGTAATCCCTTGCTACCAGCCGTATTTGCCGCGTATCGACGGGGATGAGTCGTTCCATCTGGCGACGCTGTACGGTTCCATCTTCCCAGCAGTGTGGAACTTTCAGCTGGCCCTGCACACCCGCGGATACGGGACGTGCATCACTACCTTGCACCTGCACCACGAAACCGCCGTCGGCGAGTTGCTCGGCATTCCATCGACGTATGTGCAAGGCTGCCTCCTACCCGTCGGCCGGCTGCGTGCCGGGCACACCTTCCACCCCGCACCCCGGGTGCCCGTCGAGCAGGTAGTCACCCTGGACCGCTGGACCGGGCCACCCATCTAAGATTGTGTGTCCAGGCGTACGCACGTCCTTAACCAGCGCGTTTGTCGCGGTCAGTCTGATAGCCTCTAACAAAGATTTGGTTCGGCAGGAGGACGGGATTCGCATGGTGCAATCGCTGCGGTCCTCCGGAGCGGCGACCCACCCGCTATGACCGACAGCGCAATCGAAAGCGGCACCCGCCGCACCGAGATCCTCGAGACCGCCGCCGCGCTGATCGCCACGTCGGGGCTGCGCACCTCGCTGCAGGAAATCGCCGATGCGGCAGGCATTCTCCCGGGCAGCCTCTATCACCACTTCGAGTCCAAAGAAGCCATCCTGGTCGAGCTGATCCGCCGCTACCAGGCCGACCTGGACCACGTCGGGCAAAGCGCCCAGGCCCGCCTCGACGAGCCGGACCCCCGCCCCCCCGCCGAGAAGGTCATCGAGTTGGGGCAGGCGATCGCCAACTGCGCCGTGCGGCATCGCGCGGCACTGCAGATGTCGTTCTACGAGGGACCGAGCGCCGATCCCGAGCTGATGCAACTGACGCAACAGCGCCCCGTCGCGATGCAGGAGGCGATGCTGCAGACGCTGCGCGTCGCCAGGTGGAGCGGCTACATCAAGGCCGACGTGGACCTGCCCATCCTGGCCGACCGGATCTGCCAGACGATGCTGCAGGTCGGACTGGACGTCATGCGGGCCAACTCCTCGGCCGATCAGGTGGCCGCCCTGTTGTGCCGGATCATGTTGCAGGGGTTGGCTTCTCGTCCTCCCACCGACCGGGCGCTGGACCGGTCCAAGGCGTTCGCCGCAGCGAGTGCGGTCATCGAATCCTGGGCCGACGACAGCGAGGCCGACCCCAGCGACAAAGCGGCGCATCTGCGCGCGGTCGCGCGTACCGAGTTCGGTCGCAAGGGCTATGAGGTCACCACCATCCGTGACATCGCGTCTGCGGCCGGTCTGGGCACCGGGACTGTTTACCGGGTGATCGGCTCCAAAGACGAACTGCTGGCCTCGATCATGCGCTCGTTCGGCCAGAAGGTCGAAGCGGGGTGGGTCGACGTGCTGCGCTCGGATGCGACGCCGATCGAGAAACTCGACGCCTTGAGTTGGGTCAACGTCAACGCGCTGGACCAGTTTTCGGACGAATTCCGCATTCAGCTCGCCTGGATGCGCCAGTCACCGCCGCGCGACACGGTAAACCCAGGCTGGTCGTACACTACCCGATTGCGACAGATGAAATCGCTTCTCTCCGAAGGCATTCGATCCGAGGAGATACGGGCCGACACCGGCTCCATCACCATGCTGGCCCGGTGCATCATCGGCATGCAGTGGATACCGGAGAACATCCTGCGTGAAGTGGGCACCCGAACGTCGTTGTTGCTGGCGCGGGACACAGTCTTGCGCGGCGTGGCGGTACGCGGCAAATAGCCGTCACCGGGCCAAACAGATGGTCCGATGCCCGGCGCGTAACGTCGGAATTGTGAAGCGCATTATCGTCATCGGCGGCCACGGAAAGGTCGCGCTGCAGCTGGCCCGGATCCTAACCCAGCGCGGCGACCAAGTGACCTCGGTGTTCCGCAATCCCGAACACGCCGACGACGTCGCCGCCACCGGTGCCAAACCTGTCACCGCAGACATCGAGCAACTCGGCACCGATGCGCTGGCCAAGCTGCTGTCCGGTCACGACGCGGTCGTCTTCTCGGCCGGGGCGGGCGGCGGCGACCGGGCCCGGACTTACGCCGTCGACCGCGACGCGGCGATCCGGACGGTCGACGCGGCAACACAGGTAAACGTCAGGCGCTTCGTAATGGTGTCGTACTTCGGCGCGGGCCCGGACCACGGCGTGCCGCCGGAGGATTCGTTCTTCGCCTACGCAGAGGCGAAGGCCGCCGCCGATGCCCACCTGCGCGCGAGCGATCTCGATTGGACCGTACTCGGGCCGGGTCGGCTCACGCTGGACGCCGGCACCGGCCGCGTCGAAGTGGACCGAGCAAAGGGCGAGGTCGCCCGGGCCGACGTCGCGGCGGTCGTCGCCGCCACCCTGCAGGACGACTCGACGATCGCGCGGACCATCAACTTCAACAACGGCGACGTTCCCATCGCCGAGGCATTGGCAACCGGATAACAACTCACCCGCAGCGCAAGCGAGGTGGCGGCTCTGCTCGAGCAGTGGCGATGGTGCTGCGCGATTCCCGTCCGGACGGCGTCGCAGAGTAGCCTGATTCCCGCAGCTGGTCTGCCGTCGCCGTAGGCGCCGGCATCGAGTGAGGCAAACCCAGCCTCGCAAGAGGGAACCCGGTGAGAATCCGGGACTGTCCCGCAGCGGTATGCAGGAACGACCGCCGTCACACAGCACTGGTCCCCCGGGACCGGGAAGCGACGGCCATTAGAAACCGCCGTCAAGGCGCACGCCTGCGAGTCCGAAGACCTGCCAGTTGTGCCGGACGCGCCGCGTCCGGCGGCTCATCGCCTCGTGGAATGGGCGTTTGGCCGATGCTGTTGCGGTTAATGCACTGCGCTGTTGCCGCCGCGACGCGATCGGTTGCGCGTCCGCGGGTGGTGACCACACCGTCGATTGAAGGACCGCAAGTGACCGCACCCGCCAATTCTCCGAAGTTCACCGCAACCATTACCGGATCACCCCGTATCGGTCCGCGCCGCGAACTCAAACGCGCCACCGAGGGCTACTGGGCCGGCCGCACCAGCCGCTCCGACCTGGAGTCAGTCGCAGCCACGCTGCGCCGCGACACCTGGACGGAACTGGCCGCAGCCGGCCTGGACTCGGTGCCGGTGAACACCTTCTCCTACTACGACCAGATGCTCGACACCGCGGTGTTGTTGGGCGCGCTGCCCGCCCGGGTGCAGGGGATCTCCGACGACCTGGACCGCTATTTCGCGGCCGCGCGCGGCAACGACGAGGTCGCGCCGCTGGAGATGACCAAGTGGTTCGACACCAACTACCACTACCTGGTTCCCGAGATCGGGCCGTCGACCCGATTTGCGCTCAACCCCGACAAGGTGCTCTCCGAACTCAAGGAGGCCACCGAGCTGGGTGTGCCCGCTCGTCCCGTCATCATCGGGCCGGTCACGTTCCTGCTGCTCAGCAAGGCCGTCGACGGCGGCGGCGCACCAATCGAACGACTTAAGGAACTGGTGCCGATCTACACCGAACTGCTGTCACTGATCGCCGACAGCGGCGCGCAGTGGGTTCAGTTCGACGAGCCGGCGCTGGTCACCGACATTTCGCCCGATGCGCCCGCGCTGGCCGAGGCCGTGTACACCGCGCTGGGCGCGGCTGGGAACCGTCCCGCGATCCATGTCGCCACCTATTTCGGCAACCCGGGCGCTTCGCTGGCGGGCCTGGCCCGCACACCGGTCGAGGCGATCGGGGTCGACCTCGTCTATGGCGCCGACACCGCGCTCGCCGCCGTTCCCGAGCTGGCCGGCAAGACGCTGGTGGCCGGAATCGTCGACGGCCGCAACATCTGGCGCACCGACCTGCAGGCCGCGCTGGCCAAGCTGGCGACGCTGCTGGGGTTGGCCGGATCCGTGGCAGTGTCGACGTCCTGCTCCACCTTGCACGTCCCGTACTCGCTCGAGCCGGAGACCGACCTGGACGATGCATTGCGCAGCTGGCTGGCATTTGGCGCCGAAAAGGTGCGCGAAGTGGTCGTTTTGGCGCGTGCCTTGCGTGACGGTCGCGAGTCGGTTGCCGACGAGATCGCCGCGTCCAACGCCGCGGTGGCCTCCCGCACGCGCGACCCGCGCCTACACAACGACCAGGTCCGGGCCCGGATCGACTCGATTTTAGCGTCCGGCGCGCACCGCGGCGACGCCGCCCAGCGCCGCGCCAGCCAGGACGAACGCCTGCATCTGCCGTCGCTGCCGACCACGACCATCGGGTCGTTCCCGCAGACCGTGGACATCCGTAAAGCCCGCGCGGCGCTGGTTGCGGGGGAGATCGACGAGGCCGAGTACACCCGCCGGATGCGGCATGAGATCGCCGAGGTGATCAAGCTGCAGGAGCGGCTGGGCCTGGACGTGCTGGTGCACGGCGAGCCGGAACGCAACGACATGGTGCAGTACTTCGCCGAACAGCTGGAGGGCTTCTTCGCCACCAAGAACGGCTGGGTGCAGTCCTACGGCAGCCGCTGCGTGCGCCCGCCGATCCTCTACGGCGACGTCACCCGTCAGCACCCGATGACGGTGGAGTGGGCCAAGTACGCGCAGTCGCTCACCGACAAGCCGGTGAAGGGCATGCTGACTGGTCCGGTCACCATCCTGGCGTGGTCGTTCGTCCGCGCCGACCAGCCGCTGGCCGACACCGCAAACCAAGTGGCACTTGCGATTCGGGACGAGACGGTGGACCTGCAGGCCGCGGGCATCGCCGTCATTCAGGTCGACGAGCCCGCGCTGCGGGAGCTGTTGCCGCTGCGTCGCGCCGACCAGGACGACTATTTGCGCTGGGCGGTGGGCGCGTTCCGGTTGGCCACCTCCGGTGTCGCCGACTCGACCCAGATTCACACCCACTTGTGCTATTCGGAGTTCGGCGACGTGATCGGCGCGATCGCCGACCTTGACGCCGACGTTACCTCCATCGAGGCGGCGCGGTCACACATGGAGGTGCTCGACGACCTGAACGCGATCGGCTTCTCCAACAGCGTCGGGCCGGGTGTCTACGACATCCACTCGCCGCGGGTACCTAGCACCGAGGAGATGGCCACCTCGCTGCAGGCTGCATTGAAAGCCGTTCCAGCGGAACGCCTTTGGGTTAACCCCGATTGCGGCCTGAAAACCCGCAACACCGACCAGGTGACAGCGTCGCTGAAGAACATGGTCGCCGCCGCCCAGGAGGTCCGCGCCGGCGTCTAGCCCGTCGCCTACCCCCGCGAGCAGACGCAAAAGCACGCGACACGCCGTCGAAAAGAGTGCTTTTGCGTCTGCTCGCGCTACGACGAGAGCACCTCGACAGGAACGTTGTCGTCCCAAGGCTGCCGCGTCACCATGTCGGCGACCCGCACATAGCCTCGCTCGAATTCGCCTGTGGCAGCGTCGACCAACCGATAGCGCTGGGTCTGCCGGTGGATCGGCTGGGCGTCGAGCAGCACCACCCGCACCTCGCCAGGTTCGAACTGGCAGCGCCGCTGCAGGGCCGCTATTAACTGCTCGTTGTGCATATGGCCGTCGCCGAAATTCCACCCGATGGCGGTGCTACAGATCCGCTCCCCGTCGGTGATGACGTAGTCGTCCTCGCTGTGCCCGGCCATTGCGCGGTGCGCCAGGGTGAACAGCGCTCGCCCGTGAGTATTCATGGCGCGGAACGCATATCCGAGGTACATCGGGATCTGCGCGCGGTCCTTGCCGTAGAAGCGCTCCAGCTGGGCCTGCGGCATGCTGGCGATCGCGATGACGCCGCGACTGATCTTGTCGGCCGCCGACGGCTTGATGCACCACAACGTGGTGTCCCAGTTGCCGGCGTAGTACCGCATGCCCGGCAGGAACGAGATCTTGCGTGGGAACATGTTGCCCAGGATCACGATCCCCACCAAAAGGGTGAACAGAATCGCCACCGGCGCAAGGTGTTTGACGTCGCTGATGCCGAGGCAGGCATGACCAACGAACAGCGACAGCACCCCGAAGATCATGAACACATTCCACTCCAGCGGCACCCCCATCGGAATCGCAGTGAGGATGCCCAGGTGGAAGCACACCATCACAATCGCGGCGACCGTGGTCGGCCAACCACCATGGGAGAAGAACAAGGCCAGCGGCACGAACATCTCGATGAACGTGCTGACATGTGCGAACAGCCGGGACAGCAGGCCGGGCCGCAGATCGTCGGGGAACTGCTCGAAGAACATCCGCTTGATGAAGCGGGGCCGGAACAGCGGGTTGTTCGACATCATCGTGGAGATGACGAACGGGAAGTGCTTGTTCAGTTTTGACGTCGCCGCGCCCATCCAGATCACCAGGAACACCAACTTGGCGGCGACGATCATGTCCGGCGCACCGAACAGGAACGTCACCGTCAGCGACCCGTAGACCTCGCCGCGGGCAGCCAGAAAGATCACCTTGTCGCGCAGCCCCGCGGCACCCAACACCAACAGGATCGCGACGATCTGCCACGTCGGTAACACTCCGACCGTGCTGCCCAACTCCGGCATCGGGCCGCTGCCGTCGGTGAACAATGCCGTCACGAGCAGGATCAGCAGCAACGCATAGAGCGCCACATCCAGCGGCTTGCGCTTGGTGCCGTAGGTCATTGGGACGCGGTCCGGCCAGGGTGGCAGCCGGATAGTGCCGAACCTCAGCCAGTACAAGATCGAGCCCATTGGCGGAAAAAAACGGTTGTTCAGCGGTCCGAACCCGCAGCCCAGACCGACCACTTCGAACAACATCGTGTACAGCACAACCTTTTCGAAGACGATCGGCTCGGCGTACCAGGCTGCGACATTGGTGAAGCCGTCTATCCCCTTGGTGCTCAGCACGATTAGCCAGGCGAACAGGATGTAGAGCAGGATCTTGCCGACGTAGAACAAGTGCATCACCACCGGTGTGCCGAAGCCCACCTCGGCCCAGTGCCGGGCCATCGGGCGAATCTTGTCGGCCCTGGTGCCCTTGCTCCATTCCTCGATGTCGACCTCTGGCAGTTGGGGCTTGAGGAATCCCATGGTTTGACACACTAGAACGTGTTCTAGCGCCGGGGCGAGTTCTACACCGACATTCCTTTGTCAGCTGCTCCGACCGGGGATACCGTAAGTGCACGACGCTTAGGGACGACTTAGGAAGGGGACGCCATGCGCCGAATTCGCAATTCCATGTTGCTCCTCGCCGCTGGCTCGATCGCGTTTGCGACCGGCACGGGTACGGCCCACGCCCAACCGCCCTCCGTGGGTGATTCGTGTACCACCCTGCACGCCACCACCAAGGACGCCAGCGGCCAGACGATGTGGTGCAACCCGACCATGACCGGGAATCACAGCCTGGTGTGGCAGTACGGCGGCCCGGGCTAAACCGTCTACGACGGAGCACCGGGGGGAAGAAACGGCAGTCGCGCCGGGCAGCCCTTGCGCGCGAGACCGAGCAGCGCACCGACATCGAGGTGACGTTCGACCAGATCGCCGAGCAGGTCCAGGCGTCCCTCGCGCGCAGCCGAAAAGGATGTGCCCGATGACAATCCGAGCGTCTCGCGCAAGAACGCCGCGCGGAAGCCGTCGTCTTCCAGCGAGCCGTGCCACATCGTGCCGAACACCGCGCCGTCACGCGAGCCACCGAGGAACTCTTCGACCGCACCGCCGCGGGTGACCCTGCCGTGGTGGATCTCGTATCCCGAAGCCGGCACGCCCAGCCCTTCGCCATGCGGCAGCCGCAGCACCTTGTCGGCACCAAAGGTTGTCTCCACATCGAGAAGTCCCAAACCGTCGATCTGCCCGGGTGGCCCCTCGACGCCGGCCGGGTCACGGATAAGCCGGCCCAGCATCTGAAACCCGCCGCAGACGCCGAGCACCGGCTTGCCCGCCTTTGCATGCGCCAATACCGCGCGATCCAGTCCTCGCGCCCGCAGCCACGACAGGTCCGCGATGGTGGCCCGAGTGCCGGGCAGCACGATCAGGTCGGCGTCGTCGAGCGTGCGCGGATTGGCGGCGAACACTACGTCCAGTTCGGGTTCGAGTCCCAGCGCGTCGACGTCGGTGAAGTTGCTGATCCTGGGCAGGCGCACAACAGCGACCCGGCGAGCCGCGCTACCGGAAGCACGGCGGCCCTTGAGGTCCAGGGCATCCTCGGAGTCCAGCCAAAGGTCGGGGCGCCAGGGCAAGGTCCCGTAGACCCGGCGTCCGGTGAGCCGCTCCAGCTCGCGCAGACCCGGCGCCAGCAGTTCGAGGTCGCCGCGGAATTTGTTGACCACGAAGCCCGCGATCAGCGCCTGATCCTGCGCGGACAACAGTGCGACGGTGCCCAGGAACGCGGCGAACA
Organism: Mycobacterium vicinigordonae; assembly: GCF_013466425.1. Taxonomy (NCBI): domain Bacteria; kingdom Bacillati; phylum Actinomycetota; class Actinomycetes; order Mycobacteriales; family Mycobacteriaceae; genus Mycobacterium; species Mycobacterium vicinigordonae. The sequence continues at coordinate 4,950,175 of NZ_CP059165.1, forward strand.
CCCCGCCGCGGTCGATGTCCCCCACCACCACGGTCGGCAGCGCAGCGTGCCGAGCCAGCCCCATATTCACATAATCGCCTGCGCGCAAGTTGATTTCGGCTGGACTGCCGGCACCTTCGGCGACGACGACGTCGTAGCGGGCGGCGAGGTCGTCGAACGCCCGGTGCGCAGCCTCGCCCAGGGCTCGTCGACCCTCGAACCAGTCCGCCGAATCCAGCTCTCCGTAGGCCCTGCCCATTAACACCACATGGCTGCGCTGGTCGCTGCCCGGTTTGAGCAGCACCGGGTTCATCGACACCTCGGGTGTCGCCCTGGCCGCGAGCGCCTGCACCCATTGCGCACGGCCGATTTCCGCGCCTTCGCCGTCTGGGCCGCGACAGACCATCGAGTTGTTGGACATGTTCTGGGCCTTGAACGGAGCCACTTTCACCCCGCGCCGGGCCAACGCACGACATAACCCCGCGGTCACGGTGCTCTTGCCCGCGTCGCTCGTGGTTCCTGCGACCAGCAGACCCGCCATCAACATGAGCATGCCACTGCCCGCCAGCGCGCCCCGAAGCCGACCGGCAACAAAGAAGGTCCGACACGGCCGCGAGTAAGTAGACTTAAAACCCTGTGTCGAGGCCGCAGGGGGTAGCCGGGTGATCGGCGAATCGTAGCGAAGGAGCGTATGTCATGACTTTGCGAGTAGTCCCCGAGGGATTGGCCGGCGCAAGCGCCGCGGTTGAGGCCCTGGCTGCGCGCTTGGCCGCCGCACATGCCGCCGCGGCTCCGCTGGTCACCGCGGTGGTGCCGCCAGCCGCGGATCCGGTGTCTTTGCAGACCGCCGCCGGTTTCAGCGCCAAGGGCGAGGAACACGCCGCCGTTGCGGCACAGGGCGTCGAAGAGCTGGCGCGCGCGGGCGTAGGAGTCGGGACCGCGGGCACGGGTTACCTCGCCGGTGATGCTGCGGCGGCGACGACCTACAGCGTCATCTAGCCAGTGCACGTCAATCAAATGAGAGAGGAACAGTTATGAGTTTGTTGGATGCTCATATTCCGCAGTTGGTGTCGTCGCAGGCGGCGTTTGGTGCCAAGGCGGGTTTGATGCGGCACACGATTGGCCAGGCCGAGCAGGCGGCGATGTCGGCGCAGGCGTTTCACCAGGGTGAGTCGGCGGCGGCGTTTCAGGCTGCGCATGCGCGTTTTGTGGAGGTCGCGGCGCGGGTGAACACGTTGCTGGACATCGCGCAGGCGAACCTCGGTGATGCCGCCGGTACTTATGTGGCTGCCGATGCCGCGGCCGCGTCGACTTACACCGGTTTTTGAGCCGGTTCGCTTCTAGGGAGGATCAGATATGTCGCAGATTATGTACAACTACCCGGCGATGCTGGCGCACGCTGGGGATATGGCGGGTTATGCGGGCACGATGACGGGGTTGGGTGCCGACATCTCTGCTGAGCAGGCCGCGCTGCAGGGTGCGTGGCAGGGTGATACCGGGTTGACGTATCAGGCGTGGCAGGTGCAGTGGAATCAGGCCATGGCGGATCTGGTGCGTGCGTATCAGTCGATGGCCAGCACCCACGAAGCCAACACGATGGCGATGATGGCCCGCGACCAAGCTGAAGCCGCCAAGTGGGGCGGCTAGAACCTCAAATCAGTTCGGGCGACCAGTAGTCGAGCATCTCCGCGAAGGTCTCGAAGGCCGGCGCTGAAACACCGTAGGTCGCCTCGAGGTGAATGCTCAACGGGAAGCCGAGTGGGACCACCCCGTCGATGACCCGCTTGTACAGGTCGAACAAAAGTCGCCGCTTCGCCGCACGCTCGCTGCCAGCCAACCGCTTGACGAAGGCCTGTTCCTGCGCCACCAGCGCGTTACCCGGGTCCTGGATCAGCCAACCGATCAGTCCGACTTGGGATTCCATCTTCGGGACGAAGCCGAAGGATAGAAGTACCTCCGGACGGTGATCGGTTTTCTTCGCAAATTCGGTGAGAAAATCGACAATCGCGTCGGAATACAACAGCTGGGTCATCCCGTAGGTCGCGCCCTGGTTGCATTTGAACAGAAGCCGGTCTTGTTCGCCTTCGCGCGTGGGAATCACGATGACGCCCCGGTTGGGAACCAGCCCACGATAGATCGACAGCGCGTCGGTAGGCGCGATCCCGGCACCCTCCCCGTCGCCCATCGTGCGGGGTACCCCGACGAAGACGATGCCCTCCATCCCCGCGGCGACCAGATCGGACAAACGCTCCCGCAACGGCAGCTCTTCGGTGAACGCGGTCACCTGGGTGCACAAACCCCTCACGCCCGGGATCTGCGACTGGATGATCGAAAAGAATTCCAGCACATCGAGTTTCGGTACGATCAGGACCGGCCGATCATCGTCCTCTTCGATCAGGCCCGGGATCATAACGTGTCGGATCCGGTCGGTGAGGCCGAACTCCGCCGCATACCGCAGCACCTTCGCCGCGTCCTCGACCGCACGCGGGATGCCGCCGTCTAGGTTCGGCGGCACCAACTCCAGCGCCACCGTGTTCAGTGTCACGGATCAAGCACCACCAACAGGTCGCCACCTTCGACCTGGGCGGTGCCGGAAACCGCGACCCGGGCCACCTTGCCGGCTGCGGGTGCGGTCACGGCCGCTTCCATCTTCATCGCTTCGATGGTGGCGATGGTCTGGCCGGCTTCGACGTCGTCGTCGACGTCCACACTGACGGTCACGACTCCGGCGAACGGGGCGGCCACGTGACCAGGATTGTTGCGCTCGGCCTTCTCGGCGGTAGGCACCTCTGCGGCAATGCTGCGATCACGCACCAACACGGGACGCAGCTGCCCGTTGATGATGCACATGACGGTGCGCATGCCGCGCTCGTCGGGATCCGAGATGGCTTCCAGCCCGATCAAAAGCTCTACGCCACGTTCCAATTTGACCCGATGCTCTTCTCCGTACCGCAATCCGTAGAAGAACTGGTTGGCACTTAGCCGAGAGGTGTCCCCGTACTTTTCGCGGTGTACCTCGAATTCTCTGCTGGGCCCGGGAAAGAGTAGGCGATTCAGCGTGGCTTGGCGCGTAGCGCCAGGCACACGCAACGAACACTTGTCGTCGGCAGACACCGGCTGCTCTACCTTGGCTGCCGCGCGTCCACGTAACGCTTTGGTGCGCAACGGCTCCGGCCATCCACCGGCGGGATCTCCGAGTTCACCGCGCAGGAAGCCGATGACCGAGTCTGGAATGTCGTAGCGCGCCGGGTCTTTGGCGAAGTCTTCTGCGGTGATCCCGGCGCCCACCAAAGCCAGCGCCAGATCACCCACCACCTTGCTGGACGGAGTAACTTTTATCAACCGGCCAAGGATGGAATCAGCCCCGGCATAGGCATTTTCGATCTCTTCGAACCGGTCTCCCAATCCCAGCGCGATGGCCTGTTGACGAAGATTCGACAACTGGCCGCCCGGGATCTCGTGATGGTAGACCCGCCCCGTCGGTGCCGGTAGGCCAGATTCGAACGGCGCGTATACCTTCCGCAGTGCCTCCCAGTAGGGTTCGAGGGCGCATACCGCGTCCAACGACAAGCCGGTGTGGTAGCGGGTATTTGCAGCGGCCGCCACGATCGAGGACAGTGCGGGCTGGCTCGTGGTCCCGGCCAGCGGGGCCGCGGCCCCGTCCACCGCGTCCGCTCCGGCCTGCCATGCCGCCAGGTAGGTGGCGAGTTGCCCTCCCGGAGTGTCGTGGGTGTGCACGTGCACCGGTAGGTCGAACCTCGACTTGAGTGCGCCGACCAGGGCGCTCGCCGCGGGTGCCCGCAGCAGACCGGCCATGTCCTTGATGGCCAGCACGTGCGCACCCGCGGTGACAATCTGCTCGGCCAGCTTGAGGTAATAGTCGAGGGTGTAGATGCTTTCGGCGGGATCGCTCAAGTCGCCCGTGTAGGACATCGCGACCTCGGCGACCGCGGTGCCGGTCGCACGTACCGCGTCGATGGCCGGCCGCATCGAATCGACATTGTTGAGTGCGTCGAAAACTCGGAAGATGTCGATTCCGGTGCGGGTCGCCTCCTCGACGAAAGCGGTGGTGACAATCTCGGGATAAGGCGTGTACCCCACCGTGTTGCGGCCCCGCAGCAGCATCTGTAAACAGATGTTCGGCATCGCCTCGCGCAGGTCGGCCAGACGCTGCCAGGGGTCCTCTTTCAAAAACCGCAGCGCCACATCGTAGGTGGCCCCGCCCCAACACTCCACCGACAGCAACTGCGGCATCATCCGCGCCACGTAAGGTGCCACCTTGACCAGGCCGGTGGTACGAATCCTGGTGGCCAACAACGATTGATGGGCGTCGCGAAACGTCGTGTCGGTTACCCCGACGGCGTCGGATTCCCGCATCCACTGCGCGAACCCCTCCGGGCCCAATTCCGTCAAACGCTGCTTGGACCCAGCCGGTGGCGGCGCCATCAGATCCAGCTGCGGCAGCTTGTCGTGCGGGTACATCGTCGATGGTCGCGGTCCGTGCGGCTGGTTGACCGTCACGTCGGCCAGGTAGTCCAGTATCTTGGTGCCCCGGTCAGCGCTGATGTGCCCGGTCAGTAACTGAGGTCGTTGCTCAATGAACGATGTAGTCACCCGTCCCGCAACAAAATCGGGATCATCCAGCACCGCTTGAAGGAACGAGGTGTTTGTCGTGACACCGCGAATCCGGAACTCGGCGACCGCGCGGCGTGCCCTACGCACCGCCACCGCGAAGTCGGACCCGCGGCAGGTCAGCTTCACCAGCATCGAATCAAAATGCGGGGACACGTCGGCCCCTAAGTGCGTGGCATCGTCCAGCCGGATGCCGGCGCCGCCCGGGGTGCGGTATGCGGCAATCCGTCCGGTGTCGAGCCGGAATCCGTTGCCAGGATCCTCGGTGGTGATCCTGCACTGCAACGCGGCACCGTGCGCAACGATCGACGCTTGACTCAATCCAAGATCACGCAGGGTTGCACCGGAGGCGATCCGCAGTTGGCTGGATACCAGGTCGACGTCGGTGATCTCCTCGGTCACCGTGTGTTCCACCTGGATCCGTGGATTCATTTCGATGAACGCGTAGTTGCCGCGCTCGTCGAGCAGGAACTCCACGGTGCCCGCGCAGGCGTAGCCGATGTGCCGGGCAAATGCCACCGCATCGGCGCAAATCCGCTCGCGCAGTGCGGGGTCCAGGTTTGGCGCAGGCGCCAGCTCGATGACCTTCTGGTGACGGCGCTGCACGCTACAGTCGCGCTCGTAGAGGTGGATGACGTCGCCGGTGGCATCGGCCAGGATCTGCACCTCGATATGTCGTGGATTAATTACCGCCTGTTCGAGAAACACGGTCGGATCGCCGAATGCGGACTCGGCTTCCCGTGATGCCGCCTCGATGGCTTCCCGCAGATCCGTGGCGTCGGTCACCCGCCGCATCCCCCGGCCACCGCCCCCCGCGACCGCCTTGACAAACAGGGGGAACCGCATCGTGGCAGCGGCCGCCACCAGTTCCTCGACTGAGCATGACGATTCCGAAGACGCGAGCACGGGCAGACCTGCTTCCCGTGCCGCGGCCACCGCGCGAGCCTTGTCTCCCGTCAGCTCGAGCACCGATACCGAGGGTCCGACGAAGGTGATACCGGCCGCCTGGCACGCCGCCGCCAAGTCCGGATTCTCCGAGAGGAATCCGTAACCCGGGTAGATCGCGTCCGCACCACAAGCCCGGGCCGTCGCAACTATCTCGGCGACGTTGAGGTAGGCCCGAACGGGATGGCCTGGTTCGCCTATCTGGTAAGACTCGTCGGCCTTGGATCGGTGTGCCGAGTTGCGATCTTCGACCGGGTAGACCGCCACAGTGCCGATACCGAGCTCGTAGGCCGCGCGGAACGCCCGGATCGCAATCTCGCCGCGGTTAGCGACCAGAACTTTCGAAATCACTAGTGGTCACTGGCCATTCGATCAGCGGGTCGGCGTGAGCGCACGTTGCGGCGGTCCGACGTACTCGCTCAGCGGACGAATCAGCGCGTTCGAAGCGGTCTGCTCGATGATGTGGGCAGTCCACCCGGTGATCCGGCTCATCACGAAAATCGGTGTGAAGCAACCGATGTCGAATCCCATCAAGTAATAGGCCGGCCCAGTCGGAAAGTCCAGGTTGGGCTTGATCCCGTTGGCGGCCGCCATGCCCTGCTCCAGGTTGTTGTAGATGTCCAGCCACCGCTGGCCGTCACGCGCCGCGGCAACACGTTCCAGAGCCTTCTTCATGGTCGGCACCCGAGAGTCGCCGTTCTTGTAAACGCGGTGGCCAAAGCCCATGATCTTCTCCTTGCGGGAGATTTTGCCCCGCAGCCACTCCGAGGCCCGGTCGGCCGTGCCGATTTCGAGCATGTCATGCATCACCGCTTCATTGGCCCCACCGTGCAGCGGACCCTTGAGTGCACCGATCGCAGCGGTAACCGCGCTGTAGATGTCGGACTGGGTGGACGTGACCACCCGAGCGGCGAAGGTGGACGCATTGAAGCTGTGTTCGGCGTAGAGCACCATGGACTGCTCGAAGGCGTCCACGATCACCTGCTCGGGCACATCGCCGAAGCACATGTGCAGGAAGTTCTGCGCGTAGCTCATATGGCTGTGAGGCGCAATGGGTTCCAGGCCGCGCCGGCGGCGCATGTCGGCGGCGACGATGGTGGGCAGCACCGCATACATGCGCAGCGACTTGGCGTAATTCGCCTCCACGCTGCTGTCCTCTTCTTCGGCGTCTTCGGCGCCCAGGTAGCTGATCACGGTGCGCACCACATCCATCGGATGGCAGGTGTCGGGCTGCTTGGCGATCAGCGACAGCATGGACCGGTTCAACCGGCGGTTGGCGCGTTCCCGTTGGGTGAACAGGGCCAGCTGCTGATCGTTGGGCAGCTCACCGTGCCATAGCAGATACGCCACCTGCTCGAAGCTGCAGTTCACGGCCAGATCCTGGACCGCGTAGCCGCGGTAGGTCAGGGAGTTGGTCTCTGGCACCACCTTGGAAATGGCGGTGGTGTCCACCACGACGCCGGCCAGCCCTTTGAAAATCCGTGGTCCCTCTTGGATGCTGCTCATGACGTGACTCCTTGCAGGGTGAAGTTGTAGATGTCGGAATCGAATTGGTTGTAGTCGGAGTAGCGCAGCAGCTCATAGAGGCGACTGCGCGGCTGCATCCGGTCCAGCACACCGGATTGTGTTCCGGTGTCTGCGATTTCCCGCAGACCGATCTCGACGGCGTGCATCGCCAGTCGCAACGTGGTCACCGGGTAAATCACCAGGTTGTAGCCGATATCGGAAAGCTGTGCGGCCGTCAGCAACTCCGACTTTCCGAATTCCGTCATGTTCGCCAGCAACGGCGTGTCAACGGCATCGCGGAATTGTTCGAAGTCGGTGGGTGTATGCAGAGCCTCGGTGAAGATCAGGTCGGCGCCGGCGTCGGCATAGGCCTTGGCCCGGTCGATCGCTGCGGGTATTCCTTCGATACCGGCGGCGTCGGTGCGGGCACAGATGATGAAATTCGGGTCACGCCTTGCAGATACGGCGGCCCTCAATCGCTTGACCATCTCGCCGGTCGACACCACCGCTTTGCCATCAAGATGTCCACAGCGCTTGGGGTTGACCTGGTCTTCTAGATGACACCCCGCCAATCCCGCATCCTCCAGCACGGTCACGGTGCGCGCGGCGCTCATCGGCTCGCCGAACCCAGTGTCGGCGTCGATCAGAGTGGGTAGGTCGGTTGCACCGGCTACTTGCGCACCGCGCGCACCCACCTCGGTCAACGTGGTCAGCCCGATGTCCGGCAAGCCGAGGTCCGCCGAGAGCACCGCCCCGGACACGTATACCCCGTCGAATCGCAGTTCGGCGACCAGCTTGGCAACCAGAGGTGAGAATGCCCCCGGGAATCGCTGCAGCCGACCACTTTCCAGTGCTCTGCGGAACTTGGCACGCTTCTGGGCAGCGGGCACCTCGCTGCCGATCAGCCCGCTCATCCGAAGATCCCCGCCGGAATGCTCGGCGCCTTGGCCAGCACCTGAGGTGCGATCACCGGGTTGAGGGCACCGAGAGCTCCGGGCTCCAACGCGGAAAGGTCTTCGACCACCCCCAGGAACCGCTGCTGCTCGGCCTCATCGAGCACGCCTTCGGCCAGCTCGGTGAATTTGGCCGCGTACTGCTTGCGCTCAAAGGGTCTGGCACCCAACGGGTGCGCATCGGCGACGGCGATCTCGTCGACGATCGCCTCACCGCTCTTCAGGGTGATCTCGGCGCGAGCGCCGAAGGCCTTCTCCGCAGGGTCGGTCGAGTGGTAACGACGGGTCCATTCCGGATCTTCGCGGGTGGAGATCTTGTGCCACAACTCGACGGTGTCGGGTCGGTGCGCCCGCTGTGGTGTGTAGGAGCGTTCGTGATGCCAGGTGCCGTCCTGCAGGGCGACCGCGAAGATGTACATCACCGAGTGGTCGAGCGTTTCCCGCGACGCGTCCGGGTCCATCTTCTGGGGGTCGCCCGCACCGGTTCCGATTACGTAGTGGGTGTGGTGGCTGGTGTGCAGCACAATCGAGGCGATCTGATCCAGGTTCCCGATCCGTTCGCGCAGCCGGCGGGCAAGGTCGATCAGCGCTTGACTCTGGTACTCCGCGGAGTGCTCCTTGGTGTAGCTATCCAGGATCGCGCGCTTGGGCTCGCCCGGTTCGGGCAACGGCACCTGATAGGTGTGCTCGGGTCCGGACAGCAGCCAGGCGATCACACCGTCCTCACCCTCCCAGATGGGCGCGGGGGCGCCCTCGCCGCGCATGGCGCGGTCGACGGCTTCGATGCCGACCTTGCCGGCCCAGGCGGGGGCGAAGGCTTTCCAGCTCGAGATCAGGCCCTTGCGCGACTGTCGGGTTGACGTAGTCAGGTGCAGCGCCTGCCCGATCGCGTTGTAGATGGTCTCCTTGTCCAGGCGCAGCATGGTGCCCAGGCCCGCGGCGACCGATGGACCCAGATGCGCGACATGGTCGATCTTGTGCTCGTGCAGGCAGATTCCCTTGACCAAGTCGATCTGGACTTCGTAGGCGGTAGCCAGGCCGCGAATCAAGTCCGCGCCCGAAAGCGCGAGGTGCTGGGCGACGGCAACCAGGGGCGGGATGTTGTCGCCTGGGTGGGAGTATTCCGCCGCCAAAAAGGTGTCGTGGAAATCCAATTCGCGAACCGCGACGCCGTTGGCCCAAGCCGCCCATTCGGGCGAGTAGTCGCCTGTCACGCCGAAAACCTTGGCGCCCTTGACCGATACCGGGTGTGCCAGTGCCTGCGCGCGGGCGACGGCGACCGGACGGCGGAGCACCGAGGCCGCCGATACCGCAGCGTTGTCGATAATGCGGTTGATCACCATCGCCTCGGTGTCCGCCGGCACCGCCACTGGGTCTGCGGCTACCTCGGCGATCTTCCAGGCCAGGTGCTGGGCACGGGGAAAGTCGTCGGCGCTGCGCCGGGCTCGAACGTCGTGATTACGCATATCTCGCACCGTACGCAGCCTCGACACTGGCGTAAATGCGTTGCAACGGCGTAATTTTGTGTCCTTGATCCACCATTTTTGCGAACTTTGCGAAAGGGGTCCCCGGTACCGTGTCGAAGGTGGCGAAGACTTTCGCCGGTGCGAGGTTGCGGCGGTTACGCGAAGAACATGGGTTGACCCAGGTGGCGCTGGCGCGCGCCCTTGGACTTTCCACCAGCTACGTCAACCAGCTGGAAAATGATCAACGCCCCATCACCGTGGCGGTGCTGCTCACTCTCACCGAACGTTTTGACCTGCCGACGCAATATTTCGCGCCGGATTCGGATGCGCGCCTGGTCTCCGACCTCAGCGAGGTGCTCGCTGAAGGGCCCGCGACCGCCGCGCAGATCGAAGAGCTCGTCGCCCGCATGCCAGCCGTCGGCCAAACGCTGGTCAATCTGCACCGCCGGCTGCACGACGCCACCGCCGACCTGGAGGCCCTACACAGTCGCGCCAGCGTCGAGAGCCAGTCGGCCCCGCAGCAGCCGATGCCCTTCGAGGAAGTTCGCGACTTCTTCTATGACCGCAAGAACTACATCGGCGAACTGGACCTGGCAGCCGAGGAGCTATTCGACCGGAACCGTTTGCGGATCGGGGGCCTCGACGGCCAACTGGCCGGATTGCTGGACGACAAGCTCGGCGTGAACGTCGTGATCGATGACGGCCAGGCACTGCAGCCCAACTCCAAGCGTCTCTTTGAGCCCAAGTCCAGAGCTTTGTACGTTGCGCGGTGGCTGCATCCCGGGCAACGGGCCTTCCAACTCGCCACCCAGATCGCGCTGCTCACCCAGGCGGAGCTAATCACCGGCCTGATCGCCGCAGACGACCAGCTCAGTGACGACGCGCGAAATGTGGCGCGCATCGGCCTGGCTAATTATTTCGCCGGCGCGTTGTTGCTGCCGTACCGGCGGTTCCTGGCTGCCGCCGAAAGCGCACGCTACGACATCGACTCGCTGGCAAGGCAATTCGAGGTTGGGTTCGAGACAATCTGCCATCGGCTGTCCACCCTGCAACGCCCGAACGCGCGCGGGGTCCCGTTTATCCTGGTCCGCGCCGATAGCGCGGGAAACATCTCGAAACGCCAGTCCGCCACAGCTTTTCACTTCTCCCGCGTCGGAGGTAACTGCCCGCTGTGGGTGGTGCATCACGCGTTCTCCCGACCCGGTCAGTTCCTCACGCAAGTCGCCCAGATGCCCGACGAGCGCACCTATTTCTGGGTCGCTCGCACCACCACCAGCGAACCCAGCCGCTACCTGGGCCCGGACAAGAGGTTCGCCATCGGGCTCGGGTGCGACTTGGCCCACGCCGAGAAGCTGATCTATTCCGTCGGGGTCGACCTGACCGACCCGGAGGCCATGGTGCCGATCGGTGCCGGCTGCAAGATCTGTGCCCGGCCCGCCTGCTCGCAGCGCGCTTTCCCCTACCTCGGTCATCCGGTGCACGTCGACCCGCACACCAGTACCGATCTTCCCTATCCGCCTGCGATTGGACCGCGCCAACCGGCATGATCAGTGCGGGATCGTCGGGCTACTGAGGAGTCGGACATGACGGACGTCGACTATTGCGTAGTCGGGGCCGGGTTCGCGGGCCTGACGGCCGCGTTGCGGTTGAAGCAGGCGGGTCACTCGGTGGCTCTGCTGGAAGCCCGTGATCGCGTCGGCGGCCGCACGTTCACAGTGACGCGTGACGACGGGGTGTGGATCGACCGGGGCGGCGCCTGGGTGGGGCCGGGCCAGGACCGGATCTACGCACTGATGGCCGAATTCGGTGTCCCGGAATACAAGCAGCACAACGACGGCGACGCCATGATGATCGTCGACGGCAAGAAGCATCGGTATGGGGGGATGCTGCCCTGGACCATGAGTCCGTGGGCCGTAGCCAATCTCGGCCTGGCGCTGAAGGCAGTGGAGCAGATGTGCAAGACGATACCGCGGGAAAACCCTTGGGAAGCAACGAATGCCGCGGAGTGGGACCGGATGAGCATCGGCGACTGGCTGGAACGCAATGTTGCATCCAGAGTGGCCCGCGAGATGCTGGACTTGGCTTTGGGCGGCACCTACACCTCGACCTCGGCTGAGGTGTCGATGCTATGGATGCTGCTGCAGATGTCCTCCGGCGGCGGGCCCACCTTCGTTATCTCAGGCAGGGGCGGCTCACAGGACGCCCGCCCGGTCGGCGGGATGGGTGCGATCTATCGACCTATGGTCACCGCGCTGGGGGAAGCGCTGCACTTGTCGCGGCCGGTGCGCCAGATCACTCAAGACGCGGACGGTGTAACGGTGAGCGCCGACGGGCTGACGGTGCGCGCGCGACGGGCCATCGTGGCGATTCCGATGGCGATCGCCACCTCCATCGTCTACGAGCCGGCGCTTCCGGTGGACCGGGCGATGCTGCACCAGCGGATGCCCAGCGGTGCGGTGATCAAGACCTCGGTCATATACGACGAGCCGTTCTGGCGAGCCGACGGCTTATCCGGGCAGTCCGCCGCGCCGGGCACGCCGGTGACGCTGAGCATCGACGCGTGCACCGACTCCGGGAGTCCGGGAATCATGTGCGCCATCACCGAAGGTCATGCCGCGCGCCGGTTACTGCAGCTCGACCCAGCCGGGCGACGGGCACTGATCATCGGCGAACTCGTCCGCCGGTTCGGCGAAAAGGCCAGTGCGCCAGTGGAATTCCATCTGCAGGACTGGACGCTGGAACGTTATTCCGGCGGCGGAATGATCAGCCACACCGGCACCGGTGTGCTGACCGAGTTCGGCCGCACCCTGCGGGTGCCGTGCGGGCGGGTCCATTGGGCCGGGACTGAAACCTCGGCCGTGATGTGCGGCTGGGTCGACGGCGCGATCCGCTCCGGAGAGCGGGCCGTCGCGGAAGTGGTCGCTGCGCAGACTTAACCAATTCCCGTCCGGGGAATTACGCTGGGTCGATTCTGCGTCACGTGTGGACTGGCACCCCCCCGGCCCAACGCGCCGCCGGGCATCCCGGCGCCTGCGCCGGCACCCGCACCCATGGGCATCGGCATCATCGGCATGCCACCGCCAGTGGGCGCCCCGACCGCCGGGGCCACCGCGGCGGAGCTGGGCAGCGCCCCCAAACCATGCATCGCCGAAGTCGTCATGCCTTTCGGCATCGCACCTTCCCAGGTCGGCGGCACGGACAGCGCGCCGACCAACCGCGCCTGGCCCAGACTCCCCGACATCCCCGCACCCATGCCGAGGCCACTGGCAACCGGCGCGGTGTTGCCCACGATTTTCGGAGCGTCGACTAATCCAGCTTCCGCACCGGCCAATCCGGCGGTGCCGGCGTTGGCCGTCTGGCCGAGCTGCATCAGCGGACCCATCATCATGCTGGCCGGGTAAGCCCCTACCTCGGCGACCGACATCAGCATCGAGACGGGCGCCCCCGAGACTGCCGACTGCACCCCAGACATCAGTGACGTCGCCCCCATCGCAACCGGGCTCAGTGCGGCGGTAGCCGAAGTAGCCAGCCCGGCAACATTGCCGTTGACCGTGGCAACCAAACCCGCCAAATCCACCGGCGGCATGCTGAACGGCATCAAACTCTCCGCCACCGCCGTCGCACCCGAGTGATACCCCAGCATCGCCGCCACATCCTGAGCCCACATCTCCACATAATCGAACTCAGTCGCAAAAATCGCCGGCGTATTCAACCCCAAAAAATTCGTCGCCACCAACGTCGCCAACGACACCCGATTAGCCTCCACCGCCAACGGATGCACCGTCGCCGTCAACGCCGCCTCAAACGACGACGCCGCCGCCCGCGCCTGACCCGCCGCCGCCCCCGCCTGCGCCGCCGCCGCACTCAACCACCCCACATACGGAGTCGCCGCAGCCACCATCGACGCCGACGCCGGACCCGACCACGGCCCACCCGCCAACCCCACAATCACCGAATCAAACGAACTCGCCGACGCCGACAAATCCGCCGCCAAACTCTCCCAAGCCGCCGCCGCCACATGCAACGGACCCGACCCCGCACCAGCAAAAATCCGCGCCGAATTAATCTCCGGCGGCAACCACGCAAAATCCAAAATCATCAACAACCCCAACCCACCAGCCGCGTCAACGGCGCCAACAAACAGGCCCTTTCGCAGCTAACCCTGGCGGGCAAGCGCACCGGGCGGGCGGGATTCAGCTGATTCCCAGCATTGCCCAAGCTCCTCGGAAGCCGGGCGGATCCCGGCGAAATCGGGCCTTAAGAGGCCTGTTTGGCCGGCGGCCGATAGAAAATCAGCAGCTGCCCGATGGCGCCGGCAAGCCCCAGACCCAGCGAGATCGCCAAGCCGGGCCATCCGGTGAACCAAAGGCCGTTGCCGAAGATCAGCCGATCCAGGCTGAGCTGACCCGGGCCCAGCGTCGCGACCGCGACCGCGCACAAGGCCAGCACCAGGTTGTATTCCCAGCCCTCCTTGACGATGAAGAAGCCGTTGTGGCGGTGCACAGTCCACGCCGCAACGATCATCAACGACACGAAACCCGCCGCCGGGATCGGCGTGAGCAGCCCGGCAGCCAAGCCCAGGCCGGCCGCGGTCTCGGTGGTGGCGGCGACCGTGGCGTGGAACTTCCCGGGCTTCATGCCGATGCTCTCGAACCAGCCGGCGGTGCCAGCTATTCGCCCGCCGCCGAAGAATTTGTTCAAGCCGTGCGCGGCCAAGGTCAGACCGAGTACCAGCCGCAGGATCAGTAAACCGACATCGATGGCAGCCATAACGTCAAAACTAGATCATGCGATTTCTTCGCGAATTCAACCCCACTGCTATTTCAGCGCCGCGTCCAGCAGTCGCAGGTAGTGATCCACATCGGGTACGGCCGACTCGGCCGCATGCACACTGATCGCGATGGTGTCACCGATGCCGTGCACACCGTGGGTGAGCCCCATCGCCGGCGACAACGACGGGTAGCCGGCGGTGAAAACCACCGGGGCTCCCCCAAAACTCAGGTCAGCGGCACCCCGATGCACGCTGGACACCACGGTGTTGCCGGTCACCTGCGCCGGCCGCACATCGACATCGAATTGTGATACACCCCAACGCAATAACGCGGCAGGAACGGTGGCGAACGCCCGATCGCCAGCCCGCCCGGCCGGATGCGCCATTCGTAGCCGGGCATTAGCCAGATCGGTGGCGATCCGCTGCATCCGTTCGGTGCGGCCGAGGTACGGATACAACCCGACGGCTACATTGCCGAAGTGGTTATAGCCAAGCGGCGCGCCGGGTTTGGCCATCGGAACTTCCGCTGCCAGGGATTCGGCATTCGCACCGATCAGCTCCGCCAGCGCTGTGGACACCGCCGCCAGCGCCCCGACGGTGACCGTGGCGCACGGCAGCTCCGATCGGCGGCGAACCAGCGTGCGCAGCGAACGCACCCCCTGTGGACGGGTGTTGGTGGCCAGCGGCGGTCGTGATCCCACGCCCATCGGCAGCAGCCCGGCTTCGGTATCGGCCACGAGTTGCCGGTAGGTCTGGACCGCGTGGACCGCACGCCACGGCCTCAGGCCTGACCGTGACCGAGGCACCTGCGGCGCAAGGGTCTGCCGGCCCAACAGCCACGCCGTCATCGCCGAAAGCCGGCGTCCGTCACCCAGTGCGTGCGCGGCCTGCAGGACGACAACCGTGCCAGGGCCGTTGAGGCTCGGAATGTCACGCACCGAAGTGAACACGTGCAACCGCCAGGGCATAGCGCACTGATCCAGCTGACTGTCGGCCAGCACGGAAACCGCATTCAGGCAGCCGCGCCAACTACCGTCGGTCAACTCGTGGCGGACCAGCCATTCGGGTCCGATGGCGGCAGGCACCCACCGCGGATACCTAATCGCACAGCCGTCTTGCACGCGCGTCGCCCAATCCGGGCAGTCTGCGGCGCGCCGCCGAACCTGCTCGAGGACATCGTCGAGATCGGCGGGTTCGCCGTCGAACACGTACAACAGGAACTCGTCGTTGGGGACTTTGGCCGACATCCAGTAGAACTGCGCGTCGACGGCCGCCATCCGGTGCCTCATGGCGGACCGACGAAGTCCAGCACCAGCTCACAAACCTTGTCCGGCTGTTCAAGCTGCAGGAAGTGGCCGGCGTTGGCGACAATTTCCACCTCGCTGCCGGCAGGCAATGCCGGCTCGACCCACCGCGCGAAAGCTGCTGTCATGCAACCGTCGTCGTGGCCGTGCAAATACAGGCTCGGTAACTTCGGTGTCGATGTCCAGTGCCGGTGCAATTCGGCATACTCCGGCGGCGGTTCGGTGTTGCGGATCGTGGCGCGGTAGGGGCCCAGCGCCGCGCGCCAGCTCTCCGGGGTACCGATCGCGGCGTCAACATGGCGCAGATCCTCGTCGGCGCGGTAGCCCGGCGACCACCGCCGCCATAGCAGCGGCAGCACCCAGGACGCCGACCGCTCCGGCAACCACGGCAACTGAAAATAGCTGATATACCAGCTCCGCAGCAGCTGAGGCGGTACTTCGCGGAGCAGGCGGGCTCGGTTCGGCAAGTGTCCGAACGGCCGGAACGCCCCGGCAGGCGGGACGGACATGATCACCGCCTTGTCGAACGGGCTATTGGGTACCGCGGCCAGTCCCGCCGCCGCCATGGCCCCCCAATCATGACCGATCACCACATCGCGTTCGGAGCCGCCTGCGGCCGCTCGCACCCGCAGGGCGTCGTGCATCAACGCACCGACGTGGTAGCTGCCGTCGACGGGAAGCGCCGAAGGGGCGTAACCGCGCATGAACGGCGCCACCACGCGCCAGCCGGCCTCGGCCAGCAGTGGCGCCATTTTGCGCCACCCGTACGCGGTGTCGGGAAAGCCGTGCAGGCACAAGGCAATCGGTGCGTCGACGGGCCCCCAGGTGAGGGCCTTCAAGTCGCCATTGGGGCTCTTCACGTCAACCCAGCGTGGTTCAGACAACTCGACTCCTGTTCACCGTTTTCTCGCCCGCACCGTCCAACGTAACCGGACAGTAGGGGGACAAGAAGCCTGTCAATCGGCGGACACGGAATTCATCCGCGAACTAGCCGCTCGGTCGACAGACTTCACCCCACCGCCCCGGCACGCTATTGGCATGGGTATAGAGGAACGAGCATCGATGATGTTCGCCGCGCTACCACCGGAGACGGGGTCCGGCGGCCAGCATCCTGGGGTTCGGTCGACATCAAAAGGCACCTCGCCGCAGAGGCGTTGGGCCAAGACCAGCGCGACCCAGCGCCGTATCCTCGACGCAGCCACCGACGTGTTCGCGGAGAAAGGATTCACCACGGCGACCATCGCCGACGTGGTGAGTGCGTCCGGCGGCAGCATCGGCAGCATCTACCACCACTTCGGCGGCAAGAGCGAGCTGTTCCTGGCCATCTTCGAGCAGTTGACCGACGCTGTCGTCCGCCGTATCGAAGCAGCACTGCGGGAGGCCGCACCCCGTCGCCCCGGTCGACGGCAGGTGTTCGAACTAACGGTTCAGGCTTTCCTGCACGCAATGTGGGAGAACCGGCGCGCCGCCGTGGTGTTGGCATCCGGGGACACGCCACCGGGGTTCGAACTCATTAGGCGCAACCGCATGGAGTCTGCGTGCCGCAGTTGGATGGCGTTCCTGCAGCTTGAATCCTCACCCAGCGACCGCCTGCTCGGTCGGCTGCTGATCACCACCGTGACGGAATCCTCGATGATGGTGACCGAGTGCGACGACCAATCCGAGGTACAGCCCATCATCGACGCGGCGATCGAATGGATGGACCGCCTGACCCTATGAGCGGGTCACACCTGCGCGGCCGCCTTCTCCAGATCGGCGACGATGATCTTGCTCATGCCGTGCATCGCGGCGGTGGCCGCCGCGGCGCGAGCCGGGTCCGGGTCGCCGACCAACTCCCAGAGCCGGTCCGGCACGATCTGCCAGCTCAGGCCGAAGCGGTCCTTGAGCCAGCCGCACTCTGACTCCTCGCCGCCGCCTTCGATCAGCCGGTCCCAGTAATAGTCAACCTCGTCCTGATCCTTGCAGTGCACCGTGAAGGACACCGCCTCGTCGAAACTGAACATCGGGCCGCCGTTGAGCCCGATGAACCGGGTGCCGTCCAGCACGAAGCTGCCGTACAAGACCGAACCCGGTTCCCCTGGACCCGCCTCCGTGGTGCGGCTGAAACTCTCGATGTGCGAGTTCGGGAACACCGAAACGTAGAACTCGGCGGCCTCTTCGAGGTTCTGGTCAAACCACAGTGAGGGCGTGATCGCTGGCATATTGCGACTCCTGGTCATTGGGAAATTCGTTCCCTTGAATTGACTCGGGTACCCGTCAAAACTCATCGCGCGGCTTGCCGAAAAAGATTACAGGTGTAATTATCTGTCGGTGGAGTCACGGCGGGTGCTGGACGGCAAAGTCGCCATCGCCACCGGCACCGGCCACGGTGTCGGCCTGGGTATCGGACACGAACTTTTGCGTGCCGGAGCCACCGTGACCGGCTGCTCCCGTTCGCCGCTGGACGCCCTACCCGGGGTCGAGTCTGAGGCGCTAGGACCGACCATCACCGACAACTTCCGAGCGTTCGTGCTCAACGCCGACGACCCCACTGGTACCGAGCACTTCGCCAAGGTCCCATTACGGCGGGCCGAGATGAGCGCGCCCCTACGGCCGATCCAAACCACGCCGACATGACGCGAGTCGTGCAGTACTCCACCGGCAACGTCGGCCGGCACGCCCTGCGCATGCTGATCGAGCGGCCGGACCTCGAATTGGTCGGGGTACATGCATCCAGCCCCGGCAAAGTTGGGCGCGACGCCGCCGAACTGTGCGGCCTTCGCGAGCCGACCGGGGTGACGGCAACCGACGACGTCGAGGCGCTCGCCGCGCTGCATGCCGACTGCGTCGTCTACACCTCACAGGCCGAAACCCGGCCCAAAGAAGCGATTTCAGAGATCACTCGGTTTCTGCGCGCCGGCACCAATGTGGTCGGGTCCTCGTTCGTGTGGATGGTGGCGCCCGACCAAGCCGACGGCTGGCTGCGCGAGCCGCTGCTGCAGGCGTGCGCCGAAGGTGACGCCACGCTCTACATCAACGGTGTTGACCCCGGCTTCTCGGGCGACACCTTGGCCTACACCGCGCTGAGCCTGGCCGAGCGCGCCACTCGCATCGCCGTGCAGGAGATCTGCGACTACGCCAGCTACGACGATGCCGAATTCACGGGCGTCAGTTTCGGTTTCGGCACTGAGCCGGAGCACACGCCGGTCATCTTCCGGCCCGGGGTGCTCGCGTCGATGTGGGGTGCGCAGGTGCGTAGCCTGGCTCAAGACCTGGGCGTGGAACTTGACGAGATTCGGGAACGCTGCGAGAAATGGGTGACACCCGAGCCGATTGACTGCGTGATGATGCACGTCGACCCGGGACAGGTCGCCGCCGTCCGGTTCGGCGTCGAGGGATTGCGTGACGGCGAAGTCGTCATCACCATGGAACACGTCAACAGGCTCGGTCCGCAGACCGCGCCCTACTGGGCCTATCCCCCAGATGGTCGGCTCGGCGTGCACCGTGTGGTGGTGGAAGGCAGCCCGGGCGTCGAAATCAACACTCACTTGGATGGTAGTGGCGACCACAACGAGGGCGGTGTAATCGCTACGGCCGCAAGGGTTGTCAATGTGATCGAGGCGGTCTGTGCCGCGCCGCGCGGAGTCCTGGCCGCCCACGACCTACGGCCGCTCGATCATCTGCGCGGCGTGATGTGGTGAACCAATGACCGCACCACGCAGACCCCCCGGCGGCGGACAGGCGCGTGCCGAGCGAAGTCGCCAAGCCGTCATCGACGAAACGGTTCGCTACATCCTGAAAGAGGGATTCGCACCACCGAGCATGCGTCAGATCACCGAACGAGCCGGATTGACCTGGGGCGTGGTGCAATACCACTTCGGCGATTTGGATGGCATTCTAATGGCAGTGGCGGACAAGGGGTTCGCCGAGCTGCTCGAGACGCTCGACGCACTGCCCGGCCAGGCCGCACGGATACCACCCGAGGATCGGCCGGCGTTCGTCGTCGAATCGGTATGGCGCGGCATCTCCAGCCCCACCTCGATGGCCGCCCTGGAAATCCTGATCGCTACCCGCGGCGCCCGCACCGCGACGGCCAACGCCCATCTGGCCGCCATGTCGGCGCGGATGAGCGAGATCGGCGAGCACCTTGGCGCCGGCATCGACCCGGCGCAGGCAAGCCGGTTGGGCAACCTCATCTGGGCCACTGTCCGCGGCCTGGCGGCATTACAGCTGACCTGGCCCCGCCCCTTGGACAGCACCCGCGACCGCGCGATGCTCGTCGAAGTCATTCGTGCATACCTGGCCGGGCAACAACTCGAACCGAAAGAGAGACTCAACCTATGAGCAGCCCCCAGACAGTCGAATTCTCCGGGGTCGACGGGCTCACCCTGATCGCCGACGAGTGGAACCGCGGCAGCGGCTCCGATCGGCCCACTATCCTGATGCTGCACGGCGGTGGCCAGAATCGGTTCTCCTGGAAGAACACCGGGCAGATCCTGGCCGACGACGGCTACCACGTAGTCGCGATCGATACCCGCGGACACGGCGACAGCGACCGCTCACCCGACGCCGACTACGACGTGGAGACCCTGGCTGCCGACGTGCTGCACGTCCTGAATGCGATCGGCCGGTCGGTGGTGATCATCGGGGCCAGCATGGGCGGGCTGACCGGGATCCTCGTTGCAGATCGGGCCGGGCCGGAAAAGGTCACCAAGCTGGTGCTCGTCGACGTGGTGCCGCGATTCGAGAAGGACGGCAGTGCCCGTATCCGGGATTTCATGATGACCAACATCGACGGCTTCGAAACCCTGGAACAGGCCGCCGACGCGGTGGCCGCCTACCTGCCGCACCGCACCAGACCGCGCAGTCCCGAGGGACTCAAGAAGAACCTGCGACTGCGCGACGGGCGCTGGCACTGGCATTGGGATCCGGCATTTATGACCAAGCCCGGCGACGATCCGGAACTGCGCACCGAGGGCTTCGAGCAGGCCGCCACCAACCTGACCATCCCGGTGTTGCTGATACGAGGCAAGCTGTCCGACGTGGTCAGCCCCGAGGGCGTCGAGCACTTCCTGACACAGGTGCCCCGAGCGGAGTTTGTCGAACTGACCAACGCCGGACACACCGCGGCGGGCGACGACAACGACGCATTCAGCGACGTGGTGGTGGCATTCGTCGAGCGCGAGTGAAGCATCGCGCCGAGTGTGAATTCGACGACGCGACACGCCGAAAATGCGTGGCAGGATTCACTTTCGGCTGGGTGGGGCTGGCCGGGGGTGAGGTCGGCGCCCGCGCCGTCCGGGCGGCCCTAGTTCGCCGGTTTCTCCGCATGGCCACCGAATTGCTTGCGCATCGCCGACAAAGCCTTGTTCGCGAAGTCGTCGAGGTCGCGCGAGGCGAACCGCGATTGCAGCGCCGTTGTCAGCACCGGCGCTGGCACCCCCTCGTCAATTGCCGCGATAGAGGTCCACCGGCCTTCCCCGGAGTCCGAGACCCGGCCGGAGAATTCCTTGAGCGTGGGCGATTCGTGCAATGCGATCGCGGTCAGATCCAATAGCCACGAGCCGATCACGCTGCCGCGCCGCCACACCTCGGCGACCTCGGCGATGTCGAAATCGTATTGGTAGCACTCGGGATTGGACAGCGGAGCCGTCTCGGCGTCGCCCTCTTCGATCCGTTTACCGATATCGGCGTTGCGCAGGATGTTCAGCCCCTCAGCGAGCGAAGCCATCATGCCGTATTCGATCCCGTTGTGCACCATCTTGACGAAGTGTCCGGCCCCGGACTGGCCGCAGTACAGGTAACCGTTCTCGGCCTGGTCGATGGCGCCTTCTCGGCCCGGCGTCCGTGGCGCGGCATCCACGCCGGGGGCGATCGTGGCGAAGATCGGCTCTGCGTACTCGAACGCGTCCTGATCGCCGCCGATCATCAGGCAGTATCCGCGCTCGCGGCCCCACACTCCACCGCTGGTGCCCACATCTAAGAGCCGAATACCCTTCTCATCCAACAACTTTGCGTGTTTCAGGTCGTCACGGTAGTAGGAGTTGCCGCCGTCGATCACAATGTCGCCGGACTCGAGCGTGCCGGCGAGTTCTTCGATCACGCCGGTAGTGATGCTGCCGGCCGGCACCATCACCCAGACCAGACGCGGAGCATCGAGCTTGTCGCGCAATTCCGCCAGCGAGGTGACGCCGGTGATGTTGTCGTCCCCGGCCATCGCCTCGACCGCGTCGGAGCTGTGGTCGTACACCACGCATTGATGTCCGCCGGCGACGACGCGGCGCACAATGTTGGCGCCCATCCGGCCCAGACCGATCATGCCTAGCTGCATAGTTTTTCGTCTCCTCAACGTCGCGTGCGCACGGTCCGGGCAGTCGAAGCCAACCCTAGACACTGGGTATTGACCCGACAAGGCGAAGCCAATCACCCGCAAGCGACCTGACAGGATGGTGCCCGTGGGTGACGTGCTGCAGATCGCGCTGTACGCCCTGGCCGGGGTCGCGCTACTCGAGGCCGGTGGCCTGGTCGTGCTGTGGCAGCTACTCACCCGCAGCCGCCGAGAGGTCGAGGAACTGCAGCAGCGGGCGGACGTCCGCAACCGCCTGTGGTCCGGTGGCCGCGAGGCCGTTAAAACGGTGTGGAACACCGCAAACATCGTGCGTAAAGAAGGTTTCGGTGCGGCGGTACGCAGCTCGATCGAGGACCTGGCGGACTGGGCCGAGGTGGAGCGGCCCGACTTGGCCCGGGTCACCCCGGACGGACGAGTGGTGATTCTGTTCTCCGACATCGAGGACTCCACCTCCCTCAACGAGCGCATCGGCGACCGAGCCTGGGTCAAGCTCATCGGGGCGCACGACAAGCTGGTGCAACAGCGGGTGAAGCAGCACTCGGGGCATGTGGTCAAGAGCCAGGGCGACGGGTTTATGGTCGCCTTCGCGCGTGCCGAGCAGGCGGTGCGGTGCGGCCTGGATGTGCAACACGCACTGGCGAAGGACGCAAAACGCAGGCGGCACCACGAGATTCGGGTCCGGATCGGCATTCACATGGGGCGTTCGGTGCGCCGAGGCGACGACTTGTTCGGGCGCAACGTCGCGATGGCCGCGCGGGTCGCCGCCCAAGCCGTCGGCGGTGAGATCCTGGTCAGCGAACCGGTCCGGGACGCGGTCAGCGGCTGCGACGACATCGCCTTCGACGAGGGCCGCGAGGTCGAGCTGAAGGGGTTCTCCGGCAGTTACCGGTTGTACGCCGTCGAGGCCGAACCCGAGCCGGATCGGGACTGAAACCCTTCGGTGTCGGATTCGGCCAACCGCTGGTGCAATCTGGCCCGGATCTCGTCGGGCGTATAGGCACGGCGTTTGCGTTGGTCGCGCACCACCAGGGCGCCACCGGCGACGACGCCTGCGACACCGGCCAGCCCAACCCACTTCCAGATGTTGCGCATCAGCAAAGGCTATCGGCTGTCGTCTCTTAGAGTGCTCTGGTGGACTCCAACACGCTGACCTTGGACCAAGCGCTGACCGAGACGCGCACCGGCGACCTGTGGCTGTTCCGGGGCGGTTCCCGGCCGGACCGCGCCATCCAGACGCTGACCAACGCTCCGGTGAACCACGTCGGTATGACCGTGGCCATCGATGACCTGCCGCCGCTGATCTGGCACGCCGAACTGGGCGACAAGCTGGTCGACATGTGGACCGGCAGCAACCATCGCGGGGTCCAGCTCAACGATGCGCGCCAAGTCTTCCTGCAGTGGACCGAGCGCTACCACCAGCGTTGCTGGATTCGCCAGCTGACGCCCTACGCGGACCGCAAGCAGGAGAACGAGCTGCTGCGGGTGATTGCCCGCATGGACGGCACCGCGTTCCCCACCACCGCGCGACTGACCGGCCGTTGGCTGCGCGGACGCTTGCCCACGCTCAACGACTGGGTTCGGGGAATCCCGTTGTTGGACAAGAAAATTAGCGAGAAGACCGAGCGACGCCGCGAAGAGCGCAAGATGAGCATCGCCACTGCGTACTGCGCGGAGACGGTCGCCATCACCTACGAGGAGATGGGGTTGCTGGTCACGGACAAGGACACCAACTGGTTCGACCCGGGCAAGTTCTGGAGCGGCGACAGTTTGCCATTGGCACCGGGATATCAGCTGGGCAAGGAGATCGCGGTCATCGCCTAGTGCCACTCGCGGCGCGCGTGCCGGTTGCGGGGCAAATGCGCTGTTCGCCGTGTCAGGCAAGCTCCAGGCGGGTGAGAACCGAAGTGGCGTTGCGGGTCAGATCGAGTACTGGGCAGTGCGCATCGACCGCTTCCTGCAGTTCGCGGTAGCGCTGCGCGGTTTCCGGCCCCGTCACGGTAATGAGCACCCGGACCTCCTGAAACCCGGCGCGCACACTGTCGTCGAACCCGAAGAAGCCCTGGACGTCGAGATCGCCTTCGGCTTGCGCGGTGATCTCGTCGACCGCGATGCCAAGCTTCTCGGCCCAGAATCGCCAGGTGACGATCTGGCACGACAGCAGTGATGCTAGGTAATACTCGACGGGGTTAGGGGCCTTGGATTCCCCGCCCAAGGCCGGCGGCTCGTCGACCTCGACCTGGTACTGGCCGAGACTGATCGTGCTGGCCACCGCGTCGTGGGCGGTGGCGGCGGCCCGGAAGACGACCTGGGCGTTGACCCGATTCTGGGCGACGGCATCCTGCGTGGCCGCGATGACGGCGCCGAGCTGGCTGGTCGATGTTGTCACGCGGTCATCCTACGAAAGCGGCGCGGCTGGGATCGAGCGTCCGGATCAGCCTGAGCGCAATTCTATTATTGGCGAATAAGCGCTGCGGGAATATAGCGATGAAATAGAATCCGCCTTCTCCCTTTAAGGTGTGAAATAAATGGCGACGTAGACATAAGCCACACCCGTGGCGCATTGTGACTCACGCCACAAATACGCAACACGGGCGTAGCTGCGAATATCCACAATGAATGTGATCCAGGTCGCGCGACGGACTTGTCGTGTTGATCACTTCGCGTGCAGTGCGTTAGGAGTTCGCCATTTCCGGCTCACCGACTGGTGCCGGCTCCGGTACCAGGTCGGGCGCCGGCACCTCGACCGCTTCCGGGGCCGGCGGAGCGGGATCGGGTCCTACCGCGTCAACCAGTACGGCGGGGGCATCTGGGGCGAGGAGGTCGCCTTCGGGCAGGTCATCGACCGGCAGGAACATGTGATGGGTGAATCCGGGCTGGTATGCGCCGGCCCCGCCGATCCGTACACCGCCGCCCTCGCCGCTGGAAACCGGGGTTCCGTCGGGCAGCGTCACCGCGGTGTGCCCGCCGTTCCACCCGATCACCAGCGCGTTGGGAGCCGTGCCGTGCTGGAAGCCGCGGGCAAGCAGTGCGGCCTCTTCGTTGCCGGTGTTGAACCGGCTACCGAATATCGGGCGGTCGCTGGCCGCATTCGCGACCCAAGAAGCCAGTCCCGAGCAGTCGGTGCCAGCGGGTGAATCCCCACCCGGAATATAGGGCGTACCGGACACCTGATTAACCAGTGCCATAAGCGTCGCAAGAGCAATCATGAGGCGGGACGCTACCCACAATATGCATTGGAAATCAAAATTTGTGGTGCTCGTCACGGGCATTTAAAGAATGGCGGGACCATTTCACATACAGCAGGTATGTCACGATGCAATCTATAAACCGACACAGATGTGGTCAGTGGGACTAATGGCAATAGTTAGCAAATTACGCTACCACTCATTTTTGGCTCTTCAACTGGGCTAACAGCATGCGCAAGTTTATGCTAGCAATTAAACCATTGGTCACATCAACCACAGGATCGGCCAATAATCAATGGTCAGACCGACGCCCGGCCGCGTAGCGGTGTACCGATGCGTGATATCGGTCACATCGACAGGGTTGCCGAGCGCCGGCTCCTTCGATCAGTCGGGGTGGTGGACGACGTTGACCACGTTGCCATCGGGAGCCCGCACCAGAAAGCGGCGAACTCCCCAGGACTCCGTGGTGAGCGGATGCACAATCTCGTAACCCAGTTCCTGGGCCTCCCGATAGGCGCTCTCGACGTCGTCGGTATGGACTGAAATAACAGAATCCGCAACCGACGTGGCGTCTCGCGTCACCAACTGAACACTGACCCCGCTGTCGGGAGAGGTCATCCTAGCCACCCAACCCAAGTTGAACTCTTCGTCGCTTAGCCCGAGAAAGCCCGCGTAGAACTCCTTGGACTCAGCGATGTCACGCACCCGCAGATTGGCCGTAATCCTCTTGGCGTGCAATCGATCTCCTCACTCTAGCCGCTCAGCGCTGCGCCAGCGCGGCTGGCCATCACGATGGGATCACCCAGTCCGACCACCGGTTGGCGGGGTTGACGCGATATGAACCGGGAAAGATCCGCGACATTAACACCGGCATTGGTTCGGTCCCTGGGACGGTCCCCTGCCTCTTCCACACCTCAGGGTCCTGACACGACAGCTCAAAGGTGAGTTGCACGGGTATCGACCCCGGTATGGCTTCGCTGCAGGCCTGGCTGGCCGTCACAGTCCGATCGGCATGCGCGAGCGGCGCGACGAACAGCCCAGCACCCGCCAACACAGTGCCTGCGAGCATTTTCACCATGTGCATTCTCCCGCCGACGCACCCTAGGATACCGCTCGATTCCAACCTCGCGGACACCTCCAATGCGGGTACACAACAGCCTCTTTCGGCATAGCCCGGCCGCCATCGGCATGCGGGAGGAGGAGACTGAATCCATGACGGACTCAGCACTCGATGCCTTGGAGACTGCGCGGTCGCAGCTGACACCCCGGCTGAAAGCCATCAACATGGCCCAGTGGAACAACACCACTACGTGCCCCGAATGGAACTTGCGGCAATTGGTGAATCACGTCGTGGGTCTGCATCACCGCATCGCGCGGATCCTTCGGGGCGGCAGCCGCGAGCAGTTCATCGCGACGCGGGAAGACGACTGGCTCGGGACCGACCACATTGCGGCGTGGCAGCGGGGTACCAACGCACTGGATGACGCGATCGGCTCCCTGGCGGACCTCAATACCGTTGTGGCCTACCGGGTTCCGCTTCCCGCCCGCGACGCGGTCGGTCTCGTCGCGTTCGACACCGCCATCCACATCTGGGACATCTCCCGTGCGATTGGGTTCGACGAGCGACTCGACGACGCACTGGTCGAGTTCGCGCTGGACTTCATCGAATGGGTGCTGAACGAACCCCGCTTGTCGTTCTTCACGCCGCCGGTAGGCCCGCCTCCGTCGGGGGCAGCTCCGCAGGGTCGGCTCCTCTACCTTGCCGGCCGCGAACCCTGAGCGCGCGGCATTGACCTGCGAGAAGGGGACCCCGCTGGCTAGGATGAGGGAAATCACGCGGACTGCTTGGGGCTGGTCACCGGCCGCTCGGAGTGCGATTAAGGGGGCTGTAGATGGTGACGAGAGCGATTGCGCTGGTCGTCTTTGCCGTCGGCCTGGCCGCGCCGGCCTACGCGGACTCCACCGACGACGCGTTCATCACCAACCTCAAGACCTCCGGCATGGACTACGGGGCACCCGATCGAGCCATCCAGGTCGCGAAAACTGTGGTTTGCGGCTCGCTGAGCACCGACCCCAACACCAGCAACGCCGACCTTGTCACCAAGGTCGCCAATGCCACCAACTGGCCAGCGCTCAATGCCGCATACTTCACCGGCGCGGCGATCCAGGCCTACTGCCCCCAATACGGCTCGCTGACCGCGCCGTCGGTGCCCAGTAAGGTGCCACCCGGCCCTAGTCCCGCTGCGCCCACATCACCCTCGCCAACTGTTCAATCGGCGTAAGTGGCGTTCGGCCTGGCACACCCGTGAGCACTCGCGGATGCCGTCCTTGCGGGATGGGCAGCTCAGGCAGTCGCACCGCTGGTCCGCCGAATCTCGATCACCTGACTGACGTCGGGTAGCGATCTGCCAGGTGTAATCCCACGGGTCGCGCACCATAGCACGGCGGGTCCCGTAGGCCTGGCCGGTCGGCACCTCCAGCGAGGTGGCCCAGCTACACAGCCGTTGCGGGAGAACGAAATTCGACCAAACTCAGCGTTAATGTGGCTTCACGAGCACCGTGCGACGGTACTCGGATTTACGCCAACGCCTACGGCTTTGACGCGGGCCACGGTACTTTGGCCTATGCCGCAAGTAACCGCATCGGTTGTCATCCCCCACCCAGCGCAAGTCGTCTGGGACTACATCATCGACCCGGACCATTTGTCCATCATCTTGCCCGGCATCGTCTCGGTCGATGCCGGCAAGGAGCCTCCATACGGCCCCGGCGATGTATGGCACGGAGTCAGCCGCTCGTTCGGCATCACCAACAAATGGACCGGCGTCTTCACCCGGGTTGATATCCCCCACGTGATGGAGATGGAGATAACAGAATCCAGATTCCCCTTCGCCACCATCGACACCCTGGAAGAGGTCGCAAGCGGCACTCGCTACACCTTCCGGGTGACCGGCGACCCGGCTTTGGGCGGACCACTCGGCCGACTGGTGGACGCCGTCATGTCGATGGCCTTTAAGCGGACGTTGGTCAAGCATCTGGCACGGCTCCCCGCCCACATCGATGCATGGGTGTCGGAGAAACGCTGACTGTCATACACAACCTGAGCGATAAGGGGCCCAGCCGAGCAGGTGACGAGGCCCCGACTCGAGCGTTGCCCCCGTAGTCGACATGTTTACCCGTGTCGGAACTCGACCACGTCCCCATCGGTCATCACGTAGTCCTTGCCTTCCATTCGGACCTTGCCGGCCGCCTTGGCCGCAGCGATCGACCCCGCAGCGACCAGGTCGTCGAACGAGACGATCTCGGCCTTGATGAAGCGCTTCTCGAAGTCGGTGTGGATCACCCCAGCCGCCTTCGGCGCGGTGTCGCCCTGGTGAATCACCCAGGCTCGCGCCTCCTTCGGCCCTGCCGTCAGATAAGTCTGCAGCTTGAGCGTGTGAAAACCCGCCCGCGCCAACGCATCCAGGCCACGCTCGGCCTGCCCTATCGACTCCAGCAACTCCGCGGCGGACTCGTCGTCGAGTTCGATCAGCTCGGACTCGATCGCGGCGTCCAGGAATACGGCGTCGGCAGGTGCGACCAGCGAACGCAGCTCGGCGATCCGCGCGGCGTCGGTCAGTACCGCCTCGTCGGCGTTGAAAACATAGAGGAACGGTTTGGTAGTCAGCAGGTTCAGCTCCCGCAACAGCGAGGTGTCCATGCCCGCGCCGAACAGCGTCGTACCGCCGTCGAGAATCTGCTGCGCGGCCGCGGCCGCGTCGTACACCGGCTTGCGTTCCTTGTTGGTCCGGGCTTCCTTTTCCAGTCGGGGTAGCGCGCGCTCCAGGGTCTGCATGTCGGCCAAGATCAGTTCGGTCTCGACGACCTCGATGTCGGATCGGGGGTCGACCTTGCCTGAGACATGCGTCACATCATCGTCGGCGAACACCCGCACCACCTGGCAAATCGCGTCGCATTCACGGATGTGGGCCAGGAACTTGTTGCCCAGTCCGGCCCCCTCCGACGCGCCCTGCACCAGCCCGGCGATGTCGACGAACGTCACCGGCGCCGGGACGATGCGCTCGGATCCGAAGAGTTCGGCCAGTTTGTCCAGCCGCGGGTCCGGCAGCGACACCACCCCCTCATTCGGTTCGATCGTCGCGAACGGGTAGTTCGCAGCCACCACGTTGTTGCGCGTCAACGCGTTGAAGAGGGTCGACTTGCCGACATTGGGCAAACCCACGATTCCCAGGCTCAGGCTCACGGGAAGCCAAGTGTACGGGTGACGCTCACGGCGAGTGCCCGGCTATATACGGGTCTTTGGCCTGATTGCCGGTACGGTCGACATGTGTCAGCGCAGCGGGAGAGGTCCGCGGTGGAGCCCAACCACCGCTCGATCGTCCCAAGCATCCCAGGGGTGCCGTGGTGGGCGGCTGTCCTCATCGCCGTCGGAGCGACGGCCCTGGGCTACTTGCTGGATGCTGGGCATAAAGATCTCACGCACACGTTCGCCCTGTTGTACATCGCAGGATGCGTGGCGGCGGTGCTGGCGGTGCGACAGGCGGCGGTGTTCACCGCGGTCATCCAGCCGCCGCTTATCCTGTTCTGCGCGGTCCCCGGGGCATACTGGCTGTTCCATGGCGGCAAGGTCGACAAGTTCAAAGACTTGCTGATCAACTGCGGTTACCCGCTGATCGAACGGTTCCCACTGATGCTGGGCACCGCGGGCGGGGTGCTGCTGATCGGGTTGGTCCGCTGGTATTTCGGCAAGAACAGCCGAACGGCCCCGTCCGCCGACTCGGCCACGGACGACGTCCCGGCACGAACACAAGCACGGACCCCGCTGCTCACCGAGCTCGCCGCCAAGGTACGCGCCCTGCTGGCCGGGCTGTCCGGCGAGGAAATCGACGAGGCCGAAGCCCCACCGGCGCACGCCAGAGGGCGGACCACGAGAACCACCCGCCCCGCGCGTAGCGGCACCCGCTCCGCGCAGCGTCCGGCAGCCCGAACCCGGTCGCGGCACGCCCGCCCAGACGACACATACGCGCCCAGTGACGAGCGCCCGCGCCGCACTACCCGCAGAAGCGCGGTGCCCTCACCCGACGCGGGCGACTTCGACCCCGCCGACCCGCCCCGCCGGCCGCGGCGTCGGCGACCCGACCCAGACACCGATCTGGGTGCTCCGCCCCCGCGGGAGGCGCGCCGCGAGCCGCGCACGCGGCGCAACCCCTATGAGCGGCCGTACGAACGCCCCTACGACCGTCCCGAGCCGCGCAGCAGCCGCTTCGACCGGTACGAAACCTACGATCGGCCCGAGCCGCCGGCCCGCGGCGAACGCCGCAGCCGCCACGAGCGCCTTGCGCCCGAGCCGTACCCGCCCTACGAGCCGCCTCGTCGACGCACCGCGCCGGCAGGTTCTGGCGGTGGCACCCCAACTCACCACCCGATTTCGCAGGTGCGGTATCGCGGCCAGCCCCCACGTAACGATCCGCGCGGCGAGCCCCTCGACGAGCCGCGTGGGACTGGCCGCAACCGCCCGCGTGCCTCACGCCGACCACCCGCCGAATGGGAATACGACGGCTGAGCCGCAGTAGCGCCGCGATCAGCCTTTCGATCGGGCCGGTCGGATCTCCCTCGGCAGCGCGAACACCAGCGTCTCGTTCGCCGTCGTCACCGGTTGAACCAGGCCGTAGCCGTGTTCAGCCAGCCGCTCGAGCACACCGCGGACTAGCACCTCGGGCACCGACGCGCCCGACGTCACACCGACCGTCGTGACGCCGTCCAGCCAGGCCGGATCGATGTCGTCGGCCCAATCCACCAGATACGCAGCCCGCGAGCCGGCGCCCAGCGCCACCTCAACCAGCCGCACCGAATTCGACGAGTTGCGCGAACCCACCACGATCACCAGCTCGCACTCCGGCGCCATCGCCTTCACCGCGACCTGCCGGTTCTGTGTCGCGTAGCAGATATCGTCGCTGGGCGGATCCTGCAGCTTGGGAAAACGCTCCCGCAACCGCCCGACGATCTCCATGGTCTCGTCGACCGACAGCGTGGTCTGCGACAACCAGATCACTTTGTCCTCGTCGCGCACGTTGACGTGCTGCACCGACTCGACCCCGTCGACCAGCTGTACATGGTCGGGCGCCTCCCCGGCCGTGCCAATGACCTCCTCGTGGCCTTCATGACCGATCAGCAGGATGTCGTAGTCGTCCCTTGCGAAGCGCTTGGCCTCGTTGTGCACCTTGGTGACCAGCGGGCAGGTGGCGTCGATGGTCTGCAGGTTGCGCTCGGCCGCCGCGGCGTAGACCGTCGGTGCGACCCCGTGCGCGGAGAAGACGACGATCGCGCCCTCGGGCACCTGATCGGTTTCCTGAACGAACACCGCGCCGGCCTTGGCCAGCGTGTCCACCACGTGCCGGTTGTGCACGATCTCGTGCCGCACATAGACGGGTGCGCCGTGCTTTTCCAAGGCGCGTTCGACGGTCTCTACGGCCCGATCAACCCCGGCGCAGTAACCGCGCGGCTCGGCCAGCAGCACCCGCTTGCGGGTCGGGGCGTCGGCTAGCGAGCTGGCAACTGAGCTCGAAGCACCGGGAATCCCCATGTCGACAGTGGGCACCATGGGGTCCAGGGTACTTTCCGCGGCGACCGCCGTGCCATTTCGCTGGACCGGGGCGTGCTCAGCTTGGAGTTAGCCGCTGCTTGAGGCAGTCTTGGAGCCATGGCTACTGCACCGTACGGGGTTCGGCTGCTGGTCGGCGCGGCGACAGTCGCCGTCGAGGAGACGATGAGACTTCCGAAAACCATTCTGATGTACCCGATGACCCTGGCCAGCCAGGCCGCACACCTGGTGATGCGGTTCCAGCAGAACATCGCTGAACTAGTCATCAAGGGCGACACCACGTTGGAGTCGATCTTCCCGCCGAAGGACGAGCAGCCAGAGTGGGCGACGTTCGACGAGGATCTGGAGGTCCTGGACGGCGGCCAAGGCGGATTCTCGTCCATTCCGGTCGACGGGATCGACGGCGACCGCCGCGCCGAGGGGCGCTTTGCGCTGTATTCGGTGTCCGACTCCGCCGAGTCCGCCGACCCGCCGGCTGCCAAGCAGCCGAGCAAGGCGTCCAGCGTGCCGGTACCGGCCGTGGCAACCGAACTCGACTACCCGCAGCTCACCTTGGCGCAGCTGCGCGCCCGGCTGCAGTCGCTGGACGTCGCTGAGCTGGAGGCGCTGCTGGCCTACGAGCAGGCCACCAAGGCCCGTGCCCCGTTCCAGACGCTGCTGGCCAACAGGATCACCCGCGCATCGGCGAAGTGACTCGCGGCGCTGCGCCGCGACCGGAGGCGAACTCGCCGGAGAACCCGTTCCCGGTGCGCGCCGTCGCCATCCGGGTGGCCGGCTGGATCGACCGGCTCGGGACCGTTTGGGTGGAGGGCCAGCTGGCGCAGATCAACATGCGGCCCAACACCAACACGGTCTTCATGACATTGCGCGACCCCGCCGCCGACATGTCCCTGACGGTGACCTGCTCGCGTGACCTGGTGCTCAATGCACCGGTGAAGCTGGCCGAAGGCACCCAGGTGGTGGTGTGCGGCAAACCCTCGTTTTACACCGGACGAGGTACATTCTCGTTGCGGCTCAATGAGATTCGGGCCATCGGTGTCGGCGAGCTGCTGGCCCGCATCGACCGGCTGCGCCGGCTACTAGACGCCGAGGGTCTGTTCGACCCGCGGCTCAAGCGCCCGATTCCCTTTCTGCCCAACACGATCGGGCTGATCTCGAGCAGGGCCAGTCACGCCGAACGGGACGTGACGACGGTGGCCTCGGCGCGCTGGCCAGCGGTGCGTTTCGCCATTCGGCACGCTGCCGTGCAGGGCGTGAACGCCGTCGCACAGATCGTCGAGGCGCTCCAGGACCTCGACCGGAATCCAGAGGTCGACGTGATCGTGCTGGCCCGCGGCGGCGGCAGCACCGAGGACCTGCTGCCCTTCTCCGACGAGACGCTGTGCCGCGCGATCTCGGCCTGCCTGACACCGGTGATCAGCGCGGTCGGACACGAGCCCGACAACCCGCTGTGCGACCTGGTTGCCGATCTACGTGCGGCCACCCCTACCGATGCCGCCAAGAAAGTAGTTCCTGACGCCGCCGCCGAGCAGCGGCTGATCGCGGACCTGCGCCAGCGCAACGGCCAAGCGTTGCGCAACTGGGTGACCCGCGAACAGCGCGCCCTGGCGCACCTGCGCAGCCGTCCCGCGCTGGCCGACCCGCTGCGGATGCTAACCACGCGGGCCGAGGAGATTTCGCGCGCACGTTCGGCACTCCGCCGCGACGTCAACCGGATGCTCGCTGTCGAGACCGAGCGCGTCGGACATCTGCGAGCCCGACTGTCTACGCTGGGACCGGCGGCAACCCTGGCGCGCGGTTACGCGGTGGTCCAGGTGGCGGCGACGGGCGCAGTGCTGCGGTCCGTCGACGACGCTGTCGCCGGCACCGAGCTGCGGGTGCGCGTTGCCGACGGTGCTATCGCAGCGCTAAGCGAAGGACTGACCGATGGATCCTGACCCCGAGCACGATTCGACTACACCTATTAGTCAGCTCGGCTATGAAAATTGTCGGGACGAGCTGGTCGAAGTGGTGCGGCTGCTGGAGCAGGGCGGATTGGATCTCGATGCGTCGCTGCGGCTTTGGGAAAGAGGCGAACAACTAGCCAAAAGATGCGAGGAACACTTAGCTGGCGCCCGGCAACGAGTGGCCGACGCGCTGGCCGCCGGCGAGTCCGACCCGAGCTGATTCTCGTCGAATCCAGACGCTGGGTTTTGTTCCAAATTGGAACACGTTTCAGTTATGCTCCCCCGCATGGGTGATGCATCTCTCACAACCGAACTCGGCAGCGTCCTGGTCACCGGCGGCTCGGGCTTCGTCGGCGCCAACCTGGTCAAGACCTTGTTGGATCGCGGACATCGAGTCCGGTCCTTCGACCGCGCTCCCTCACCACTGCCGCAGCACCCCAAATTGCAGGTGTTGCAGGGCGATATCACCGACAAGGCCGTCTGCGAAGCCGCGGTTGACGACATCGACACGATCATTCACACCGCGGCCATCATCGAGCTGATGGGCGGCGCCTCGGTTACCGAGGAGTACCGGCAGCGCAGCTTCTCGGTCAATGTCGGCGGCACCGAGAACCTGGTCACGGCCGGCCGCGCGGCCGGCGTCAAGAGGTTCGTCTATACCGCATCCAACAGCGTGGTGATGGGTGGGCAGGAAATCTCCAACGGAGACGAGACCATGCCCTACACCACCCGATTCAACGATCTCTACACCGAGACCAAGGTGGCGGCGGAGAAGTACGTGCTGGCGCAGAACGGCGTCGACGGCATGCTCACCTGCTCGGTCCGGCCCAGCGGCATCTGGGGCACCGGCGACCAGACCATGTTCCGCAAAGTGTTCGAGAGCGTGATCAAGGGCCACACCAAGGTGCTGGTGGGCCCCAAGTCGGCGAAGCTGGATAACTCCTACGTGCACAACCTGATTCACGGCTTCATCCTGGCCGGCGAACACCTGGTGCCCGGCGGCACCGCGCCCGGTCAGGCGTATTTCATCAACGACGGCGAACCGATCAATATGTTCGAGTTCGCCCGCCCGGTGATGGAAGCGTGCGGCGTAAAGTGGCCGACGATCCGGATTCCCGCTCCCCCGGTGCGTGCCGCGATGACGGCGTGGCAGCGGTTGCACTTCCAATTCGGCGCGCCCGCACCGCTTCTCGAGCCGTTGGCGATTGAGCGCATCGCCATCAACAACTACTTCTCTATCGCCAAGGCTGGCCGCGACCTCGGTTACCAACCGTTATTCACCACCGAGCAGGCGCTCAAGGAGTGCCTGCCGTACTACGTCGATCTGTTCCACAAGATGAAGGCCGAGGCTCTAGCCGCCAAGAAAGCCGGCAAGAAAGCGGCAGCAGCTACCGGAAACTGACCATCTGGGCGCCCCACGCCTGTCGGATACGCGCATCGACGTCGGGCAGGACCATGTCGCGCTTGTCGATCACCAGGCAGGCACGGTCGGGCTCCCGGTAGCACGGCCACTGCGGCTCGCCCACCGGTCCGTCCGGTTTGCCGTGGGTGGCGAAGTTGATCCAACGGGTCCGCACTCGCTCCGAGACCCCCAGCGCGGTCTTTGCACCGCCCAACTTCAGCGAGAAGTCCTGCGGCCCACCGAGATTGCCGAAAACATAGGGCAGCTCGGTGGCATGCGCGGCGCGCACCAACAACAGCTTCAGCAGCGGCGTGGCATAGTCGAACCGGTACAGATGCACCGGCGCCACCCTGCTGTGGCCGTCAGCCAGCCATACCGAAGGCATCCGGAAGCCAATGTCGGTGGCCATCCCGACACTGCGAGTCTTGCTTCGGCCCGAGTAGGCCGACTCGAACTCGGCCATGGTGGGTAGCTGCAGGTCGGGTTGTTCGGCGGCGATCTGACTGAACATCGTGGTGATCGCGTTCGGTGTGATCGGCATCAGCGGCGAACGCAGCAACTTGAACAGCGCAGCCTCGTGCTTGTTGGTCCCGATGATCAGCGGCACCGGAAGCAGCCGCCCCTCCTGCGCCAGCTTGACGGGCTGGTCGTGGATTAGGTCACCGTCG
Source organism: Mycobacterium vicinigordonae (assembly GCF_013466425.1). Lineage (NCBI taxonomy): Bacteria > Bacillati > Actinomycetota > Actinomycetes > Mycobacteriales > Mycobacteriaceae > Mycobacterium > Mycobacterium vicinigordonae. Next base: position 4,985,858 of record NZ_CP059165.1, read on the forward strand.
ACGATGGGCACGAACGCCAGCGTCCCGGGATTGCGTACCGGCACTTCGTTGAACACTTCGCTGGTGGCCGCGATCAGGGCCGCAGTCGGCGCATCCGCCACCTCCGGCGCATCGGACTCGGAGATACCCACCTTGTCCAGCACCGCCAACGTGACCCGGCGGCCGCGGTCGCGGTCGTACACCGAGGTAGCCGGAGAGCTTTGTGCGATGGCACGGACGAACAGGCCCTCGGCCGCCCGGCAGGCCAACAGTGTGGTGACGATCCCGGCGCCGGCCGACTCCCCGAACAGCGTGACGTTGCTGGGATCGCCGCCGAACGCCGCGATGTTGTCGCGCACCCAGGTCAACGCTGCCAGCACGTCACGCAGCCCGACGTTGGAGTCGAATCGCCGCCGCGATGTGCTGAACGACGACAAGTCCAAAAAGCCCAGGGCTCCGACCCGGTAGTTCACCGTGACCACGACGACGTCGCCGCTGCCGGCCAGCGCGTCGGCCTCATACAGCGGCTGGCTACCCGAACCCAGGACGTAGGCGCCCCCATGCAGCCACACCATCACCGGTCTCGCGGCGCCGGGCTGCGCCCCGGCCGGTGCCCAGATGTTGAGCCGAAGACAATCCTCGCCCTGCGGCGCTCCCAGATCGAGTTTCATGTTCGGCAAGGTCGACTGCGGGCAAGCCGGCCCAAACTGCGTGGCGTCGGCGACCTCGGTCCACGGCTGCGGAGGTTCGGGATCCCGGAAACGCAGGTCCCCAACCGGCGGCGCGGCGAAACGGATGCCTTTCCACGTCTTGATCCGTCCATGCGAGCTGTCCACGACGCTGCCCCGGACCGGACCGCAAGCGGTCTCGACCACACAGTTGTCGATCTTCATAAGTTGCGTACTCCCACTGCCGGCTCCGAACAGGTTAACGACCCGCCGCACGGGATACCTCGGTTAAGGTTGCGCCAACACCGACGCGGAGGGCGGTCGCGGTTGCGGCATGAACACCGAATTCACGATCACTCAGAAGCGCGCGCTGGCGGTTACCACCATCGTCGCTCTGCTGTTCGGCGCGTACTTCCTGCGCAACTACTTCGTTCTAATAGTGGTGGCCGCCGTCGGCGCCTACCTGTTCACCCCGCTGTTCAATCGGTTCAACACGCGACTCAATGCCGGACTTTCGGCCACCTGCACGCTGCTGTCGGCGCTGCTGATGGTGATCGTGCCGGTCGGACTGCTGGTGACGCTGGCGATCGTGCAGATCGCCCGGATGGTCGACTCGGTAGCCGGCTGGGTGCGCTCGACCGGTCTCAACGGCTTGGGCGACAAGGCCTTGCATCTGGTCAATGAGTTGCTGGGCCGGGTCCCGTTCGTGCACGTGACGGTTACCGCCGAAACGCTGCGCAAGGCGATGGTCTCAGCCGCGCAAAACGTTGGCCACTGGCTGCTGGGCGTTTTGCAGAGCACCGCCGGAAGCGTGGCCGGCGTGATCACCTCGGCCATCATCTTCTTGTACGTCTTCGTCGCGATGCTGGTGAACCGGGACAAGCTACGCAACCTGATCGGCCAGCTCAACCCCCTCGGCGAAGAAGTCACCGACCTGTATCTGCAGAAGATGGGTTCGATGGTGCGCGGCACCGTCAACGGCCAGTTCGTGATCGCCTTCTGTCAGGGCGTCTCCGGTGCCGCGTCGGTATATCTCGCCGGCTTCCACCACGGCTTCTTCATCTTCGCGATCCTGCTGACGGCATTGTCGATCATCCCGCTGGGCGGCGGCATCGTCACCATCCCGTTCGGCATCGGCATGATGTTCTTCGGCAACATCGGCGGCGGCCTGTTCGTGGTGCTGTTCCACCTGATCGTGGTCACCAACATCGATAACTTCCTGCGTCCGATCCTGGTGCCGCGCGACGCCCGGCTGAACCCGGCGCTGATGCTGCTCTCGGTGTTCGCAGGCATCTCCATGTTCGGACCGTGGGGCATCATCATCGGGCCGGTGCTGATGATCATCATCGTCACCACCATCGACGTCTACCTGGCGGTGTACAAGGGCGTAGAGCTGAAACCGGTGGAGGACAAGCCTGTTCGGCGGAGTTGGCTGCCCTGGCGGGCGTCGGACAAGCGAGCTACGTCAAGCGCTGAGTGAGGAATTCGACGACGCGCTTGCGCGCCTCGTAGGCCGGCTGGCCGTCGACCTCGCGAACCTCATCGGTGAGCACCGAGTGCGCCATGCGGCCGAAACCGTGTTCGTTGTCGGGGGCGGAGTTGATCTCGATCACCTCGAACGCGTCACCGAGACGCTGCTTGAGCGTGTGGAACCGCTCGCCAGGCGCCATCTTGTCCTCACTGAAGCGCAATCCCATGGCGCACAGGCCGTCATCGGCGCAACGCCCGGCGACGATGCTGAGTTCGGAATCGCTGAGCCCGGGATCGCGACGCTGCTTGGCGGTCAGCGGAAACGGCACCGACGGTTGGCTAAGCACCGGCGCCAGCACGCTGTCGTCGACAGCAGCGGCGAGCGCGAACCCGCCGGTGAAGCACTGCCCGATCACGCCCACGCCCGTGCCCGGCGTCGACGCGTTGAGATCGCGGGCAAGGGCGCGCAGGAACAACGACACCGGTCGTTGCTTGTTGGTGGCCATCGCCGCGAATTCCTTTGCCACACAGACCCGGCCGAGGGTGGCGGCGACGTAGCCGGCCGTTTTGGGCTGGCCGGGCTCGCCGAACAAGGACGGCATGGCCACGGTGAACCCGTTGTCCACCAGATGATTACCCAGGCCCAGTACGCCGGGGTGGATGCCTGGTATCTCCGGGATCAGCACCACCCCGGGACCCGACCCCTTGCGGTAGACGTCGTGGGTGTAGCCGGCGCCGGTGAACGGCTCGGCTGACCAGCCGGACAGGTCTGCTTCGGGTGCGCCCACGCGTGTGCCCTTCTACTTGTTCGGCAGCGGTTGCTGCGATTGTGTCGCCGCCGCCAGGGTACGGAACTGCTCCGGGGTCCCGGCACCAGAGATCGCGACTTGGGTGGGGCCGGACGGACTGGCCAGCCGGGTGGTCCACACCGGTTCCACCGCGCCGTTCTGATCGGCGCCCTGGTAGACGACCCAGCTGGTGCCGGCGATGTCGACGGTTCCGGTCGGATACATCCCAGGGTGGATCGAGGCGACTAGTTTGTCCTCGTCGGCATCGCTCTGGGTGAGGCTCAGGTACATCCCCGTCGGGCTGATGTAGCCCACCGTGGAGGTGGACGCATGTAATTTCTGGCCCGCGGCAGCGTCGGTGCGGCCGGCGTCGATACCGCCGCGGCTGCCCGAATTGGGTTTCCAGTCCGCAGGTAGCCGCGGCAGCCGGATCGGGAACCCCAGCGCCGCCGCGTCGGCCTTCAGCGCCGCCGCCGCGTCGTAGGACGGGACGGTGCCACGGTTCGTTCCGCCCGGTGCGATCGAACACATCCCGACCATGCCGGCCAGCAGGATGCAGCCCAGCACCAACGGAGCCAGCGACCAGAACATGTCGCGGCCGTCCTGCAGCAACCGCGGCTTGGCCGGCTTCGGGGTCGGCTGGGGCTCGGCAGTCACACCCCGAGTATCCCAGCTCCAGACAGGAGTTCTGCTTCTGGGACAATCTCTGACATGGACCAAGAGCCTCTGACCACGAACCAAGAGCGCCGAGCATGACTGCCCAGGGATCGGGCTCGACCCTTGCCGGGGCGTCGCCCGCGCGACTGTCCCGCGGTGAAGCCCCAGACCGCAACCTGGCCCTGGAACTCGTGCGCGTCACCGAGGCCGGTGCCATGGCCGCGGGCCGCTGGGTGGGCCGCGGCGACAAAGAAGGCGGCGATGGCGCCGCCGTCGACGCCATACGCCAACTGGTGAATTCGGTGTCGATGCGCGGCGTCGTGGTGATCGGCGAAGGCGAAAAAGACGAAGCGCCGATGCTCTACAACGGCGAAGAGGTGGGCAACGGCGACGGGCCCGAGTGCGATTTCGCCGTCGACCCGATTGACGGCACCACCCTGATGAGCAAGGGCATGCCCAACGCGATCTCGGTGCTGGCCGTGGCCGACCGGGGCGCCATGTTCGATCCGTCGGCCGTGTTCTACATGAACAAGATCGCCGTCGGACCCGAAGCCGCACACGTGCTGGACATCACCGCGCCGATCGCCGAGAACATCCGCGCGGTCGCCAAGGTCAAGGGACTTTCGCCCGCCGACATGACGGTGTGCATCCTGGACCGGCCGCGGCACGCGCAGCTGATCGCCGACGTCCGCGACACGGGGGCCCGGATCCGGCTGATCACCGACGGCGACGTCGCCGGCGCGATCTCCGCATGCCGCCCCGGCTCGGGCACCGACATGCTGGCCGGCATCGGCGGCACCCCGGAGGGCATCATCACCGCGGCCGCCATCCGATGCATGGGCGGCGCGATCCAGGCGCAGTTGGCGCCCACCGACGAGGCCGAGCGACGCAAGGCCCTCGATGCCGGCCACGACGTGGAGCGGGTGCTGACCACCCGGGACCTCGTCTCCGGTGACAACGTGTTCTTCTGCGCCACCGGGGTCACCGACGGCGACTTGCTCAAGGGCGTTCGGTACCAGCCTGGCGGCTGCACCACACAGTCGATCGTGATGCGCTCCAAGTCGGGCACGGTGCGCATGATCGAGGCCTACCATCGGCTGTCCAAACTCAACGAGTACTCGGCGATCGACTTCACCGGCGACACCAACGCCGCCTATCCCCTGCCGTAAATCCGTACAACCCAAAGGATCTGAAAAGCTATGGCCGACACCGCGACCGACGAAGGCGAATACCGCATCGAGCACGACACTATGGGTGAGGTCCGAGTGCCGGCGAAAGCGTTGTGGCGCGCCCAAACTCAGCGTGCGGTGGAGAACTTCCCGATTTCCGGCCGAGGCTTGGAGCGCACCCAGATCCGGGCACTGGGACTGCTGAAAGGCGCTTGCGCGCAAGTCAATAAGGACCTCGGGCTGCTAGCACCGGAGAAGGCCGATGCGATCATCGCCGCGGCCGCCGAGATCGCCGACGGCAAGCATGACGACCAGTTCCCCATCGACGTCTTCCAGACCGGGTCGGGCACCAGCTCGAACATGAACACCAATGAGGTGATCGCGTCGATCGCGGCCGCCAACGGTGTCACGGTGCACCCGAACGACGACGTCAACATGTCGCAGTCGTCCAACGACACCTTCCCGACCGCCACTCACATCGCGGCCACCGAGGCCGCGGTGAGCCACCTGATCCCGGCGCTGCAAATTCTGCAGGATGCGTTGGCGGCTAAGGCGCTGGAGTGGCAGACGGTGGTCAAGTCAGGACGCACCCACCTGATGGACGCCGTTCCGGTGACGCTGGGCCAGGAGTTCAGCGGCTATGCCCGCCAGATCGAGGCCGGCATCGAACGAGTACGCGCTTCGCTGCCCCGGCTCGGTGAACTCGCCATCGGGGGTACCGCTGTCGGCACCGGGCTCAATGCCCCAGAGGGCTTCGGCGTCCGGGTGGTCGCGGTGTTGGTGGAACAGACCGGGATATCCGAGTTGCGCACGGCCACAAACTCTTTCGAGGCACAGGCGGCCCGCGACGGACTGGTCGAGGTGTCCGGCGCTCTGCGTACCATCGCGGTATCGCTGACCAAGATCGCCAACGACATCCGGTGGATGGGCTCAGGCCCGCTGACCGGCCTGGCCGAGATTGCGCTCCCCGACCTACAGCCGGGCAGCTCGATCATGCCGGGCAAGGTAAATCCTGTTCTGCCGGAGGCGGTAACCCAGGTCGCCGCGCAGGTGATCGGTAACGACTCCGCGGTCGCCGTCGGCGGGCTGTCGGGCGCCTTCGAACTCAACGTCTACATCCCGATGATGGCGCGCAACGTCCTCGAGTCATTCAAGCTGCTGACCAACGTGTCCAAGCTATTCGCCGAGCGCTGCATCGTGGGACTCAAGGCCAATGTCGAGCACCTGCGCGAGCTGGCCGAGTCGTCGCCGTCGATCGTGACGCCGCTGAACTCGGCGATCGGTTACGAAGAGGCCGCCGCGGTAGCCAAGCAGGCGCTCAAAGAGCGTAAGACGATTCGCCAAACGGTCATCGACCGTGGCCTGATCGGTGACAAGCTCTCGGTCGAGGAACTCGACCGTCGACTGGACGTGTTGGCGATGGCCAGGGTCGAGACGACCGACGAGAACTAGCGCCGCACCAGGCCCACCCGCATAATTGCGCTGACGCGGTTGCGTTGCCGCCTCGCGGGAGGTGGCCGACGAGATTGAGAGTGGTTGAGATATGACGGTGCCTCCGGGCGGCCCCTACGGCCAGGACCCCTACGGAACCAATCCGTATGGGCAGCAACCCCATTGGAGCGGACAGCCGCAGGAGTGGAGCCAACAGCCGCAGCAGTGGGGCCAACAACCACCCGGCCAGTCGGCTGAGCCTACGCAGGCCGCCCCTTACTCGTACCCACCCGCCGCTCCGTACGGCACCGACCCCTACGGCAACCCGGGCTACCCACCGCAACAATTCACCCAGCCCGGCCAGCAGCCGCCCGGCTGGCCGGGTGGGCCTGGTGGGCCGTATCCCCCGCCCGGGCCGCCGAAGAACTCCAAGCTGCCCTGGCTGATCGTCGGCGGCATCGCCGTGCTGGGCGCGATCGTCCTGGTGGTGGTCCTGGTGGTGTCCCTCAACAGCGGGAAGAGTTCGCCGTCGGCGAGCCCGTCGACAACCACGACAGCCGAGGCATCGGGGCCGGGCAGCGGCCAGCAGACCGCCACCGATTGCACTCCCAACGTGTCCGGTGGCGCCATGCCCAGCGGCGATACGGTGAGCGCCGGCAAGCTGTCCTTCCCGGCCAACCTGGCGGCCGGGTGGCAGCCCTACGTCGACGACCAGAACCCGAATCTGATCGACGGGGCGGGCCTGGCGAAAGAGGTGGCAGGCGGCAATCAGTGGATGATGCAGGTCGAGGTGGCCGTGACCAACTTCGTGACCAGCATGGACGTCAGCGCGCAGGCGTCCAAGCTGTTGGATTGCGTCGCCGTGGGCCCCGGCTACAACCAGGTTTCGCCCTCGCTGGGCCCCAAGACCACGTCGTCGATGACGGTCGATGGCCTCAAAGCTGCGAAGGTGCAAGCCGACGTCACCATTGGTGACGCCTCGCGCGGGGTCAAGGGCGACACTGTCACCATCGTCGCGGTGGATACCAAACCGGTGACCATCTTCCTGGGTGCGGTGCCGATCGGCGACTCGGCGTCGCAGGCCATCGTCGACAGCGTCATTGCGGCGCTGAAGGTTACGAAGACCTAGCGCCCCATCCGGTCGGGGCTCAATCGGTACCCACTGGCGCCGAGACATGGGTCGGTTCGGAGCGCCCGCGCAGCACCGTTGAATAGCACTCAGCCCAGCGCTTGCGCTCAGCGGCGTCGGCACGTTCGATTGCCCCGCCCGAGCACAGCATTCGCCGATCCGAGGTCTTGGCCAGGTCGGCCAGCCGCGCGGCTTCGTTGACGGCATCCCCGATCACGGTGTATTCGTAGCGGTTCTCCGCACCGATGTTGCCTGCGAATACTCGACCCGCCGAGACACCGATCCCGAAGTCCACCAACGGAAGTCGGCGCAGCTTGACGCCCAGTGCACGCGCCGTCGCCAGCGCATCGGCAGCCGGCTGGCCTGAGCGCAGCGGTGCACCGAAGATGACAAGTGCGGCGTCACCCTCGAATTTGTTGATCAGTCCCCGATATTCGTCCACGGTGTCCACGACGATGCGGAAAAAATCGTTGAGCACCGCCGCAACCTCCTGCGGCGGAAGGCTTTCGGCGAGCCCGGTAGACCCCACCAGGTCGATGTAGAGGACCGCCGCGTCTACCACGTCGCCGGAGAGCGAGGAACCTTCCTCCAAAGCGCGCCGGGCCACGTCGGCCCCCACGTGCCGGCCGAACAGGTCGCGGATCCGTTCGCGTTCCTCCAAGCCAGTGACCATCCGGTTGAATCCGCTTTGCAGACGCCCGATCTGGGAACGTTCGTACACCCCGACGTAGGTTCCCATATGACCGTGCTCGATCTCGGCCATCGCGTCGGCGACCTCACTGACCGGATCGGAGATCGACCTCGATGTCAGGATCATCGTCGGCAACCCCAGCAACAGCGCGGCCAGCGACACCACCAGCACCGGCACGTCCAGGGCCGCGGAACTGTCGATCAGCCAACCGGCAGAACGCAACCCGACGAATGTCGCGATAACGCCGATGGGCAGCGCACTACACAGGAACCACAGCAGGACCAGTCGAGCGAACACGCCTGGTACCACCAGGCGGGGCTCGCAACCCCGGGTGGCCAACCCCATGATCGGCCGCAAGGTGCGTTGCGCCAGCAGCATGCCCATGCCCGCGGCCGCCGCCCCACCCAGCACCACCCCAAGTGAGATCGGCACCAGCAGCGCGCCACCGCCGTCGCGATTCACCAACAGCAGGATGCCGCCGCTGGCCCCCCAGACCGCCGCCAGCAGCGCCGACTGCTTGCCGGCGAGTTTTATTGCGGCGTCGCGTTGTTTGGGTGTGGGTTCGTCGCCGGCCACATACCAGCGCAGGGTCGGTGCCAGGATCAGCGGTCCGGCGACGGCCACGGCGAGGGTGCTCAGCACCACCAGCAACACCACCAGCCCGGTGTTCTTCTCGGCGAAGTCGGCGTTGGACACACCGAGGGTGTGACCACGCAGCGGGATCAGGATGGCGGCAGCGTCCACTACGGCCAGGATGTAAGCCAAGCTCAGGTCGGCTGCGTATTGCAGCGACAACCTCAGGGCAGACTTCGGCGCCGGGTCCTCAGGCACCGTTGTTCGGCCCGCCCGAGTTCTGCCCGGGAATGTCGGTGATCGGGAAGTTCGGCATCGGCTTGGGCGACGGCGTATTGGGCAACGCCGGGATCTGAACAGCCGGGATATCGTGCAGCTCGTTGACAGGCGGACCGTTCTCCCGGCTGCCGTAGCTGCTGCCAGGCGCCCGCGGGCCGAGCATCTCGCTAACGGTCACCAGGTGGTAGCCGTTGGCTTTGAGCACCGGGATGAACTGGTAGACCAGGTCGACGGTGCTGGAGTAGGTGTCGTGGAACAGCACCACCGACCCCGGTTTGATCTGGGTCATCAGCACCTGCCGCGTGGCCGCGGTATTTGCGTCGTTGGCCCAGTCGAATGGGATGACGTCCCATAGGATCTCGGCGAGACCGAAGGTGGCGGCGGTCTGGCGCACCGCCGGGTTGGACAGACCACCAGCTGGCCGATACAACACCGGCGTCCGTCCTGTTGCCGCGGTGATCGCGTCGTTGGCACGGGAGAATTGGGCGGCGATGTCCTCAGGCGGGATCGTCGTCATATTGGGGTGTTCCCAGGTGTGGCTGCCGATTTCCATGCCCGCGTCGGCGATCCGCTTGGCGCCCGACGGGTTGGCGGCCACCTTGTTACCGATCAGGAAGAAGGTGGCCTTGGCGTCGTCGTTGCGCAGAATCTGCAGCAGCCGGTCGGTGTAGGGGCCCGGACCGTCGTCGAAGGTCAGTGCGATGCATTTGACGACCGAACAGTTCGCGTCGTCGGCCCGGGTGACGTGGCCGGTCAGGCCACCGATCACCAGGACACCCACCGCGACCACCACCCCGAAGACCATGCGGCCGTAGCGCCAGGCCTGGCTGTCGGGTCGTTTCGGCACTGGGAAAGTTTACCGAAAGGCCGTCTGGCCCCGCTGAGCCGTCAGTTCGGCCCGGCGATTTCCTCGAGCATCTCGGTGACCAGCGCCGCGATCGGCGACCGCTCGCTACGCAGCAGGGTGATGTGGGCGAACAGCGGGTGACCTTTGAGCTTCTCGATCACGGCGGCCACCCCGTCGTGGCGGCCCACCCGCAGGTTGTCACGCTGTGCGATGTCGTGGGTGAGCACCACCCGGGAGCCGGTGCCCAGCCTGGACAACACAGTCAGCAACACGTTGCGCTCCAGCGACTGGGCTTCGTCGACGATCACAAACGAGTCGTGCAGCGAGCGGCCGCGGATGTGGGTCAGCGGCAGCACCTCGAGCATGCCGCGCGACAGCACCTCCTCGAGCACCGCAGGGCTGGCCAGCCCCTCTAGGGTGTCGAAGACGGCCTGGGCCCACGGGCCCATCTTGTCGCTCTCGCTGCCGGGCAGGTAGCCCAGTTCTTGGCCGCCGACGGCATACAGAGGCCGGAACACCACCACCTTGCGTTGGGTGCGCCGCTCCAGCACCGCTTCGAGTCCGGCGCACAGCGCCAGGGCCGACTTTCCGGTGCCAGCCTTGCCGCCGAGCGAGACGATGCCCACCGACTCGTCCAGCAATAGGTCGAGCGCGACGCGCTGCTCGGCGGATCGACCCCGCAAACCGAACACCTCACGATCCCCCCGGACCAGCTGTACGCGCTTGGCCGGCGTCACCCTGCCCAGCGCGTGCGAGCTACCGCCGAGCAGCCGAATCCCGGTGTGGCACGGCAGATCCCGGGCCTCTGCCAGGTCGATCTCGCCGTCGGAGAACAGCTCGTCGATGTCCTCGGCGGCCACCTCGATCTCACGCATCCCCGACCAGCCGGAGACGACGACGTCCTGTGCGTGATATTCGTCGGCCGGCAAGCCGACCGCGGCGGCCTTGACGCGCAGCGGAATGTCCTTGCTCACCAACGTGACCCGCTTACCCTCGGCGGCCAGGTTGGCGGCGCAGCTCAAAATCCGGGAGTCGTTGCTGTCGGTCCGGAAACCCGCCGGCAACACCGACGGGTCGGTGTGGTTCAGTTCGACGTGCAACGAACCGCCGTGAGCGCCAACCGGTATCGGTTGGTCCAAGCGGCCATGCTCGAGGCGCAGGTCATCGAACAACCGCAACGCCTGGCGGGCGAACCATCCCAGCTCGTGGTGGTGACGTTTGGCTTCCAGTTCGCTGATCACTACCAGCGGAACCACCACCTCGTGCTCGGCGAACCGACTGCAGGCCCAGGGGTCGGACAGCAGTACGGAAGTGTCGAGCACGTACGTCCGGGTTTCGGTCACGGGGCGCTCCTCGAGCGAATGACGCTCGGGCGGACCCACGCGAGCGTGTCGGCGGGGGCCGCGGCACCAGGACCGGGTCCGGTCCTGCCTTTCCAACGACCGGTGTGGTTACCGGTGCAGAAACCGGGAGTGCCGCCCTGGCAGCAAAGCAAGTCGCTGGCCATCGAGGCCGACGCTACTCCGGTCGCCGCACCACCGCAGTGCAGGCGCGCCGAGACACAACCGTGACACCCAAACGCAATACGCGCGATCGGCGAATTCGGGTCAGTCCGTGACGAACTGCTTAAGCGCCGGCTCGTCGGCCAACCCCCAGGCGGTGATTCGCTCGGAGATCACCTGCTGCAGCTGAGCCGCGTCGAAGATGCCGGCCTCGGCCACGTTCTGCAACTTGTCGCTGTAGGCCTCGATGTCGGCGCCGGGCACCTCGAGGTCGGCCGCGCGGGCCGCGATCGCCGCGATCGTCTCGTCGTGGGTGTAGTCGAGTAGGTGGGTGACCAAGTTGGCGAAGAACTCCTCGTGCCGAGCCTCGTCGCGGGCAATCCGATCGATGAGCCCGGCCAGGATCGGCTCCTCGATGCGCGCGGCGAGGTTGCGACAGAAAGTGCCGTACGCACGCTCGGAGAAGGCCATGAAGACCAGGGTCTCGACCTGCGAGTAATGGTCGGCGCGGTAGCCCTTCATCACATACTGGACGCGGGCGTGTTCATTGGCGGTCGGGTCGACCTCGCGGGTCACCACCAGGTACTCGCGCAGCGCGATCGCATGCAGGTGCTCTTCGGCGGTCCAGCGACCGATCCAGCGGCCCCAGAAGTCCTCGAGGATGAAGTGCTCGACGAACTCGCGGTGATGGGCGGCCAGGTTGTCCTTGAGCAGCAGCAGGATCTCGCAGGCGTCGGTGATCGGCCGGGGCAGGGTCGCCTGGGATGGGTCCCAGTCCCGTCCGCCGAGGAACGCGTAGTTCTCGCCGCGGTCGAACGGCACGTAATCGTGGGCGAACCAAATGTCCTCGGTACTGAGGTGGCGGTCCACGTTGGCTTCCACCACGGGCTCGAGTTCCAGAGTGAGCGCGTTAGCGACAGGTTTCTGTGCCATGCGGTAACTGTAACCCGCTGACACAGGTTCTTTCAACTTCCCGTGCGCTGTGTCGCGTCACAGTTGGGTACAGCCGGACAGTTCCCGTTCCGGGCTCCAGGTGCAGGCTCCGAGGCGCGTTATCGCCCGACCAGGCTCCAGTCCTCGAGCCCCTCGTAAAGCGGGAACTCCCTGGCCAGCCGCGTCACCCGGGCGCGCAGGCCGGACACGTCAGCGGAGGTGCCCGCCGCGAGTGCGGCGGCGATGACGTCGGCTACCTCGGTGAACTCGGCGTCGCCGAAGCCGCGAGTGGCCAGCGCGGGCGTGCCGATCCGCAGGCCCGAGGTCACCATCGGCGGACGCGGGTCGTTGGGGACCGCGTTGCGGTTGACCGTGATGCCGACCTCGTGCAGCAGGTCTTCGGCGGCCTGCCCGTCCAGCGGCGAATTGCGCAGGTCAACCAGAACCAGGTGGACGTCAGTGCCACCGCTGACCACCGAAACGCCTGCCTTCGCGACATCGTCGGCCAGCAGCCGGTCCGCCAAAATCCGTGCGCCGCTAAGTGTCCGTTGCTGCCGCTCGGCGAATTCGGGGGTGCCGGCGATCTTCAGGGCCACCGCCTTGCCGGCGATGATGTGCATCAGCGGACCGCCCTGCTGGCCGGGGAACACCGCCGAGTTGATGGCCTTGGCGTACTCCTGCTTGCCGACGATCATGCCGGAGCGGCCACCGCCCAGCGTCTTGTGGATAGTGGTGGACACCACGTCCGCGTGCGGCACCGGGGACGGATGCAGGCCCGCGGCGACCAAGCCGGCGAAGTGCGCCATGTCGACCCACAACTTGGCGCCGACCTCGTCGGCAATCGACCGGAACGCAGCGAAGTCCAGAATCCGCGGATATGCCGACCAGCCGGCGATGATTACCCTGGGCCGGAACTCCAGCGCCTGAGCGCGCACCACGTCCATGTCGACCCGGTGCGTGGTCGGATCGACACCGTAGAACGCGTTCTCGTACAGCTTGCCGGAGAAGTTCAGCCGCATGCCGTGAGTCAGGTGCCCGCCGTTGGCCAAATCCAGGCCCAGCAGCCGCTCCCCCGGCGACATCAGAGCGGCGAGCACCGCGGCGTTGGCCTGGGCCCCGGAGTGCGGCTGCACGTTGGCGAAGTCGGCACCGAACAACGCCTTTGCGCGGTCGCGGGCGATGTTCTCCACCACGTCGACGTATTCGCAGCCGCCGTAGTAGCGCCGCCCGGGCAGGCCTTCGGCGTACTTGTTGGTCAGCACGCTGCCCTGCGCCTGCAGCACTGAGCGCGGCACGAAATTCTCCGAGGCGATCATCTCCAGGGTGTCGCGCTGGCGTCCCAGCTCTTTGCCCAGTAGCTCGGCGATATCGGGGTCGACCTCGTCGAGCGGCGACGACATCAGGGAGGCTGTGTCACGGGCAGAAACGCGGGCATCCGGTGCGGCAGTCACGTGGGTCAGTCTATCCAGCGTGCCCTTTCACCGTTGAGGCGCGTTTTGACCGGCCCAACCGTCAGCGCCGCTTACGTTGCTGCAAAAATGGCCCAATGCCGCGGCCGAGCGAGCCGAGCCCGTATGTCGAGTTCGACCGAAAACAATGGCGGTCGCTCCGTATGGCGACCCCGCTGGCCCTCACCGAAGAGGAACTCGTCGGTCTGCGGGGTCTGGGAGAGCAGATCGACCTTTTGGAGGTCGAAGAGGTTTACCTGCCGCTGGCCCGGCTGATCCACCTGCAGGTCGCCGCCCGCCAACGGTTGTTCGCCGCCACCGCGGAGTTCCTCGGGGAGCCGCAACAGAATCCGGACCGGCCGGTGCCGTTCATCATCGGAGTGGCTGGCAGCGTGGCCGTCGGCAAGTCGACGACGGCCCGTGTGCTACAGGCGCTGCTGGCCCGCTGGGATCACCATCCCCGGGTGGACCTGGTGACCACCGATGGATTTCTCTACCCGAACGCTGAACTCAACCGGCGAAACCTGATGCACCGCAAAGGTTTTCCAGAAAGTTACAACCGTCGCGCCCTGATGCGATTTGTCACCCTAGTGAAATCTGGATCGGAGTATGCCTGCGCCCCGGTGTACTCGCACCTGCACTACGACATCATCCCCGGCGCCAAACACGTGGTTCGCCATCCCGACATCCTGATCCTCGAGGGACTCAACGTGTTGCAAACCGGTCCGACGCTGATGGTGTCGGACCTGTTCGACTTCTCGCTGTACGTCGACGCCCGGATCGAGGACATCGAGCAGTGGTACGTGTCGCGGTTCCTGGCGATGCGCAGCACGTCGTTCGCCAACCCGGAATCACACTTCCACCACTATTCGGCGCTATCCGATCCGCAGGCCGTTGTCGCCGCCAAGGAAATCTGGCGCTCGATCAACCGGCCGAACCTGGTGGAGAACATTCTGCCGACTCGTCCGCGGGCCACCTTGGTGCTGCGCAAAGACGCCAACCACTCCATCAACCGGCTGCGGCTGCGCAAGTTGTAGACGCGGGCCGATGCGGGGCCGCCAACCGCAACGCTCGGGCGGTAGCGACCCCGCATCGGTTTCATGAGGGGAGTCAGGCCGCCAGGCGGCGCACTCCCAGGTACTGCAGTCCTGCGAACGCCGCCGTGTAGACGCCGGTGGCCAGCGTCACAGCCACCCCGACCGCCGTCATCGGCACCAACTCGGCGGCGATGATCGCCGCCACGGTGTAGGCAAGGTTGGCGGCGACGACGCCGATTCCGGCGCGGCGCAGGTTCGGCAGCGCCGCAAGACCAAATACGACGAGTCCGTACAGCACGAAGAACGCGCCCATGCTGTATTCCTGGCCGGACGTCAGGCCGGTCAGCCGCGAGATCGGATCGGCGGCGACGGCGACCAGCAGTCCCATCAGGCCGGTAAGGGTGGCGTCGGCACGCATGGCGAACCGCAGCAGCGAGTCCGTCGAGTCGTTGAGGCGCCGTGTCGTGGAACCAGAAATGGCGGTCATGCGTGATGCTCCTAGTTGTCGAAGGTCGGGGTTTCAGACACCTTCGACGGTGCCGGTCGGGCACTGCCAGATCGACGCATGACGCTGCCATTTGCTGCCAGGCACGCCTTGAACAGGGGTTTGTTAGACCGCTTGCGCCTCGAGCACGCTGAACGGCGACGCGGTAGCTACCACCCGCTTAAGCCGGAACCCGGCACGATCGAACAGTCGCTCGAATTCGGCGGCGGTACGCTCGCGCGCGTCGAGCGCGACGAGCATTTCCAGGTCCAGCCAGTTTCCGATGAACTCTCGGTCGTGCTCGGGCAGGACGAACTCGACCAGCAGCACGTGGCTGCCCGTCGCCGCCGCGCTACGCACATTGCGCAGGATCTGCACGGCGTCGTCATCGGGCCAGTCGTGGATGACGCTCTTGAGCACATAAGCGTCGCCGCCGGCGGGTACCGACTCGAAGAACGATCCTTCGGCGATCTGGATCCGGTCTTGCACTCCCTGCTCAGCGAGCACAGCTGGCGCACCGGCCACCACCTGGGGTTGGTCGAACAAGATCCCACGCGCCTGCGGGGTGGCGGCCATGATCGCGGCCAGCAGCCGACCGTGTCCGCCGCCCACGTCGACGATGGTTGCGTAAGGGCTGAAGTCGTAGGCGGCCACCACAGGTCCGATCGAGAGCGCGGACCCGCCGGTCATGGCCTGGTTGAAGATCTCGCCGAGTTCGGGCTCCGAGGCCAGATACTCGAAAGCCGGTTTGCCACGCAACTCTGGGATCACCGACCGGCCGGTGCGAATCGCATCGGTGAGGTGGCTCCAATGCTCGCGATGTTGGGGCGAACCCAACCAACGCGTCCACCCGACGAGCGATACCTCCGCGTCGCTCCGAAGCGTTTCCGCGAGCGGCGTGAGGTCGTAGCGGCCGTCGCGGCGCTGCCGGAAAACGCCGCGGCTGATCAGCGCCCTGAGTAGACGCCGTAGCGCATCGGCGTCGGCGTCGACCGCGGCCGCCAACTCTTCGGCAGACATTGGCCCCCCGGCCAGCGCGTCGGCGATGCCGAGCTCGGCCGCTGCGGTGATCGCCTGCGCAGCCCAGGAGTTGACGACCATTTCCATCACAGCGACCGGCGGCGGGACCATGCGGCGGTGCAGCCGGGCCAGCTGGTGCCGAGCGGCATCGATCGCGCTCACCACCTTGGGCGGTGGAATTCTGGCGGCCAAGGGTTGTTCTCCTTCGTTTGTTGCGTGCCTACGGGATAGCGACTCTATTCGCTGGAAACCGTGACCCGCCCGCGCAGGTCGGCCGCGATCAACTTCGCCGCCGCGTTTTGCCAGTTGTGCAGCGAGCGCTGCGGCACCTCGGTCACCAGCCACTGCCAGGCCTGACGCGCGGTCGGATCCAATCCGGCCGCGGTGGCGTTCTGCGCGTATGCCCGCACCCCGACCACGTAGGGGAAGTACAGCGAGTTGTAATACCGCCATTCCTCGGTGGTACCGAAATCGCCGCCGTCGCGGGGCTTGAGCCGGCTGATGCCGTCGGCGAGCACGGCCTTGAGTTCGTTGGCCCGCTCCACGGGGTGATCGAGGGCGCCGCGCGCGGCCAACCGCTCGTCGATCACCGGCAACGCGGTCAGCGGGCTGGCGACAAGCTTGGTCAAGTCGCCGTAGTGCCCCAGCGCCCGCCGAGTGAGTCGCACGAAAGTGTCGTCGTCGACGTCGACGAGGGGATCCTGGGATCGCAGCGGCAAGGCGGCCCCGGCGTCGCGCAGCGCCGCCCGGCTGGCCCGCAGCTCTGGTGAGCGCGAGAACGCCAGCCGGTCCAGCAACCCGGCGAACGGGTCCGCCAATACCTGCACCGTGATTGAGATCGTCAGGCTGGTGAACAGCAGCACCGTCAGCGCGGTCTGCGCGCCCGGCTCACCGCGGGTCACCGCCAGCCCAATCAGCGCCTGGCCGCCGAACAGCGTCGCCACTGCCGTGCAGCCGGCGAACGAGCGCAGCATGTCGGCACGCAGCGCCTGACCCTCGTCGAAGGCATCCCACAGCGCCACCGCGGCCCCGAGCAACAGCACGTCAAAACCCGTCGACGCCAAGGCCAACCAGCTGGGCACCAACCCCAACGGAATGATCAGAATGGCGTTGGCCAGCGCGAAAAACAGCGTCGCCACCACCACGGCCCCGGTGACCGATACCGGCCGGGTGGGCCGCAGCAACGTGACGGTCAACGCACCCAGGGTGGACACCGAGATCGCCGTGCACATCAGCCAGTGTCCGAGCCGCAGCGGGCCGTCCACATCTCCCGCCACCGCAGCCCCCAACAGCGTCAACGTAGCGACACCGGCAACCAGCATCACCTCGGGCGTTCGCCCCCGCGGGCTATCAGCGGGCCGGGCCAACTCGACCAGCACAGCGAACCACGCGACGCCCGGAACGGCGACGAGGTAGACCTCGACCTGGCTAAGCAGGTGCGCGTGCCGGACGCTGACTGTCCGCACCGCATCCAAGGCCACTACCAGGGCGAAGCCACACAGCCCGGTCGCGGCCAGCACGAGCACCGGCTTGCGCGGGTCGCGGGCCAGCAGATACAGCCCGAGCCACCCGCTCAGCGTGAACACCACCGCCGACAGCGCAGCCATGCAGTCAGTGTGTCACTTGCCGTAGCGCCGGTGCCGCATGCTGTAGTCGCGCAGCGCACGCAGGAAGTCGACGCGCCGAAACGCCGGCCAGTGCGCCTCGGTGAACCACATTTCCGAGTAGGCGCTCTGCCAGAGCAGAAAGCCGGACAGTCGCTGCTCCCCTGAGGTGCGGATCACCAGATCGGGGTCGGGTTGCCCAGAGGTGTACAGGTTTTCCGAGATCCCCTCGACGGTGACCGCGTCCACTAGTTCCTCGGCGGTGGCACCGTTGGCGAGTTCCTTGCTCAGCAACGCGCGCACCGCGCCAACGATCTCCTGGCGACCGCCGTACCCCACCGCAACGTTGACGTGGAAAGTGGCGTTCTGCGGGGTGGAGTCCACCGCGTCGCGCAACCGTCGGGCCGGCTCCTCCCCCAACAACTCCAGATCGCCGACGGTGCGCACGCTCCAGCGGTTTGCCGGGGCGCAGATCTCCTCCACGACGTCGGTGATGATCTCGATCAGCGCGCCCAGTTCCTCGGGGTCGCGCTGCAGGTTTTCGGTGGACAAGAGATAGACCGTGGTCATCTCGATGCCGGCGTCCTGACACCAGCGCAACATCTCGGCGATCTTGACCGCGCCCATCCGATATCCGACGCTGACGTCGTCGTATCCCAGGCTGCGCGCCCAGCGGCGGTTTCCGTCGCACAGGACAGCGATGTGACGCGGCAACTCGGATCTGGTGGCGGCCAGTCCCTGCCGTAGCCGCAGCTCGTAAAGCCGGTACAGCGGCTCTTTGAGCCGTGGCGGGATGATCTCCACGAAGATCCACACTACTGTGACGGACACCGTTTTCCCGGTGTCATTTCCAGCAATCTCACGCTGCGTCTGACGGGCCTCTGACAGCTACTTTCGATACGCTGATGTGACCCACCACCGCCATCAGAGGACGGGGCACCAGCACAGATGAGCAGCCAGACCAGCACGCTCACCGGCAGCGAACCGCACCCGGAAGCCGAGCCGGACGGCCATTCGCCGATCGACACCGCGCAGAAGGCCGCCCAGCACCTCGTCGAGGGCGTCGCCCGGGTGTTGACCAAGCCGCGTTTCCGCGGCTGGATTCACGTCTACTCCGCGATCACCGCCGTGTTCGCCGGCGCCTCCCTGGTCGCGGTCTCGTGGGCGGTGGATTCCACGAAGGCCGGGCTGGCGACGCTGCTCTACACCTTCGCCACGATCATCATGTTCACCGTCAGCGCCACCTACCACCGGGTCAATTGGAAGTCTGACACCGCCCGGATGTGGATGAAGCGGGCCGATCACTCGATGATCTTCGTGTTCATCGCGGGCAGCTACACACCGTTCGCGCTACTGGCACTGCCTGGCCACGACGGGCACGTGGTGTTGGCGATCGTGTGGGGCGGTGCCGCGGCTGGCACCCTGCTCAAGATGCTGTGGCCGTCGGCGCCGCGCTGGGTCGGGGTGCCGCTGTACATCCTGCTGGGCTGGGTGGCGGTCTGGTACACCGCCTCGATCCTGCACAACGCCGGGGTGACGGCCATGGTGCTGTTGTTCGTCGGCGGCGCCCTGTACAGCATCGGCGGCATTCTGTACGCATTGAAATGGCCCGACCCTTGGCCCACAACATTCGGCTATCACGAGTTCTTCCACGCCTGCACCGCGGTCGCGGCTATCTGCCACTACATCGCGATGTGGTTCGTGGTCTTCTAAGACTGATTCGTGCTTTAAGCCTGATTGGCGTCGGCCGGCGACCAGTAGGCCTTCATCGCGGTGACCTTGCCGTCGCCGTCGAACGCCATGGTCTCGATCGGCTCGATCCGTAACTTGCTGTCACCGGCGCTCACGGTCAACCGAAAGTGAAACGCCGCCTCGTTGCCGGACACTCGCAACGTCACCAGTTCGCATTGGCGCTGCATGCCCTCGACGGCAGAGTAGAAGCCGCGGATGGCGTTTTTGCCGATGTGAACTTCGCCGCCGCCCACCGGATCCTCGAGCGTCGCGTCGTCGGCGTAGAAGGCGGCCAGGTCGTCGGCGGTCCCGTTGGCAACCGTTTCGATGTAACGGTGGACCGTGTCGGTGATGGCTTGGGTCCTGTCGGCGGTGTTCGGCATGTGACGCACGCTACTACTCAGGTACGTGCAGAGCCGCGGCGAGGGCCGCCGCGCTGGTCACCGGAAGGTCACAGACCTGGCCCCGGCAGACATAAGCGGCGTCGGCGCCGGCCACCCGATCACGACCGCCCAACAGCGGCGACGAGTCCATCGGGCCGCCGACGACGATGGCACCGCCCGGCGCCAGCCGGCGGGCTTCGGCCAGCAACTGCGCGGAGTCGTCGGCGCAGGCAACCGCGATCTGCAGCGGTCCGCGCACCGCGGCCTCGCTGATCGCCAGCCAGTGCCCGGCAGACCGCGGGGCGCGGGCCAACAGCACCGAGTGCGTCTGCAGCGTTTCGGCGGCCAGCCGCAGGTACGGCTCGGCGCGCTCGGGGACCAGATGAGCCGCGGCCAGCAACGCCTCAGCAACGGCTGACGCGCCCGACGGCGTGGCACCGTCCAGCGGGTCGGCGGGCCGCAGCAGCAGTTGTTCGGCGTCGTCGGCGGTGTCGAACCAGCGGCCCTGCGAACCACCGAAGTGCTCGACCGCGGTGTCGAGCAGGCTGGTGGCTGCATCCAGCCACCGCGGGTCGGAATCCAGCTGGTAAAGCGTCAGCAGACCGGTGGCAAGCATCGCGTGATCCTCCAGGATCGCGGCGCTGTCACCGACCACCCCGCCCAAGCTGGCGCGCCGCAGCCGTCCACGCACCAGGTGCAGGGTCAGCAGCGCGGCGGCGCATCGCCGCGCCGCCGCGATCAGGTCCGGTTGGCCAAGCGCGACGCCGGCTTCGGCGAGCCCGGTGATGGCCAGTCCGTTCCAGGACGTCACTACCTTGTCGTCCCGGCCCGGCTGCACGCGATTCAGCCGGGCAGCCACCAGCGCGGCGCGGATGCGGTCGAGGCGCTGCGTGTCATCGGGTTCGCGGCGCAACTGCAGCACCGACGCCCCGTGCTCGAAGGTTCCGGTCGAGGTAACGCCGAAAACCTCTGCCGCCCAACGACCGTCGTCCGTGCCGAGCACCTCGGTCAGCTGCGCCGGCGTCCAGACATAGGTCGATCCCTCGACGCCGCCGGCGTCGGCGTCCAGCGAGGAGACGAACATGTCGCCGTCGGCGAGATCGGTGAGCAGGAACCGAGCCGTCTGGGCCGCGACCCGGCGCGCCAATGGGTCGGCGGTGCGGCGGGCCCAGTGGGCGTAGAACCGCAGCAGCAGCGCGTTGTCGTACAGCATCTTCTCGAAATGCGGGACCACCCAGGCGTTGTCCACGCTGTAGCGGGCGAAGCCACCGGCGAGTTGGTCGTAGATGCCGCCTCGCGCCATCGCGCTACCGGTGCGCTGCACCGCGCTGAGGACGGACGCCGACCCGGTGCGCTCGTAGTTGCGAAGCAAGGCCTCCAGCAGCGCCGACGGCGGGAACTTCGGTGCGCCACCGAAGCCGCCGTGCGTGCTGTCCTGGTCTTGCAGCGCGGCGGCCACGGCATGTTCGCACAGCTCGGGCGCGAGGTCCGGGCCACCGCCGGGCAGCCCCGAACTCATCGCACGCAACTCTGCGGCGATGTGGTCCGAGGCCCGCTCGACCTCGTCTCGGCGTTGCCGCCAGGTTTCGGTGATCGCCGAAAGTAGCTGCAGGAAGCCTTCTTTGGGGTAGTACGTGCCGCAGAAGAACGGCCTGCCATCCGGGGTGAGAAAACACGTCATCGGCCAGCCGCCCTGACCGGTAAGCGCGACGGTGGCGTTCATGTAGACCGCGTCGATGTCGGGACGTTCCTCACGGTCCACCTTGACGCAGACGAAATCGGCGTTCATGACGGCAGCCACCTCGTCGTCCTCGAACGACTCGTGCGCCATGACGTGACACCAATGGCAGGCGGCGTAACCGATGGACAGCAGGACTGGCACGTCGCGCGCCGCGGCGTCGGCCAGCGCCCGCGGCGTCCACTGCTGCCAATGCACCGGGTTATCGGCGTGCTGGCGCAGATAGGGGCTGGCGGCTTGGGCGAGGGTGTTGGTGCTGGACTCAGCCGGGTTCATGGGTGGACCCCGACGGTCGGGCGGACCCATCTCCCTCGGGCGCGGCCTGCTGGTCCGTGTCGACCGCATCAGTGCCCTCGTCGGCGGCCTGGTCGGCCTCGGGGTGCTGTGGATCGAAGGACGGTGGCACCTTCTTGAGCTGACGATTCATCGACCGCACCAGGAACACGGTGGCGACCACCAGCAGTGCGACGATCAGCAACCCCAACGGACTGGCCTTGCCGAAGTCGGGGCCGTTGTTGCGGGTTCCGCCGGCAGCAATCACGGTGAGCAGAAGGGGATTCACCAGTCCTCGATCCCTGTGAACAGATCCGTCTCCGGCACGACCACCGGAACCCGCGAGCGGGCCAACTCGAACTCCTCGGTCGGCCATAGCCGCTCCTGCCAAGAGATCGGTGCGGCGAAGAACTCGGCGTTCGGGTCGATCTGGGTTGCGTGGGCAAGCAGGGCGTCGTCACGCTGGCCGAAGTACGCCGAGCATTCGACGCGCGTGGTCACCCGCTTCTCGAAATGATCGTGCTCGGGCAGCCAGTGCTTTAGCCATTTGCCGAATGGCCCTTCCTGGCCGTGTTTAGCGAATTCGTCCTGCAGGAGCTGCATCCGCGCCCGCAGAAAGCCGTGTACGTAGTAGAGCTTGGCGACGGCCCACGGCTCCCCCGCGTCCGGAAAACGGCGGTAGTCCGCGGCCGCTTCGTAGGCGCTGACCGACACCTCGTGGCAGCGGATGTGGTCGGGGTGCGGGTACCCGCCGTTCTCGTCGTAGGTGATCATCACGTGCGGTCGGAAGTCACGCACCACTTGCACCAGCGCTTCGGTGGACTCCTCGAGCGGCACCAGCGCGAAACAGCCTTCCGGCAACGGCGGCGGCGGCTCGCCCTTGGGCAAGCCGGAGTCGACGAACCCGAGCCAGGTGTGGTCGACGCCCAGGATCTCGGCCGCCTTGGCCATCTCGTCGCGCCGGATCTCCGAGATGTGCCCATGCACGTCGGGCAGGTCCATCGCCGGGTTGAGGATCTCGCCGCGTTCGCCGCCGGTCAACGTCACCACCAGCACCTGGTGCCCTTCGTCGGCGTATTTGGCCAGGGTGGCGGCACCCTTGCTGGATTCGTCGTCGGGGTGGGCGTGCACCGCCATCAACCGCAGTTTGCTCACGTGCTCCCTCGTGTTTGTCATTCCCGGGTTAGTCCGCCGGCCGCCCACCCGCCCTGTCGAATTCCCCTATAATTCCAGTTCTCCTGTACCCCACAAATCCCCAGGGCATGACTGACGGCTTGACAGACGATTCCGATTCGCGTCCCGCGGCGCGCTACGGCAGCCCGCGCCTGTCGCCGAAGTCGCGGCGACGCGTGATCCTGGCTCTCACCGCAGCGGCCCTGGCGGCGGGGGTGGCCGTTGCGGTCGTCGGCTATCAGCGGATCGGGACCGCCGACGTCACCGGCACGCTGGCCGGCTATCAGGTGATCGATGACGAGACGGCGTCGGTAATCATCAGCGTGACCCGCAAGGACCCGTCTCGCCCGGTGGACTGCATCGTGCGGGTGCGTTCCCAGGACGGCAGCGAGACGGGCCGGCGGGAAGTGTTGGTTCCACCCGCCGAGCAGAACACCGTGCAGGTGACCACGACCCTGAAATCCAGCAAGCCGCCGCTGATGGCCGACGTATACGGCTGCGGCACAGACGTACCCGCTTATCTACGGTCGTCCTGACCGCGGAAAAATCGCCGAACTGCGGATATGTTCGGTCATTCATCGTTAGCACAGTGGTAACGTAGGTGAATGCACGGTCCTGCTTGGGACCGTGTATTGCTGCATTAGAGGCCGTGAGTAGGACGGAGTGGCAGCGCCCGGGGGTGGGGGACCCACAGCCGCCGGACCGGTCCCTAGCCCGGGGATCGCATACTTGCGCAACTGCGCGGAACGACAACATGAGGAGCAGGACGAGATGACGGACACTCAGGTGACCTGGTTGACCCAGGAGTCACATGACCGACTCAAGGCCGAGCTCGATCAGCTGATCGCGAATCGTCCGGTCATCGCAGCCGAGATCAACGATCGGCGCGAGGAGGGGGATCTGCGCGAGAACGGCGGGTACCACGCCGCGCGCGAGGAGCAGGGCCAGCAGGAGGCCCGCATCCGTCAGCTGCAGGACCTGCTCAACAACGCCAAGGTCGGCGAGGCGCCTAAGCAGTCCGGTGTCGCGCTGCCCGGATCCGTGGTGAAGGTCTACTACAACGGAGACAAGTCGGACAGCGAGACCTTCCTGATCGCCACCCGCCAGGAGGGCGTCAACGACGGCAAGCTCGAGGTGTACTCGCCGAACTCGCCGCTCGGAGGTGCGCTGATCGACGCGAAGGTCGGCGAGACCCGCAGCTACAAGGTGCCCAGCGGAAGCACCGTCGAGGTGACCCTGGTCAGCGCGGAGCCCTACCACTCCTAGCCGCGCCCTATCCCGCCCGGCTTCCCGGCCCTTTCCCGCCGAGCGCGAACGGCGCGACGTATCCGCGGCGCGTCGCGTCGCGGAATTCACGGTCGGCACGGACGCCCTAGTTCAACGCCTGATCGAGATCGGCCAACAGGTCGGCGATGTCCTCGATACCGACCGACAGCCGCACCAGGTCGTCGGGAACTTCCAGCTGAGAGCCGGCGGTCGACGCGTGCGTCATGGCGGCAGGGTGCTCGATCAGCGACTCGACCCCGCCCAGCGACTCGGCCAGGATGAATACCTCCGTCGAGGCGCACAGCTTTTCAGCCGCCTGCCGTCCGCCCCGCATCCGCACCGAAA
This sequence comes from Mycobacterium vicinigordonae, assembly GCF_013466425.1. Taxonomy (NCBI): domain Bacteria; kingdom Bacillati; phylum Actinomycetota; class Actinomycetes; order Mycobacteriales; family Mycobacteriaceae; genus Mycobacterium; species Mycobacterium vicinigordonae. Next base: position 5,010,476 of record NZ_CP059165.1, read on the forward strand.
CCATGCCGCCGAAACCACGCATCTGGCGCGCGGCGACCTCATGCCCGGGGTGGCCGGGTAGGCCCGGATACAGGACCGCGCTCACCGACGGCCGCCCGGCCAGGAATTCGGCGACGGCCAAGGCGTTCTCGCTGTGCCGTTGCATGCGTAGCGGCAGCGTCTTGAGCCCGCGCATGGTCAGGTAGGCGTCGAAGGGACCCGGCACCGCACCGGCGCCGTTCTGCAGGAACGCAAACGCCTGGTCCAACTCCGCATCGTTGGTGACCAGAGCGCCGCCCACCACGTCCGAGTGCCCACCGATGTACTTAGTGGTCGAATGCAAGACGACGTCGGCGCCCAAGGCCAGCGGCTGCTGCAGCGCCGGTGAAGCAAAAGTGTTGTCCACCAGAACTCTTGCCGAGGCGTCGGCGCCTATCGAAGCGATACCGGCGATATCGGCGATCGACAGCAGCGGGTTAGTAGGCGTTTCCACCCAGATCAGCCGAGTGCGCGGGCTAATGGCCGAGCGCACCGCGTCCAAGTCGGACAGTGGCACCGGCGTGTACTCGACACCCCACTGAGTGAAGACTTTGTCGATCAGCCGGAAGGTGCCGCCGTAGGCGTCGTCGGGAATGACCAAATGGTCCCCGGGTCGCAGCACCGCCCGCAGCACGCAGTCGGTAGCGGCCATCCCGGAGCTGAACGCCCGACCGAAAGCGCCGTCTTCGACGGCTGCCAGCGAGGCCTCCAGCGCGGCGCGGGTCGGGTTGCCGGTTCGGGCGTACTCGAAGCCGCCGCGCAGGCCGCCGACGCCGTCCTGGGCGAAGGTGCTGCTGGCATAGATCGGGGCGTTGACGGCTCCGGTGGCCGGGTCCGGGCGGTAACCGGCATGGATCGCTTTGGTCGCCAACCCGGTGAACCGGGTCACGTCGTGGTCGTCGCTCATCGACCGTCAGCCTAATCGTCGCGAGGTCGACGCCTCGGTTCAGAGCGGCAGGCAGACCGACGTCATTATCTTGTCGGCGAGGGTCTGTCGCTTCTTGTCCCAGAGCGGAAACAGGAACCCGATGTAGCAGATGACCGCGTCGACCAGGTGCGCGATCTGGCGCACCAATGACATGCCGAAGCCCAGTGGCTGGCCGCTGACCTCGCTGACCACCTTGAACTTCATGATCGCCTTGCCGATGCTCGACCCGGTAATGCCTTGCTTGTAGCCATAGTTCCAAATGAAGTACGCGACGCCGAGCAGGTTCATCGCCCACGGCACGAACACTCCGATCGGCGACGTCTCGACGACGCAGGCCCGGAATCCGTCGCCATCGGCGCAGGTCGTGGTGGTGGCGAACAATGCGACCATCTGCCCGATACCGACGAGGGCGACCAGCGGCAAGTAGTCGATCAGGAACGCCACGACCCGGGTTGCCCACGGGGTGTAGGACTCCGACGGCAACTCCCGGATGGCTGGTCCCGGCGGCGGCGGCGCGACCGCGCCGGCTGCCGGCGGCGGAGGCGGGTAACCACCAGGAGGCGGCGGAGGCGGTATAGGCGTCGACGCGCCGCCGCTCGGCGCGGAGCCCGCGACCGGTGCCGAGCCGGGGGCCGGGGGCGGGTCGAAGCTCACTTCCCCTCCGGGCACCGGAGGCGGTGCCGACGGAGTCAGAAATCCACCTGACGGAGCTTCCCCTGAAGATTCGGGCGGCGGGTACGACCCGCCGGGAGGCTGATCGGTCATTGGGCACCCTTCCGGTCCGAGTAGCTGAACTAAGCCGGTTACAGTACCCGACCCGCGAGAGCTACGTCACAGCCGTCAGCGTCGACGCGTCCCTTCGGAGAGGAATCCCAGCAGGTCGTAGCGGGTGATCACGCCGACCGGCTTGCCCTCCTCGACCACCATCAGCGCGTCCCAATCTCGCAACGCCTTGCCGGCCGCGCTGACCAGCTCGCCGGCCCCGATGAGCCGGAGCGGCGGGCTCATGTGCTGCGACACCGCGTCGGCTAGCTTGGCGCGACCCTCGAACACCGCCGAGAGCAGCTCTCGCTCCGACACGCTGCCGGCGACTTCGCCAGCCATCACCGGCGGCTCGGCACCTACCACCGGCATCTGTGACACCCCGTACTCGCGCAGGATCCCGATGGCGTCTCGCACCGTTTCCGATGGGTGCGTGTGCACCAGGTCGGGCAACGCGCCCGACTTGCGCCGCAACACATCCCCGACGGTGGACTCGGCGGCGGAGCCGTCCAGCGGGCTGCGCAGGAAACCATAGGACGACATCCATGCGTCGTTGAAGATCTTCGCCATGTAGCCGCGACCGCCGTCCGGCAGCAGAACGACCACCAGGGACTCGGGGCCGGCTTCCTCGGCGACCTTCAGCGCGGCGACGACGGCCATCCCGCACGATCCGCCGACCAACATGGCTTCTTCCCGGGCCAACCGCCTGGTCATATCGAAGGAGTCGGAGTCGGAAACCGCGATGATCTGGTCGGGGATGGACGGGTCGTAGGCCGCCGGCCAGAAGTCCTCGCCGACGCCTTCGACCAAGTAGGGCCGACCGGTGCCGCCGGAATACACCGATCCTTCGGGATCGGCGCCGACGACTCGGACCCGACCGCCGGATACCTCTTTGAGGTAGCGGCCCGCGCCGGTGATGGTCCCCCCAGTGCCGATACCGGCAACGAAGTGGGTGACCTTGCCGTCGGTGTCGGCCCAGATCTCGGGACCGGTGGTGGCGTAGTGGCTGGCCGGGCCCTCCGGGTTGGAGTACTGGTCGGGTTTCCAGGCACCCGGAGTTTCCCGGACCAAGCGATCGGACACGCTGTAGTAGCTGGCGGGGTCCTCGGGCGGCACCGCCGTCGGGCACACCACAACCTCGGCGCCGTACGCGCGCAACACATTCAGCTTGTCCTCGCCGACCTTATCGGGGCAGACGAATACGCATTTGTACCCGCGACGCTGGGCCACCAGGGCAAGTCCCACACCCGTGTTGCCCGAGGTGGGTTCGACGATGGTGCCGCCCGCATTCAGTGCCCCGCTGGCCTCCGCGGCGTCGATCATCCGCTCGGCGATGCGGTCCTTCGAACTGCCGCCGGGGTTGAGATATTCGACTTTGGCGGCCACGACGCCGGACCCGTCCGGGACGACGGAGTTCAGCTGCACCAGGGGGGTGCCGCCGATCAGGTCACTGATGTGCTGCGCGATTCGCATGCGCCTATGGTCTCAGGCGATTTCCGGACGCGCTCTTTGGCTCGGCCTTAGCCGGTCGCTTCGCGGATGTACTCCCCGATCTGCCGCAGCGAGCGTTCCGCCTCCGGCAAGATCGGCCCGGCGACCTGGAAGTCGTGCACCTGTCCAGGCCAGACGCGCAATTCCGCCGGGACCCCGGCCGCGGCAAGTTTGCGGACCGCCAGCCTTGCGTCGTGCAGCAGCACCTCGGATCCCGACACGTGAATCAGCGTGCGCGGCAGGCCCGGTTCAATGTGGTCCAGGGGCTCGTAGATTTCTTCGGGATGTCCGTCCACAATATTCTTCGCCGCACACCTAGCAACCAATTCTCCGAGCGCGTCGAATGCATTCGCAGGGAACATCGCATCCGTTTTTATGTTCGGGTGCGCCTGCTTTTCCGCCTTTGCTAGCTGTAGCAACGGCGAGATCGCGACCAGCGCCGCGGGCTCCTCACCCGCCCGCTGCAACCGCTGCGCGAGCGACAGCGCGAGATACCCTCCGGCGGAGTCGCCGGCGAGCACAATTTGCTCTGGGTCGTACCCAAGCAGGCGCAGCCACTGATATCCGTCGTGGCAGTCGTCGAGGGCCATTCCGATCGAATGCCTGGGCATCAGCCGGTAGTTGACCACCAGGATCGGCGAGTCAGCAAACTTTGACAACGCTTCAACCAGCCGACCGTGTGAGTTTGCGCCACAGGTAAGGAACGCGCCGCCGTGCAGGTAGAGAATGACCCGCCTGGTGCCGTCGGCAGGCAGTACGCCGGGAGCCCGCACCAATTGTGCCGAGGCGTTTGGCAAGTTCACATCGGCTCGGACGGTGTTGGTGGCCGGTAGCAGCACACGGGCCGCGTGATCTATCAGTCCCCACGGCCACGGGAAATGTGGAACGTTGCTACCTACGGCCAGAACGGGCCTAATTGTCACGCGCGACGCAAGCGTGGCTAATCGCGCAGCGACACTGGGACCAGATTCGACAACCTCGACGGGAGCGCCGTCGCTAATCGCAAATCTGCGTGCTTCGAGTCTACGAGCCTTCAGGACATCGCGTGGGCGAATGGCGACTCTAGGTGCGCCAGAAACCTTGTTAGGTGCGGTCATGCTCAACACTTCCTACGCCGTTGTAGTCCGATACAGCATGTGACGAGGAGGCGGAGTCCTTAGTTCAGCCAACCTCGCAGACTTAGCTTGACGGTCATTTACCCGTTCAACATCAAGTGAATCGATTTCGATACCACATGTGTTCCACACCGTAACTGTTTTGTTCGTCAGCTATCCACGAAATCAGCACAACCGTCCTAAAATGGCTGCCGTGAGCATGCGCGCGCCACGACGATCCACGATCGCCTGGGCCACAGCGGGTGCACTCGCCTCGACGGGCTCGGCTTATCTGGGCGCACGCAACCTGCTGGTGGGTCAAGCGATGCACGTGCGCACCGTGATCCCCAAGTCCTGGGATGCGCCACCCCGCGCCGACGGCGTCTACTCCGCAGGCGGTGGGCCGGTTCAGCGCTGGGAACGTGGCCAGGCCGTCGACCTGCATTTGATGGTGTTCGGCGACTCCACGGCGGCCGGGTATGGGTGTCTCACCGCTGAGGAAGTGCCGGGCGTGCTCATCGCGCGCCAGCTTGCTGAGCAGACCGGTCTGCGGATCCGGCTCAGTACTAAAGCGATCGTCGGGGCCACGTCCAAGGGAGTCCGCGGTCAGGTCGACGCGATGTTCGTGGCAGGTCCGCCGCCAGATGCGGCGGTGATCATCCTGGGCGCCAACGACGTCACCGCCCTCAACGGCGTCGGGCCGTCGGCCCAACGGTTGGGCGCGTCGGTGCGCAAGCTGCGCGACCGGGGCGCGGCCGTGGTGGTGGGTACCTGCCCGGACTTCGGGCTGATCACCCCGATCCCGCAGCCGCTGCGATCGTTGGCACGCACCCGCGGCTTGCAACTCGCGCGAGCTCAGGCCGCGGCGGTTACGGCGGCCGGCGGGGTGCCGGTGCCGCTGGCCCATCTACTGGCTCCCAAATTCCGGGAGATGCCTGAGCTGATGTTCTCCGCCGACCAGTACCACCCCTCGGCGGCAGGGTATGCCGTGGCGGCCGAGCAGCTGCTGGCGGCGCTGCGTGAGGCGCTGAGTGAAAAGTTGCCTCTTCCCCCGGCGCCAGATCCGGTGCCGACGGCACCCGTAGCGCCCGACGTCGCGGCCGCACGACGAACCCTGGTGTCGCGGTTGTGGACCCGAGGACCAGCTGCGCGGCCGTCGGACGAAACCGCGGTTGTCGCCACTTCTTGAGTCGGTGAACTTGGGTCCTCAGCCCGTCCTACAGACGCGCATCGTCGTCGGACCAACCCCACCGCCCAACTCCTCAGCCCGTCCTACAGACGCGCATCGTCGTCGGACCAACCCCACCGCCCAACTCCTCAGCCCGTCCTACAGACGCGCATCGTCGTCGGGCTAGGCTCTGCCTGCCAGACTCGAATGGCCACAGTCCACCGGAGGAAACGTCATGCCCGAAGCCGTCATCGTCTCAACTGCCCGCTCCCCGATCGGCCGCGCGATGAAGGGCTCCCTCGTCAGCATGCGGCCCGACGACCTGGCCACCCAGATGGTGCGCGCGGCGCTCGACAAGGTGCCGGCGCTCAATCCGCACCAAATCGACGACCTGCTCCTGGGCTGTGGTCAGCCGGGCGGCGAATCCGGCTTCAATATGGCGCGGGTCGTCGCGGTCGAACTCGGCTACGACTTCCTTCCCGGCACCACCGTCAACCGCTACTGCTCGTCGTCGCTGCAGACCACTCGCATGGCGTTCCACGCCATCAAGGCGGGTGAGGGCAACGCATTCATCTCCGCCGGCGTGGAGACGGTGTCTCGATTCGCCAAGGGAAGCTCCGACTCCTGGCCGGACACCAAGAACCCGCTGTTCGACGAGGGACAACAACGCAGTGCCGCCGCGGCCGCCGGAGCCGATGAATGGCACGACCCCCGCGCCGACGGAAACCTGCCCGACGTTTACATCGCGATGGGACAGACCGCCGAGAACGTTGCGGTCATGACCGGCATCAGCCGCGAAGACCAGGACCGCTGGGGAGTGCGTAGCCAAAACCGTGCCGAAGAGGCGATCAAGAACGGCTTCTTCGCCCGCGAGATCGTTCCGGTCACCCTGCCGGACGGCAGCACCGTCAGCACCGACGATGGACCGCGGGCCGGGACCACCTACGAGAAGATCAGCGAGCTCAAGCCCGTGTTCCGCCCCAACGGCACGGTCACCGCGGGCAACGCGTGCCCGCTCAACGACGGCGCCGCCGCGGTGATCATCACCAGTGACACCAAGGCCAACGAACTGGGACTAACGCCGCTGGCCCGCATCGTGTCCACCGGAGTGAGCGGACTGTCCCCCGAAATCATGGGCCTCGGCCCGATCGAGGCGACCAAGCAAGCGCTGCAACGTGCCGGCATGTCGGTGTCGGACATCGACCTGTTCGAGATCAACGAGGCCTTCGCGGTGCAGGTATTGGGCTCGGCCCGCGAGTTGGGAATCGACGAGGACAAGCTGAACGTCTCGGGCGGAGCGATCGCCCTGGGACATCCATTCGGTATGACGGGCGCCCGTATCACGACCACGCTGTTGAACAACCTGCAGACATACGACAAGACGTTCGGCGTGGAGACCATGTGCGTCGGCGGAGGTCAGGGCATGGCGATGGTGATCGAACGGCTCAGCTAGTCGACTCGGGCTAAGAGCTAGTCGACTCAACCGTGACGCACGGCAACAATCCACAACCGCAGCCGTTCCCCAATCATGGTGAACGACCCTCGCCGGCGCAGCGACAACCACCCGCGAGGAGTAGAAGCACCGCGGCCGCCGTCTTTGGTGTGGTCTCCGGTGCTGGCCTGCTGATATTCATCGTCGGGCCGTTCGGCTCCCGGTACGCCGGCAGAATCGCGATCGGCTTGCTGGCGTTGCTGCTGGTCGTTGTCGGCATCATCGGGGCTAACGTCGCCGCGAAATCGAACCGCGGCAAGATCGCGGCCTTCACCGCGGTTCAAGGCGTCGGCTTGATTCTGATCCTGCTGGCCTGGTTCGCGTTCGTGCAGATCGCGTACCTGGCCGGGTTGGTGGCAATGCTCGTCGGAACCATCGGCGTCATCGTCTCGGCCGCCGTTTCGGTGGCGCCCCGGCAAACGCCGCACCTACAGCGCTATCAACAGATCCCGCCGCAGCCACTCGGGTATACCGCCGACGGGAAGCCGTTCTATCCAATCGTCGGCTACACCAGCGAAGGACAGCCCGTTACCGCAGATCGAGCGCTCAGCTTCCCTTCGGCATACACCGGAACCAACGGTCTGGCCGTCACCGCGCTGATTCTCGCCTTTGTGGCCGCTCCGCTGGCCATCCCGTTCGGCCATATCGCCCGCTCGCAGATCCGTCGCACGGGTGAACAGGGCAGCGGCATGGCGCTGGCGGGCCTGATCATCGGGTACTTCTGGCTTGCGGCCATTGTTGCCTTCGTGTTGGTCATGTTCGCCGGTGTCGGCTACTACTGGCATCTCTGAACTTCTGAGCTATTTCTGATCTTCTGCACGGCACAGATCTTTCAACGCACATGAGAAAGCCGGCACGCCGAAAGGCGTGCCGGCTTTGCCCGTCGAGGGACTAGCCGCCGCTAGTCGTTCTGCAAATAGCTGAGCAGACGCAGAATCTCGATGTACAGCCACACCAGGGTCACGGTCAAGCCCAGAGCGATACCCCATGCAGCCTTTTCCGGCGCACCGGCGCGGATCATCTGGTCAGCGGCGTCGAAGTCGATCAGGAAGCTGAAGGCGGCGATCCCGATGCAGACCAGCGAGAAGATGATGCCGATGGGTCCGGCGCTGCGCAGGCCCAGGCCCTCACCGCCGCCGACGGGCAACATCGAGAGCACCAAGTTGCCCAGCATCAGCACAACCACACCGATCAGGGCCGCGAACAGCATCCGGGTGAACTTGGGCGTTACGCGGATGGCCCCGGTCTTGTAGACCACGAGCATGCCGAAGAACACCCCGAGGGTCCCCAGGACGGCCTCGCCGATCAGCATTCCAGCGTTTGCGGAACCGACCGAGAAATGCGCGAGCACGAAGGAAATCGCACCCAGGAACAACCCCTCCAGGCCGGCGTAGGTGAGCACGATCGCCGGGTTGTCCTGCTTACGCCCGAACGTGGCGATCATCACCAGCGCGAAGCCACCGAAAGCGCCGATCATGGCCAGCGGCATCGCCAGGCCGCTGTTAGTCACGGTCAGGAAGTAGGACACCACCGCCGTCGCGGACAGCAAGGCCAGCGTGATGCCGGTCTTGGTGACGACGTCATCGATGGTGACCGGCCGAGAGACCTGGGCCGGCTGCTGATAGGGGGCATAGGGGTCGGGCTGGTAGCCCGGTGCGACGCCCGGGCCGAATTGCGCGTATCCGCCCTGCTGCTTGGGCAGCGAACGGAATACCGGGTTGCTTGTCTCCCGCACCGTCGGATCCTCTCTCAAAAGTGCTGTTGGCTTCGAGCGTGCGAACAACTGCTCAACGATTAGTCGTCCGCTCGAGTTCCCAGCGGAGCTGCTGTTTTCTCGGATGTCCGGGACCTAAGCCACCGGTCCGGATAACCCTAAACCTTAGCCCCGCGGGCATCGCCGAGCGAGTAACGATCTAGATTGCTGGTCAAACTCATGGTCGCGGCACAGGCGGCCGAGTCTGACCGGATTCCGACGAGGGGAGACGAGGCGTGACTGCGGCCGTGACTGGGGAATCCGACGAGGTACTGACCCGCGTCGACGGCGGGGTCGGATTCATCACCCTGAACCGCCCCAAGGCGATCAACTCCCTCAATCAGAACATGGTGGAGCTGCTCAGCACGGTCCTTAACCGCTGGGAGCGCGACGACGCGGTGCGCGCAGTGGTGCTGACCGGTGCCGGGGAACGCGGACTCTGCGCGGGCGGCGACGTGGTGGCGATCTATCACAGCGCCCAAAAGGACGGGGTCGAGGCGCGGAAGTTCTGGCGTGACGAGTACTTGATGAACGGTCAAATCGGCCGGTTCGCCAAGCCCTACGTGGCGGTGATGGACGGCATCGTGATGGGCGGCGGCGTCGGCGTTAGCGCGCACGCAAACACCCGAGTGGTGACCGACACCTCCAAGGTCGCGATGCCGGAGGTGGGCATCGGATTCATCCCTGACGTCGGCGGCGCCTACCTGCTGTCCCGGGCGCCGGGCAAGCTGGGCTTGCACGCCGCGCTGACCGGGGCGCCGTTCGACGGTGCGGACGCGATCGCGCTGGGCTTCGCCGACCACTACGTGCCGCACGGTCAGCTCGACGCGTTCACCTCGGCGGTCGCCGCCGACGGCGTCGAGGGTGCCCTGGCCCGCTACGCCATCGAACCCCCACCGAGCCAGCTTGCCGCACAACGTGAATGGATCGACGGGTGCTACTCGGGCGACACTGTCTGCGACATTGTCGCCGCGCTGCGCGGCCACTCGAAGGATGAGGGTGGACCTGCCAAGGACGCCGCTGACCTGATCGCCACCCGCTCCCCCATCGCGTTGTCGGTAACCTTCGAGGCGGTGCGCCGCGCAGCTGAGCTGGAGACGCTGGAAGACGTTCTGGTGCAGGACTATCGGGTGTCGTCGGCGTCGTTGCGCTCGCACGATCTGGTGGAAGGAATCCGCGCGCAACTCGTCGACAAAGATCGCAATCCGAAGTGGTCGCCCGCACGGTTGGACGAGGTCACCGTCGCCGACGTCGCCGCCTATTTCGCACCGACCGAAGACGACCTGACGTTCTAGAAAGGCGAACCATGACTTACGAAACCATCCTGGTCGAACGCGACGAGCGGGTCGGCACCATCACCCTGAACCGCCCGAAGGCACTGAATGCCCTCAACAGCCAGGTGATGAACGAAGTCACCAGCGCAGCAACAGAATTGGATATCGACAAAGGCATCGGCGCGATCATCATCACCGGTTCGGCGAAGGCGTTCGCCGCTGGCGCGGACATCAAGGAAATGGCGGGCTTGTCCTTCGCCGACGCGTTCGGCGCGGACTTCTTCGCCACCTGGGGCAAGCTGGCCGCCGTGCGCACCCCGACGATCGCCGCGGTCGCCGGCTACGCCCTGGGCGGCGGCTGCGAGCTCGCGATGATGTGTGACCTGCTGATCGCCGCCGACACCGCGAAGTTCGGCCAACCGGAGATCAAACTGGGAGTGCTGCCCGGCATGGGTGGCTCGCAGCGCCTGACCCGCGCGATCGGCAAGGCCAAGGCCATGGACCTGATCCTGACCGGCCGCACCATCGATGCCGCGGAAGCTGAACGCAGCGGCCTGGTTTCGCGTGTGGTTCCGGCCGACGACCTGTTGACCGAGGCAAAGGCCGTCGCCACCACCATCTCCCAGATGTCGCTGCCGGCCGCCCAAATGGCCAAAGAAGCAGTCAACCGCGCGTTTGAATCCACGCTGGCCGAGGGACTTCTGTACGAGCGCAGGCTGTTTCACTCGACATTCGCCACCGACGACCAGACCGAAGGCATGGCGGCCTTCGTCGAGAAGCGCCCGCCCGACTTCACCCACCGATGAGCGACTCCGCGACCACCACCGCCGCCGATACGCCGGCCGAGAACGGACCCGCCGAGGGTCCTGATCCCGCTGCCGCGCAACCGATTCGGGGTCACTGGTGGGTCCGCAACTACACCTACACCGGGACGATGCTCGGCCTGATCTTCGTCTGGCTATCGTTGACTCCCTCGCTGCTGCCGCGCGGCCCGTTGTTCCAAGGTGTGGTCAGCGGATGTTCGGGCGCCATCGGTTACGGGCTGGGGGTGTTCACCGTCTGGCTGGTCCGCTACATGCGCTCGCAGAACACCAGTCCCGCGGCGCCGAACTGGGCGTGGGCGCCGCTCATCGTGGTCGGCGCGGTCGGGATCGTGGTAATGGCGATCCGGTTCCATGTCTGGCAGGACCGAGTGCGCGACATGATGGGCGTGGAACACCTCAAGTGGTACGACTACCCACTGACCGGGGTGTTGTCGGTGATCGTGCTGTTCACCCTGGTCGAGATCGGCAAGTTCATCCGCTGGCTGGTCATTCTTCTTGTGGCGCAAGTGGATCGGGTGGCACCGTTCCGTCTCTCGGCGACCATTGTGGTGGTCGGCCTGGTGGTTCTGTCGATCACCCTGATCAACGGAGTGGTGCTCAAGTTCGCCATGCGTTCGATGAACGACACGTTCGCCTCGGTCAACAACGAGATGGATCCCGACTTCGCGCCGCCGAAGACCAAACTGCGGTCGGGGGGACCGGAGTCGGCGGTGTCATGGCAGTCGCTGGGCCACCAGGGCCGGATCTTCGTCGGGGGCGGCCCCTCGGTGCGACAGCTCACCGCGTTCAGCGGCAGCCCGGCCGTCGAGCCGATCCGCGCGTACGCGGGCCTGGATTCGGCCAAGGGCATCGAGGCGACCGCGGAGATGGCCGCCCGCGAACTGGCGCGCAGTGGCGGGTTGCAACGCGCGGTGGTTGCGGTGGCCACCACCACCGGTACCGGCTGGATCAACGAGGCGGAGGCCTCGGCGCTGGAGTACATGTACAACGGCAACACCGCAATCGTGAGCATGCAGTATTCGTTTCTGCCCAGCTGGCTGTCGTTCCTGGTGGACCGTGAACGTGCCCGCCAGGCTGGGCAGGCGTTGTTCGAGGCGGTTGACAAGCTGATCCGGCAGATGCCGGAAGCCAGCCGTCCCAAGCTCGTGGTGTTCGGGGAGAGCCTGGGCTCGTTCGGCGGCGAGGCGCCGTTCATGAGCCTCAACAACATCCTGGCCCGCACAGACGGCGCCTTGTTCAGCGGACCGACGTTCAACAACACCATCTGGACCCAGCTGACCGCAACGCGTGATCGCGGGTCGCCGGAATGGCTGCCGATCTTCGACGACGGGCACAACGTTCGGTTCGTAGCCCGGCCTGAGGATCTGAACCGCCCATCTCTTGACTGGGGCCGGCCGAGGGTGGTGTATCTGCAGCACGCCTCTGACCCGATCGCCTGGTGGACGCCCGACCTGGCGTTCAGTCAGCCGGACTGGTTGCGCGAGAAGCGGGGCTACGACGTGCTGCCCGAGATGCGCTGGATCCCGTTGGTGACCTTCCTGCAGGTCTCTGCCGACATGGCGGTGGCGGTTGATGTGCCCGACGGGCACGGTCACCGCTACGTCGCCAACGCCGCCGACGGCTGGGCCGCTGTGCTGTCCCCGCCAGGCTGGACACCGGACAAGACCAAGAAGCTGCGTCCGCTGCTGCATGCCGACTCGATGCCGCTGGGCACCGGCGAGAACTCCGACTAGGCGAAAGCCAGCCGCAACTCGGCTAGCACCCCGGCGGCGGCCAGCGCGTGATAACCGCCGATCACGTCGGTGGCGCGGTGTAGACCCAGGTCCAACAGCGCTGCCGCGGCCAGACTCGAGGTGTAGCCCTCCGAACAGACGATCACCCATTCGACGTCGTCACCGACCGCTTCGGGCAGCCGGGCATCGCTGGTGGGGTCGCAGCGCCATTCCAGGACGTTTCGTTCGATCAGTAGCGCGCCGGAAATCTCCCCCTCACGGGCGCGCTGCGCCTGGGGGCGGATGTCGACCAACACCGCCCCGCGTTGCACCGCATCGGGCACCTGTTGGGCGGGCAGCCGCCGATACCGGCTGCGGGCCGCCTCGAGTACGCCATCGATTCGGCTCACTACCGACCCTCGGGTTGATCGGTCAACTCGGTGCGCTGCCGCCGCAGCGAGTTGCGCTCGGTCACCTCGTAGTACGACATCGCGGTCAGCGGCGGCGAATACGCGTGCACGCTCAGCGTGGGCTCCAACGGCCGGGTGGCCGGCCGCCCCGACACCGGCGTCGGCCCAGAGATCGGCCTGGGCGCCCACACCACGTCGTGCACCCAGCCCAGCGGAAACCCGGCCTGATCGCCGGCGTCCAGCCGTCGTCGGCGTAGCTTCCGGCCATCCCAACGGAATTCGTTGAGCGATCCGGAAAGGACAGTCAGCGCCCCGAGGGAACCGCCGTGGTCGTGCAGTTCGGTGGCGTGCCCCGGCACCCAGCTGATCAGCCAGATATCGAGTTCCTCGTCGCCGTGGATACGGGTGAACCAGCGTTCGGTCTCCGACACGCCCCCCTCGGGCAGCAGGTGGTCGCAACGTCCGCTGAGCACGTCATCGGCGGCCTGATCGGTGGCGTGCAGCAGGTCGGGCACCCGCAGCCGGGTGGGGCCGGGATAGGGGACGGTCAGTGCGGCCGACAGCGTCGGATAAGGACGCGACAACGGCTTGGCAAGGGGCATGGCCATGGCAGAACTCCGGGTTGGGAACGGTTGGGGCAAGCGGCGGCGTCAGAGCCGACAACACTCGCAAAATCCGAACCAGGCCATCACGGGAAGAAGTTTTGCATAGATTGAGATCCGTGCGTCGGTGCCGTCGTTCCCCGCTGCTGTGGGCAGTGCCGTGGAAACCGGCCGTGGTGTGCGTTGCGATCGCCGCGAATTGGTGGGCGTTGGCGGGCTGCTCGGACGGCGGCAGCGGCGGCAAGTCGACCTCGTCGTCGGCGCCGTCGTCAACCACGACCAGTTCGCTGCCGCCAGGGGTCATCGGGGTTTCGCCCGCCGGTGTGACGACCCGCGTCGATGCTCCCGCGGAATCCACCGAGGAAGAATATTTCCAGGCCTGTCATGCCGCCAGAGTGTGGATGGACGGTCACGGCCCCATTGACGACGCCGCGATCGAACCGTATCTGGCGATGGTTCAGGCATCTCCGTCAGGCGTTGCTGGTAGCTGGAACAAGCGGTGGGCCGATCTGGGCCCCGCGCGGCAGGCGGGAGTGATCGTCGCGGCGCAGGCGGCCGCCCGGGGCGAGTGCGGCTGAGCAGCCCAGCCAGGCGGCTCGTCGAATTGCGATCAGGGGTACGCGAAAGTATCCGTCGCGACACCGACGATGCCCGCCAAGGACAATGACGGAATGACCGAATCGAGCCGCATCCACCCCCGGGGATCCCGCGTCGCGCTCGCTCTGGGCAGCGGCGGCGCCCGCGGGTACGCGCATATCGGCGTGATCCAGGTGCTGCAGGAACGTGGCTACGACATCGCCGGGATCGCCGGCTCGTCAATGGGCGCTTTGGTGGGCGGAGTCCGCGCGGCCGGGCGGCTCGACGAACTCGCCGAGTGGGCTCAGTCCCTGACTCAGCGCACCATTCTGCGGCTGCTGGACCCGTCACTGACCGCTGCGGGCGTGCTGCGGGCCGAGAAGATCCTGGATGCGGTGCGCGACATCCTCGGCCCCGTGGACATCGAGGACCTGGCCATCCCGTATACCGCGGTGGCCACCGACCTGCTGACCGGCAAGTCGGTGTGGTTTCAGCGCGGGCCCATCGATGAGGCCATCCGCGCGTCGATCGCGATACCGGGGGTCATCGCTCCGCATGAAGTCGACGGGCGCCTGCTGGCCGACGGCGGGATCTTGGATCCGCTGCCGATGGCGCCCATCGCGGCGGTCAACGCCGACCTGACCATCGCGGTGAGCCTCAACGGCAGTGAGCCGGGCGCGACCCGGGATGGCGAACCGGGCGTGACCGCTGAATGGCTGAACCGCATGGTGCGCAGCACGACGGCGCTCTTCGACATCAGCTCAGCCAAGGCCCTGCTGGATCGGCCGACCGCGCGCGCCGTGCTGAGCCGGTTCGGCGCCACGGTCCCCGATCTCGCCGACTCGGAGATCGTCCCGGAAAGCGATGCCGGACTACCTCAGACCGGCGACGAGATCGAGATACCGGAGATCCCCAAGCTCGGCGGCTTCGACGTGATGAATCGGACCATCGACATCGCGCAATCGGCGTTGGCTCGCCACACGCTGGCCGCCTACCCGCCCGACCTGCTGATCGAGGTGCCGCGCACCACCTGCCGCAGCTTGGAGTTCCACCGCGCGGCCGAGGTGATCAAGACGGGCCGCGAACTTGCCACCCGCGCGCTGGATGCGTTCGAGGAGGGCGGCGAGGGCCGCCGCGCCGAAGGCTGAGGGCCAGTTAGACGCCGAGAAACCTTGCGACGGAATGGGCTTCGCGGCGGCCCTGCGCGCGGCCAGCCCTCGCCGACCCGATCCGGCAGGCCGGGTCCAGGGGGTTGGATCCGAACGCCGTCAGCGACTGCTCGTCGGCGAACACTGTCAGCGCCGCGCCGGGGAACGCCGCGATCTCGGCGGCTGGCCCGGCGCCGAACGGCGACGGGGTGTCCGCACCCGCGGGCACCAGCACCACCGCGACATCGCAGTCGTCAACGGCGCCGATGTTGACCGAGCTGTTGACGCCGCCGTCCATGTAGCGCCGGCCTGCGATGGTCACCGGCGGCCACGCGCCTGGCACCGCGCAACTGGCGGCTACCGCGTCGACAAGATCGACTCCGCAGCCACGGTCGAATATCACTAATTCGCCTGTGGCAGTGTCGATTGCAGTGATCCTCAACTCTCGCTCCGGCCACCGATGCGACGGCAGGCGGGCGGCGATGATGTCGCGCCGGACGGCTTCGGGCACGGTTTCGGTTGCCAGCGCCACCGAGCCGATCCGCTGCAGCCGTCCCCGCGTCCGGTCATAGCCGCCGGCGCGCGGCTCGCGCAAAGCGTCGAGGAAGAGCTCGGTGATGGTCTCGATGTCGACGCCGGGATCGATCTCGGCGGACGTCTCGGCAACCTGCCGTTCGAACAGTGCTTCCAGCGGGCTGCCGCTGCCGATCTGCGCGGAGACTGCCGAGCCGGCCGATGTGCCGAGTAGTACATCGGACGCCAGCAACAGCCGCGCCGCCTCCGGCGACTCATCGGCTATTCCTTGTAAAATCCCTGTCTCCCAGGCGATTCCGGCAACTCCACCACCGGCCAGGACCAGCGCGCGTCGAGTCATCTACTTTTCTCCGCCGGGTGCCGGGTGCCGCATGCCGGGCAGCGCATGTTGCGCACGGAACACCGGCTGAGCCAGATCGTCCCTGCGCAGCAGCTGCCGGGGCGGGTCGGGCAGCACCAGGGTGCGGGTGACTTCCAGATCGGTATTGACGTGCACCAATTCCCCCGGGTCGAGCAGGCTCCATCGTGGGTCGTCGTCCATCGGCTCGGTGGCGAACAGCACCGCCGACCTTTCGGCCAGCGTGTCGCTCTGCGCGTGGATCCGCACCGTGGACATGTCGAAATCGGGTTCGCCGTCCACGCGTCGATCCAGCATGAACAGCTGATGCGTGTCCGGGTAGCGCAGCGCCCACATCTGGGTTCCCATGCAGAGCAAGATGTTGACGGCATAGATCGGCACGTTGGCGGCAATCCAGCCGATGGCCTCGACGATACCGGTCGAAACATCGCCGTGGGCGCGGATGCTCGCGGTGATTAGCGCGAACACCCGCTCGGAATCGGTTTCACCCAAAACCAGCTCGTACGTTCCCAATTCGCGCAGGCGTTTGTCGAGGTCCTGGAGACCCTCGATCATTCCGTTGTGGGCGAAGATTCTGCCGTCCTGCAGGAAGGGGTGGGTGTTGAGCACGTCTTTGGAGCCCGTCGTGGAATACCGGACGTGGGCGATGAATGTGGTGCCGGTCAGCCGGTGCGCCTCGGTGGCGAACTCGTGGTCACGCCAGGCCGCGATCGGCTCCTTGAACAGTTGGGCGCGGCCGCGTTCGTCGAAGACGCCGATGCCACTGCCGTCCGGGTTCTGGCGGCTCTGCCGGGCCAGACTGTCTGGCGCGTCCAGCAGCCAAAACGTTGCTGTCACAACCTCTGTCCCGGCATGCAGGCCGAACAGTCGACACACCTCGACAGCCTCTCAATCCACCAGCTGCGCGGACAGCTTTTCCAGCGCCACGCGCGCGTAGCCTTGCCACATTCTGGCGAACACCGGCATCACCGCCGAGGCTGCCGGCGATTTGGGGTGCAGGGTCCACTGCCAGCTCACCCGGGTGCCCGTGCCCGCGGGTGCAAACGACCACCTGCCGTCCACGGAGGTAACCAGGGCTGAGAGCGGGCCGCTGATGCTAGACAGCTTGTACGCGAACGAGTTTGGCGGTTCGACGCTGGTCAGCGTCTCAGATACGCGGCCACCGCCAACCATCAGCAGCACCCGGGTCTGGCCGGCGGCATCCCAAGCACCGGTTTGCTCCCGCACCTCTTTGATCGGCGGGATCACCCCGTACCACTGCGAAAGAATCTGTGGCAGCGATATCGGCATCGTGCCGGCGAAGGCATCCTCGACCGAGACCGGGATCGCTCGCGACTGTTCCACTACGACTGGTCTTGCCATGTCCGTCCTTGTTATCGCGAAAACTGCGGTGCCGCACGGCCGGTGATCAACGGCAGGTCGAAGAAGGTCTGGATGCCGGCCGGGGCAGCGCACGTCGCGGGGACAGCGTTGACGCAGTGCGCCGCGGTCGCGACGACGCCGGGGTTGCTGACCAATCCCGCCGCCACGCTTTCCGGCTGCCAGCCCTTGACGGTTACGAATGTATCCGGGTTGCCCCGCACCTCGATCTCGTAGCGTTCCCCAGCTGGCCCGAAAGACCAAGGCGGATCGAGGTTTTCCTCACCCATCAGCCAGTTCACGGTGATCTGGACAACGGGGGTGTCCCCGACAAGCGCCTCCCAGTGAAAACGGCGGCCGGCCACCTGACCGGGCTCGATCACCCCGATCGGCGAGTCGATCGGCGTACTGGCCACGGCCACTTCCTGTGTCGCTCGGATCTCGGGTGCGGCAGCGAAACCGAGCTTGTCGACGATCAGCCGAACCGATTGAAAGAATCCGCCGTTGAGCAGCTTTTGCATTGGGCCGGTCAGCGCGCTGTCCGGGGTGCCACCGAAACCCATCACGTAGCGCAGTACATCCGGCGCGCCGTAGGTGCGTAGATCGGAAAACTCTTCGGCTCGAACGAAAGTCACGCCCGTCGACATCACCGACAGCAGCAACGGGAACAGCTCGGTGGCGGCGCCTGGGCCGATGCCCGCGCCGTGCAGCGTGGTGTTGCCGGCCTGCGCGGCGACTTCGAGTGGGGCGGCCTCTTTTTCGGTCGGATAGAACCACCCAATCGGAGTGATCACGTTCTTGCCAGAGCGCAGCAACGCGGCGACCTCGTCGACGCTGGGCAGCAGCGGCGCGTAGATCACTGCGTCGGCGTCGAGCGCAAGGATGTCGTCGATGCTGTTGGTGGCGGTCACGCCCAGCGATGCGGTGCCGATGATGTCGCCGACGTCCTTGCCGGCCTTGGCTTCCGAATGCACCCAGCAGCCGGCGAGTTCGAGTTCAGGATGTTCGAGCACACCCTTGATTGCCGCCACACCGACACCTCCGGTGGCCCACTGCACGACCTTTAGGCTCATGGTTACCCTTCCTTCCGCCTAATCGTGCGCTTCGGTCACATCGTATTCGCCGTCGGCGTATCGCGCCCGAATGGTCTTCTTGTCGTATTTGCCGACGCTGGTGCGCGGAATTTCGTCGGCAAAGGTCCACCGTTCTGGCAGCCACCACCGAACAACCTTGTTCGCCAGGAACTTTCGCAGGTCGCTCGCGTCGACGTCGGCACCCTCTCGGGTGACGACGACGGCCAGCGGCCGTTCCTGCCAGCGCTCGTCGGGAACAGCGACGACGGCGGCCTCCTTCACATCAGGGTGCGCGATCAGGCAGTTCTCCAGCTCGACGGAGGAGATCCATTCCCCGCCGGACTTGATCACGTCCTTGGCGCGGTCGGTCAGAGTGATGAAGCCCCGCTCGTCGATGCGACCGACGTCGCCGGTGCGCAGCCACCCGGAGTCGAACTTGGACTCGTCTTGGCCAAGGTAGTAGGAACCGGTGATCCAGGGCCCACGAACCTCCAATTCACCCACTGCGACGCCATCTTGCGGCAGTACCGCGCCGTCATCGTCGACGATGCGGGCTTCCACCCCGCACACCGGCTGACCCTGGGTGACCCGGAAAGCCCAGTGCTGGTCGTCCGGGGTGCCCGGCGGCGGCCACGCCATCGATGCCAGCGGCGAGGTCTCGGTCATCCCCCACAGCTGCCGGATCTGGACGTTGTGCTTGTCCTCGAAGGTGCGCATCAGCGATTCCGGCACTGCAGAACCGCCGCAGGCGACCATGCGCAGCGAGGACATGTCGTGGCCGGGGTCTTTTTCCAAGTGGTGCATGACGTCGTTCCAGATGGTCGGCACCGCGCCGGCCAGGGTGGGCCGCAGCTTCTCCACCATGTCGATCAGAGACGGTGCGTCGAGGTGGCGGTCGGGCAGCACCAGGTCGGCGCCGGCCGCCAGCGCGGCGTACGGCAGCCCCCACGCGTTGGCGTGGAACATTGGCACGATCGGCAGCACCCGGTCGCTGGACCCAACCCCGATGCCGTTGGTGGTGCACGCCGCCATGGTGTGCAAGAAGCTCGAACGATGGCTGTACACAACCCCTTTGGGGTGACCGGTGGTGCCGCTGGTGTAGCACATCGCGGCCGCGGAGTTCTCGTCGACGGCCGGCCAGTCGAATTCGGTTGACTCGCCGTCGATCACGTCTGCGTAGCGCACCACCGTCTTGCCGGATCCCTCCAGCTCCGCGGTATCGCCGTCACCGACCGCTATCACCGTGTGCACGGTGTCGAGCTCGCCCAGCACCGGTGCAAGCAGCTTGGCCAGCGACAGGTCGACCAGCACCACCTGGTCTTCGGCCTCGTTTGCCACGTAGACGAGCTGCTCGGCGAACAGCCGAATGTTCAGCGTGTGCAGCACCGCGCCCATCGAGGGAACGGCGAGGTAGGTGGTGAGGTGTTCGGCGTTGTTCCACATGAACGTGGCCACCCGCTGGTCGCCGGTGATGCCGAGGCGGCGCAACGCGTTGGCCAGGCTTGCGGCCTGTTGACCCACTTCGCGATATGTGGTGCTGCGATAGCCGTCCCCGGTGGCGGTGACGACCTCGCGCAACCCGTGTACGCCGCAGCCGTGCCGCATGATGGCGCCGATGGTGAGCGGGAAGTCCTGCATTGTGCTGTACATCGACGTACCGCCTCCCGCGTCTTGCGCACTTTCCGTGGGGCGAATGCTATCGCCGCGAGGTGCGCGCAGGTACGGCGGGCGTCAGACGAGTGCGGCGTCGTATTGCAGCAAGTCGGGCATGAACAGATCCGCTGGCCGCTTGGCTTCCAGCGCTGCCTGTTCGATCCCGGCCACGCCTGCGCCGACCGGCGCGACGGTGATCACACCGGAGTGGTCGGCGATGTACAGGTTGTTGCCGTCGGGACTCTCGACGACGCAGGACGGCTGGGTGCCGACGTCGATGGAGTCGACGACGTCCTGGGTGAGCGTGCACAGCACGGTCACGCTGTCGTCGCTGACCAGGTACGCCCGGTCGCCGTCACCGCTGAGCGTGAGGCGGGTAGGCAGGCCGGTGAGCTCGGTGATCTTGCGGGTGGCGGTGATCTTGTCGGTGCCGGTGTCGACGACGTCGATGGCCGCGAAATCCGGGCCGCTGCTGGCGACGTACACCAACGCGCCGTTGGGGCTGACGGCCACGTCGCGCACGGCCTGGCCGATGTCGATGGTGCCGATCACCGCTGGCCCGTTGGTGGCACGCGACTTGGGCCGCGACTGGGTGTTCTTGCGGCGCCACCGCGAGCGTCCGCCGGATTCTTCCGTTGCGAGGCCGGTGTCGAGGATGACGACTTGGCCCCCGGCCGGGCCGTTTACGCCCACATATAGCCGGTCGCCGTCGGGGCTGACGCGGACACACTCTGTGGCGGTGCCGCTGCTGGTGGCGATGTCGATCACCCGCATCTGCCCGGAGTCGGTGTCCAGGACGGCGATGTCAGCGTTTCGGGCGCCGTTGCGGGCGATGTAGACGTGCTTTCCGTCGGCGCTCACCGCCAGGTCGCTAACGCTGAGCGCGACCGGATGTGTTGCGACGACAACGCCGGCGATGCAGTCGACGACCTGGATCGAGTCGTAGGCGGTCGACACGCTGGTTACATACGTGCGGTCGGCGCTGGCCAGGGCAATGGCGAAGGGCTCGTCGACTCCGGGGATGGTCTCGACGACCCGGCAGGCCTGGGTATCGATGATGGAGACACTGTCGGCGCCGTAGTTGGTCACCACCAGGCGGCGGCCGTCGGGGCTGATGGCAATGCCGCCGATAGCGCCCTTGCGCACCGGAATCTGTACCGCCGCCGGAGCGATGTCCAGGACCTCGACATCCCGGATTGCCGGGCTGTTCTGGTTCTTGCCGAGGCTCATGCTGGCACCGCCTTCACTTTTCGTCGGACCCTGGGAAGTGGCTGGGGTACGTTGCACGAAGCCGCGCGACTCCCGGATCCCAGGGCAAGCACGAACCAGCACTCAAAAGGGCTGATTCGATACGTTTGAGTAGCCATTCTAGTCGCATAATTCGCGGTAATTCGTTGCCAAATCCGCGCTGTTATGCAGATCACGACTGGCGCTCAGCTTAAGCTCAGGTAGCAAATACCATCGGCCACATCCGCATCAGGTCAGCGAATTCTTCTAACCAGCCGATCTGCTTAGATCCTCGTGTGGCTAACTCGGCGCGCATTTCCACAGCCGCAGCGCTAATTTAAGAATTTCTTAATTTGGAGCATAAAAACGAGGCGAACATCACAGTACTTAAATAGGCGTGTCAGGTCGATTATTTTCGGAGCGCCTGCTCAGCTGAACTGCGTACTCGGCCGGAGCAGTGCTTCGCCGTCGACGGTGAGGTCGAGTTTCTCGTTGTAGAAGGCCACCAGCCCGGCGATTGGCGCCACGGCCGGTACCGGGTAGTGGTAGGTCCAGGCCAGGTCGGGATGCAGCGACTGACCCGTCCGTACCGACCAATAGCCCGACGTCACCCCCTTGTAGGGGCACAGCGTCTGGCTGGGTGACGGCTCCAGGTGCTCGAAGATGACATCCGCGGGATCGATGTAGTACCGGGTGGGCAGACCGGTCTCGAACAGCAGCACCGGGCACCGGGTGTCCGCGAGCAGGATGCCGTCCAGTTCGATGCGCACGTGGCGATGCGAGCGCAGCGCATCGACCCGCGCGTACGGGTTGCGAGGGTGTCCGTAGATCTGTTCGTCTTCTTCGAACCAGCGCAGCGGCGCCCAGTCGAAGCGCACCAGGCCCGCGACCGGGCTCTCGCTGCCGGCGTCGAACACCCGCGCCGCCGACGGGTAGCTCTGTCCACCGCCGATCAGCGAGTGCAGTCGCGACGGGCCCAATTGCACGCGCTGCGGATGGTCCTCGTCGCGCAGGAAATCAGTCCGCACGTCGGCCAGCGGGATGTAGTACTGCGGGTAGTACGGCACCTCCCACACGTAGCGCGCCGCGGTGGTGTCGAACACCAACTCGTGACCGAGATAGCCGCGCACCCGTCGCGGTGCTGGCTCGATTCGTCCACGCGCAGCAGCGGTTTCAGGGTAGTCACGCATCTGGCACCTTCTCTTATCCCGCTTAGCCAGTCCGACCGGTGCGTGGTTGATCCCGTCGATGTCGACTGTGTGACACCAGCTCACCGCCGGCCTAGGTTTATTTACCGGTCCAGCTTGCCACTCGTGCGGGGTCCAAGGTTGCGACCCGTCTCGTGACCAGCCTCAGCCGACCCTGATCGAGATCGTCACCTGCTCGGTCTTGGCAGGCAGCTTGGTCGTGTCGACGATCAGAAACTCGCCGCTGTCCTGAGTTCCGTTGGGCAATGTCTTGGGTTTGAGCCGAAATGGCGGGGCGTCGGAGGCCAACCCCGCCAGCCCAAAGTCGCTGTCGTTGGCGATGATCAGCGTGTCCCCCTCGTCGGGGGTGATCATGCCTTCGATTTTGTTATGGCCGAAGAAGTCGCCACTGGGCGACAACGACCGCACTAGCCCACCCAAATCGAGCTTGAGTGTCTTTGCGACAACGGCGATTCCCGCCTCCTTGAGTTTCTTGACCGCCTCGCCGTCGGTGCTAGTGCCAACGAATGTCTCGATCGGTGCCTGGTTGATCAGCAACCCGCCCGCATCGGCCTTGTACACGGCGCCGGGTAGCGTCGAGCGCGGACCCACATCGGTCGCCCTGGCTAGGTCGACCAGGTAGATCTTCTTGTCGGCGTTCGGCGCGAACTTGCTGTCGCTCTCGTCAACCAGGAACGTGGTGGGGCTGAGCGCGGTGATCTCCGATACCCCGACGTGCGTCTGCTGGGGATTGGCCAACGGGTAAAGATATTCGTGCACGACGTTGCGGTCGACGAGGTTGACGGTGACGATGCGGGTCACCGGGACGGACTGGGGTGGGCCCTGCAAGCCCGGCGTCTGGATGGCGGACTGCATGATCGCCACCAGCGTGTTGCCGTCCGGCGTCATCGTCAGACCCTCTAGGCCCTGATTGGGCGTCCGCAGCGACAGCTCCGGGGGCAGGGTCCCATCGAATGGCGAAAGCCGTTCCAGCTCTTTGCCATTGGCGTCAAAGTGGATAATGTAGGGACCGTATTCGTCGGACACCCAGAAGGTGCCGTCGCGGGTGACGACCAGGCCCTCCGGGTCTATCCCGTAATCCGAGGGCGGCAGCGGCGTGGCGTCGAGGTCAACCAGCGACTCGCCGGTGGCCGCATGCGGGTCAACCAGCCCCACCAACGGGACCCCGTCAGTGGCGTACAACATGACGGTGCGCTGCACCGTCGCTACGCCGTCGCTGAGCTTGAGTTTGGCGATCTGTGGATGGAAGTCAGGCAGCGGCAGCACCTTCTCGCCCGGAGTTCGGCCATCGACGTTGGGCCCACGATCGGTGAGGCCATAGATTTCGTCGGCGTTGCCCGGGACGGCGGCGATGGCCGACCCGTGGGCGGCGGCCTTGATCGAAACGCCCGCCATGGTGGCCAGCGGCAACTGATCCTCGGCGTAGAGCTTGACCGCACGGCTCGTGGTGACGCTGAACTCGTCGGTTCCGACGAATCCGGAATCGGGAGTGTAGATCACGACCCCATTGGCGCCGTAGCTGATCTTGCCGTGGTTGGGCTTGCCGAACGCCACCGGCTCGATGTCGCCGGTGGCCGCCAGCAATTGGCGTGGCGAGAGGGTCAGTGGGGTGCCGCCAGCGGCATGGAACTGTGCGTTCCCAGCAGGCCCCGACGTCGACGGCGCAGCGGCCGACCCGCAGGCCGCCACCGTGATGAGCACGGTGGCCAGGGCTGTCAGAGTTCGTGCAGTGTGTGCCATTCGCATTGCTTAGCAACCAAAGTTGACGCGGGGGTGTCGTCCGATTACCGCTTCTTGTCTCGCACCTTGTATGTCGACGGCCACGACTTGCGGGATTCGTCGCCGGTCAGCGGGGTGCCCATGCCGCCGACCTTGACGTTGTAGGCCTCCTTGCCGGGGCCGACTTCGCGGTTGGCGTGTTCCTGGGCCAGGTAGTAGAGCTCGTCGATGGTTGCCTCGTCGTAAGCCACGAAGGACGTTTCGCGGGCCACGTCGTCGATGCCGGCCAGCATCCGCTCCGGCAGATAGCGCGTTACCAGCGCGGCCACGCCCAGCAGGGCGAACGGGATCACCCAGTAGAAGACGAACGAGGTTGGGGTCTTGGCGTCCAGCAGCGTCGCGTCGCTCTGCAGAATCGGCGGAATCGCCGAGGCGACCGTCATGCCGGCGAAGGCGCCAACCCACACCCAGGTCAGGATGGTGGTGGTCCGGCGGAAAGGCTCGGTTTTGACCACATCGGCGGCTTGCTCGGCGGCGGCATACTCCCGCACGAACGGTTTGCCGATCAGCACGCTGATCAGGGTGACCAGGAAAATCCCTGCGTTGCTGAGCGGTTCGAGCCAGCGCGCCAGGAAGGCGTCGCTGGCCACCAACGCCAGCACGGTCAGCACCGCAAACGTCGCGACTCCGCCGATCTCGAGCGATTGCGCGGACTTGCCGCTTTCGCGGCCGACCGCGAATACGGCGACGGCCATCAGCAGCGCGATCGACACCGCGGTGGCGAATGGGACGTTACCGACGAGCACCCAATAGACAATCCACGGCGCAAAGCCAAACAGCATGCCCACGAAGGTCAGTGTATGGGCGCACCAGATGCTCTCTTGGCGCGGGCGGCGCTGCTACCGTTCTCAGCGCAACGCGTAGCCGAGGAGTTCCCATGGCCAATGCACTGACCAGCATCCAGCAGAAGCTGCAACAAGTTAGCGAGGCGGGACGTGCGGTCAAACGGCTCGCCGATACCGGCATCATCGACCTGCGAGACCTGAATTCGACGGTGCAAGCCGGCAAACTCTCCCGTATCTACGGGCCACAGGCCACGATGACGATCCTGGGCGGGCGCCGCTATGCGGATCTGCCGGCGATCGTCGACGAGCGCGGGACGTTGACGTACAAGCAGGTCGACGAGCAATCGTGGGCGTTGGCGCACGGCCTGCAGTCGTTCGGTGTCTCCGCGGGTTCGGTCGTCGGGTTGCTGTGTCGCGACCACCGCGGCTTGGTCGTCGCGATGGCTGCCTGCGGGAAGATCGGTGCCCGCCTGGTGTTGATGAACACCGGCTTCGCCAAGCCGCAGTTTGCTCAGGTCTGCGAGCGCGAACACGTCAAGGTGGTGCTGCACGACAGCGAATTCCTAGGCCTGCTCGACGCGCTGCCCGCCGATTTGCCCCGGGTGCTGATCTGGGTGGACGACGACGCCGACGTGCCCGCCGACGCGCACACCCTCGACAGCATCGTCGCGGCGCATCCCAGCGAGCCGCTCCCCCCGCCGAGCAGATCGGGTGGGTCGGTCATCCTCACCAGCGGCACCACCGGCCTGCCCAAAGGGGCGCCGCGCGACACGGTATCGCCGTTGGCGACCGCCCAGATCATCGACCGAATTCCGTTTCCCCGCAAGGGAACCATGGTGATCGTCTCGCCGATCTTCCACAGCACCGGGTGGGCCACGTACACCGTCGGCGCCGCGTTGGGCAACAAGGTGGTGACCGCCCGGCGATTCAAGGCGGAGGGCACGCTGGCGCTCATCGCCGAGCACCGGGCCGACATGCTGGTCGCGGTGCCGACGATGCTGCACCGGATGGTCGAGCTCGGGCCGGACGTGATCGCCAAGTACGACACGTCGTCGCTGAAGGTGATCCTGATCGCCGGGTCGGCGCTGAGCCCCGAGCTGTCCAATCGAGTGCAGGACACCTTCGGCGATGTCCTCTACAACATGTACGGCTCCACCGAGTGCGCAATCGCCAGCGTGGCCACCCCCGCCGAACTGCGCGCCGCGCCGGGCACCGCTGGACGCGCCCCCCTGACGTGCGAAGTGGTGCTCTACGACGAGCAGGGTCAACGCATCAAGGGCGCGAACCGTCGCGGCCGGATCTTCGTCCGCAATGGGGCGCCGTTCTCCGGGTACACCGACGGCCGCAACAAGCAGATCATCGACGGCTACATGTCCAGCGGCGACATGGGCCACTTCGACGAGAGCGGGCTGCTGTTCGTTGACGGCCGCGACGACGACATGATCGTCTCCGGCGGTGAGAACGTCTTCCCGCAGGAAGTGGAAAACCTGCTCGAGGAGCGGCCCGACATCGCCGAAGTGGCGGTGGTGGGCGTCGACGATGTTGAGTTCGGAAAACGGTTGCGCGCCTTCGTCGTTTCCGAACCAGGCGCCTCCTTGGACGGCGCCGAAATCAAGCAGTACGTGAAGGACAACTTGGCTCGTCACAAGGTGCCGCGCGATGTGGTGTTCGTCGACGAGCTGCCGCGGAATGCGACTGGGAAGCTGTTGCGGCGGGTGCTGGTCGAGATGGACGTCGAGCAACCGGAGTGATGCTCGGCGGAGTCGTAGGACGGATCCCTGCACGATTCGGCTTGCGACGGATTCAGCACGGCCGACTCGGGTATGCGCGAGGACATGACCATCTCCACACATGACGCATGCCAATAGCACCGGCTCGTCAAGCCCTGACAGCCGTCCTGGCCAGCATCTTGGTACTCACCGGGTGCTCTCCCGGGTCACCGCGATCGAGCCCCAGGTCGGTCTCCCCCGGACCTGCCGCGCCGGCACCGGCATCGGGCAAGCTAGTGCCGGCCACCCTCAGCGTGGCCCCCGACCTGGCGCAGGCACCGTTCGACCAGCCGCGGCAGGTGCTGATTCCCGACGGCTGGACGATGTCGGTGTGGGCACGAATCCCCAAGGCGCGCTTAGCGGTATCGACCCCCGATGGCGCCCTGCTGGTATCGACACCGGCCAGCGGGCAAATCGTCAAGCTGATGCCGAAACCTGCTGCGGCGCCGCAACAGTCGACGCTGCTCGACCGGCTTGATCAACCGCACGGCATGGCATTCGCGGGCTCGACGCTCTACGTCGCCGAAAGCGACCAGATCGATGCCTACGATTACGTCAACGGCGACGCCGTCAACCGGCGGACCGTTGCTGCCGGCCTACCCGACGCGCGCAGCCCTGATCTGCACGGCGCCTACGCCCATGCGCTCAAGAGTGTGGCCGTTGGACGCGACGGGGCCGTCTACTTCTCGATCGGTTCGACGGCCAACATCTCACCGCA
Organism: Mycobacterium vicinigordonae; assembly: GCF_013466425.1. Taxonomy (NCBI): domain Bacteria; kingdom Bacillati; phylum Actinomycetota; class Actinomycetes; order Mycobacteriales; family Mycobacteriaceae; genus Mycobacterium; species Mycobacterium vicinigordonae. The sequence continues at coordinate 5,038,191 of NZ_CP059165.1, forward strand.
GGACCGGACGGCGATGCCGCCCCGCGCGACGATCATGCGAATTCCGCCCGGTGGCGGCCCGGCGGCGCCCTTCGCCACGGGCGTGCGCAACGGGACCGGCCTGGCCGTGGCTCCCGACGGCTCGCTGTGGACAGCGGTCAACAACCGCGACAACGCACCCGACCCGGACGGCAACATCCGCACCGAGTACGTCAACGATCATCCGCCCGAATCACTGGCACGCCTGACACCTGGCCGCGAATTGGGCTGGCCCTTCTGCAATCCGGATGGCGGGCCCGCGAATCTCCCGTTCATCCGCGACATGACGACCAATAAAGACGGATCGGCGCTGGACTGCCGAACCCTGCCACCGGTAGAGCAGAGCATGGGCGCCCATTCCGCGCCGTTGGGGCTGGCCTTCACCACTGGGTCGCTGCCGCCACCGTATGCCGACGGCGCATTGGTCGGCATCCACGGTTCATGGAACCGGCAGCCGCCGCGCGCACCTGAGGTGTCGTTCTTCCCTTGGCGCAGCGGCACTCTCGGCGATCATCAAACCCTCGTCGGTGGCTTCCAGCTCGACGACGGAAGTAGATGGGGCCGCCCGGTTGCCGCCGTCGTCGGACCGGACGCGGCCGTCTACGTCACCGACGACGACGCGGGCGCCGTCTACCGTTTAGCGCCGCCGACGCGGTAGCGCGGTCGCCGGGGTGGACCTAGATGCGGGCCCCCTCCGGCCGAGAGACCGGGTGTTCGACAACGATGACGCCCCTGCGGTAACTCGGTGCCGCTCGACGCCTCGTGTATCTCGAAGTCGATCTGCAGTTCGCCTGGCGGCGTGTCGCTCAGTCGCGTTTGGCCTCGTAACGCAGCAGCACCGTGCCGCCTGGGAAAGTGCGGTTCTCCAACAGTCGCAGCGAGATCCACGACGGCAGTGCCGGGAAGTACGGCGTGCCGCCACCCACGGCGGTGGGCGCGACCACAATCCGGTACTCATCCACCAGTCCGGCCTGCACGATCGGTGCCGCCAGCGTCGCGCCGGCCACCTCCAGCCTGCCGTCAGTTTCGGCTTTCAGCTTCCTAACCACCTCGACCGGGTCGCCGCGTTCCAGGCGGGAGTTCCAGTCGACGGACTCCAGGGTGCGCGAGAACACAACCTTGGGCATGTCGCGCCAGATGTGCGCGAAGTCGACGATCAGAGGCTGGGCGTCCGGGGTCTTGTCAGCGGTAGGCCAGTACGCCGACATCAGTTCGTAGAGCCGCCGCCCGTAGAACGATAGGGCGGTCTCCCGCTCGAAGTCGTTCCAGTACTGGTGCAGTTCTTCGCTCGGTTCGGACCAGTCGATGCTGCCTTGCGCGTCGGCAATGTAGCCATCCACGGACACAGTGAAGCCATAAATGAGTTTGCCCATACAGATCAGACTGCACCGAAGGGCAAAGCTCATCGCGCCGTCGTGCGTTGAGAGAACGTGCGGATCCCGGCTTCGCCAACACCCGCGTCTCCAGAGTCTTGCAATCGGGCGCGGCGATTCGCAGCCGCAAACCTGCCGACAGCTGACGTTGACGAGTGTCTTAAGGCGCCACGCGCAGCAAGCGGAATACCACTTGTCGCTGCAATAACGGCGGTGCCCCCAGTCGGACTCGAACCGACACTGGGCGGATTTTAAGTCCCGCAACATGCGTCAGTGTCAGTTCCCCTATTCGTCCTGCACGACCGGAACGCTCTTCGATTTTGCCGCTGGTCATCGCGTGATTCTTCGAGAGACCGCCAAAGTCACTCGAGCAAAGGAATCAACGTGATGACCGCTGCCCACGATATCGACTTGCCAGCACTGCTGGCTGAACGACTCACTACCACCCACCCCGACGTGCTGCGCGAGCTGATCTCGACGTTCATCCATACCCTGATGGGCGCGGAAGCCGACGCCGTATGCGGCGCCGGATACGGCCTGCGCAGCAGCGACCGAACCAACCAGCGCAACGGGTACAGACACCGCCAATTCGATACCCGCACAGGGACATTGGATCTGGCGATCCCCAAGCTGCGGCACGGCTCGTATTGCCCGGACTGGCTGCTGGACCGGCGCAAACGCGCGGAGCGGGCACTGACCACGATGGTAGCCACCTGCTATCTGCTCGGGGTGTCGACCCGGCGGATGGACAAGCTCGTCGAAACCCTCGGGATCACCGGTTTGTCGAAGTCGCAGGTGTCGGTGATGGCCAAGGAACTCGACACCGCCATCGAGGCATTCCGGACCCGGCCGCTCGATGCCGGCCCGTACACGTTCATGGCCGCCGACGCCCTGGTGCTCAAGGTCCGTGAAGCCGGCCGCGTGGTCAACGTGCACGCCCTGATCGCCGTCGGGGTCAACGCCGAGGGCTACCGCGAAATCCTGGGCATCGACGTCACCACCGCCGAAGACGGGGCCGGCTGGTTGACGTTTCTGCGGTCGCTGACCGCCCGAGGGCTGTCCGGGGTTGCGCTGGACACCAGCGATGCCCACGCAGGGCTACTGGCCGCGATCGGGGCCACCCTGCCCGGAGCCTGCTGGCAGCGCTGCCGTACTCACTACGCCACCAACCTGATGGCCGTGACCCCGAAGGCGTCCTGGCCGTGGGTACGCACCCTGCTGCACTCGGTCTACGACCAACCTGACGCTGATTCCGTTGCCGCCCAATATGATCGGATCATCGACGCGCTGACCGACAAGCTACCCAAGGTCGCCGATCATCTGGCGAACGCCCGCCCGGACCTGCTGGCATCCACCGCCTTCCCCAAACAAATCTGGCGCCAAATCTGGTCCAACAACCCACAAGAACGACTCAACAAAGAAATCCGCCGCCGCACCGACGTCGTCGGCATCTTCCCCGACCGCGACGCCCTGATCCGCCTCGTCGGCGCCGTACTCGCCGAACAACACGACGAATGGGCCGAATCACGGCGCTACCTCGGCCTCGACGTCCTCAGCAAATCCCGCCTCACTACCAACACCACCACAGAACAGGAGGCCACCCCAGCGGCACTGACCGCCTAAATCACCAAGTCGAAGAATCACGGCGGGGGCCACCGAAACACTGGAATACGACTACCCAGCACCGCGCTTGCAGATGGTGTCATAGCGCGTAACCGCCCACCCCGAGGTGACCGACGACGGTTAAGTGGGCTCTGGCCGGTCACGTACTGCAGGATCTGAGACGGCGCGGCTGATGGCGCCCAGACCGGATAACGCCAGTCCCCCGTCCACCGCGATTCGCGCACCCGTGACGTAGGAGGCTAGCGGGGAGCAGAGCACGACTGCCATCGCAGCCACCTCGGCGACGTCGCCGAAACGTTGCAGCGCGACGGCGTCAATCCACATCGTTGCCCCCACCGGGCCAGCAAGCCGTTTCATGCCCTCGGTACCCGCGATGGGTCCAGGGACAAGGGAATTGGACCTGATGCCGAACCGACCCCATTCCAAGGCGAGGTTCGCCATCAGGTTGTCGATACCCGCCTTGGCCGCCCCGACATGGCATTGGTTGGCGAAGGGCAAATAGGCCTGTCCGGCGGAGACGAACAAGATACTCCCCTGGGTCTGTTTCAAGTACGCGAACGCTGCACGCGCTGTGTGGAAGCTGCCCACTAGGTCGATATCGATCACAGCACGGAAACCGTTGGGGCTGATGTCTTGTGCCGGGGCGAAGAAATTGCCAGCTGCGCCGGCTACCACGGCGTCCAGCCGACCGAAGGTGCGTGCCGCGGTATCGACTGCGCCGGCGAGCCTGGCAGCATCGCGCACGTCGGCACTGAGCGCAAGAATCTTTCTGCCGTGCACCTGCAGTTGCGTTGCGGCCTCGTCCAACCGCTCTTGGGATCGTCCGCAGATGGCGACATCGGCGCCAACGGAGGCCAGACCGTGAGCGATGGCTAGATTGACACCACTGCCGCCACCGGTGACGAACGCGGCCTTGCCCCTGAGCAGCGCAGGAGAAAGCAAATCCGGGATGCTCAGTTCTGCCACGACGCCGTCTCTGAATACTGTTGACGCAGTCCCTCTTTGACTATTTTTCCGGTCGGCGTGCGCGGTAGCCTTTCGATGAACTCAATGGAGCGTGGCGCCTTGTAATGCGCGATCTGCGCGCGCGTGTGGTCGATCAGTTCCCGGGCGAGTGCCTGCGAGGGTTGCACCGACGTGGCGAGTTCCACGATCGCTTTCACCTGCTCGCCCATTTCCGGGTCGGGTATGCCGATCACCGCGACGTCGAGAACCGCGGGGTGCAGGACTAGCGCGTTCTCGACTTCCTGTGGGTAGATGTTGACCCCGCCTGAGATGATCATGAACGCTTTGCGGTCGGCCAGGTAGAGGTAGCCGTGCTCATCCACCGATCCGAGATCACCGACGCTGGTCCACAGTGGGTGATCAGGATGTGTTGCCGCAGCGGTCTTTTCCGGGTCATTGTGGTACTCGAAGGGCAGGCTGTCGCGCTCGAAGAATACCGTTCCCACCGCCCCCGGTAGAACTTCGCGGCCGTCGTCGTCGCATATGTGGATCACGCCGAGAACACTTTGCCCCACCGATCCGGGATGAGCCAACCAATCAGCGCTGTCAATGAAGGTCATGCCATTGACCTCGGTCGAACTGTAGTACTCGTAAAGGATCGGTCCCAGCCAATCGATCATGGCGCGTTTGGTGGGCACCGGGCAGGGTGCAGCCGAGTGAATGACTGCCCGCAGACTTGATAGGTCGTAGTGGGCGCGCACTGATTCGTCGAGTTTGAGCAACCGCACGAACATCGTCGGCACCATCTGGGTCACCGTGACGCGGTATCGCTCGATGTATTGCAGTGTCTTTTCAGCGTCGAACTTTTTGGTCAGCACGAGGGTCGCGCCCAACGCTTGGGCCATAGCGCACCACCGCAGCGGCGCGGCATGATAGAGCGGCGCGGGCGAGAAATAGACATCGTCAGCACCGATACCGTATAGCCGCTTGGCAATCGCCACCGCCGCGTCACCCGGTTCATCAATTGAGCGGTCGGGCAGCGGGGGTCGAACGCCTTTGGGAAATCCCGTTGTTCCCGACGAATACAGCATCACTGCGCCAGCGGGCTGGTCGATCAGTCCGGGGCCCGCGCCCGCCAGTGCGGCGTCGAAGGATTCGAAACCATCCAGGACCCCGCCGAAGGCCAAGCACACGCCCAGGCCGTCGGTTGTGGCACGTGCCGATTGCGCCAGGTCTTCCAGCGATGCGGAGACGATCAGGGCCTTCGCGCCGCAATCTGTGATGATGTAGTTCACTTCGCCCGGAGTCAGATGGTGATTGATGGGGGTCAGATAGAGGCCCGCCCGCTGCGTCGCCCACAGAGTGACCAATGCCTCGGGCGCATTGTCCGAGAGCAGCGCAACGACGTCGCCGCGCTCGAGGCCCCCATCGGTAAGGACCCGCGCCAGCGCGGCCGAGCTCTCGTCGAGTTGGCGGTAACTCAGGCACTGCCCGGTCTCGGCGACGATGACCGCCGGCCGATCGGGAGCCTGCCGAGCGTGGGCACCTGGGTACATCGGGGCTGTCACGCCGGCTGAGCGTTAGCGGATACCACGACCCCGTAGATACGCTTGCGCGAGTCGTTGGTCAGATCCATGTGAATGAATTTGGGCTCGGTGTACTCATCGAGTGCATCGGGGCCCAGTTCCCGGCCCAGTCCGCTCTGTTTGACGCCACCGAAGGGATACCTGGCGTTGATCATGTGCCAGTCGTTGATCCAGACAGTGCCTGACTCCAATCGGCGCGCAATACCCAGCGCCCGTGCGGGATTCGTGCTCCACACTCCCGCCGACAGCCCGTAGTCGCTGTCGTTGGCGATGGCCACCGCTTCGTCGTCGTCGGAATAGGTGAGCACCACCAGAACAGGCCCGAAGATCTCCTCTCGGGCGATACGCATGTCATTGGTGGCGCCGGTCAGGATCGTGGGGGCGACCCAGTGGCCTTGGGCCAGTGCGGGATCCGACGGCACGGCGCCCTGGAACGCCAGCTTACAACCTTCTTCTTGGCCGAGCGTGATGTACTTCTCGACACGAGACTTTTGTCTGGCTGAGATCAGGGGCCCCAGATCGGTAGCGGGATCCATCGGATCCCCGACGGTCAGCGACGCGGCTCGGGCCACGAGTTGGCGCACGAATTCGTCGTGGATGGATTTGTGAACGAGCAGCCGGGTCCCGGACTCGCATGCCTGTCCGCTCATGAGCAGGAAGGCGAACAAGGATCCGTCAACCGCGAGATCCAGCTCGGCATCGTCGAGAACGATGTTGGCCCCTTTGCCGCCCAATTCCAGCGTTAGCTTCTTCACGGTATTGGCAGCGGCGCGCATGACACCTTTGCCGACCTCGCTCGAGCCGGTGAAAGCGACCTTGCCGACATCGGGGTGCTCAGCCAGCCGCGCTCCCACGACCGGGCCTTCCCCTGTGACCACATTGAGTACCCCGGCAGGCACGCCCACTTCGTGGGCAGCCCTGGCCAGCTCCAGGAGGGTCAGGGGTGTCTGATCGTCGGGCTTGAGTACGACGGTGTTACCCGCGGCCAGCGCGGGGCCCAGTTTCCAGACCGCCAGCAGCAGCGGAAAATTCCATGGCACGATGCCGGCGCAAACGCCCACGGGTTCCTTGACGATCAATCCTGTCGCCAACGTGGGCCCTTCGGCCAGTGGGCCGCTGCACTGGAATGGGTAGGTACGGGCAAGGCCGGCGAAATACTTCAGGTGGTCAACGGCGTAGCCGATCAGGAAGGCTCCCGCACCGCGGATGGTCGCGCCGTTCTCACCGACTTGCAACGCAGCCAATTCGTGTGCGCGGGCGCCAAGTTGGTCAGCAATCGCCTCGAGGTAGTTGGCGCGTTGATGGGCCGGTAGGTTTCGCCATACCCCAGCATCGTGAGCGGATTTGGCGGCGGCAATCGCCTCGTCGGTGGTATGCAGATCACCGTGGGCGACTGTCGCGATGGTCGCCCCTGTGGCGGGCGACGACACCTCCATGAAGGCATCGGAGTCGCGCCATTGGCCGTTGATGTACATCCGGTAGTGCGGAATCTCGTTCATGCGGTCTCACTTTCGTTGTGCTCGTGGCGCGGTAGGTATGTCCGCCCTCCGCGGATTCGGGATCAGGGGCCCCTCGGAAGATTCCATTCCGCTCGGTGGCCGTGCCGGCTGGATCCGGCCTTCGAGATCAGTAGCGGATCAGACCACGCAGATTCAGGCCATTGCGGAGGTCCTCGTAGCCCTGATTGACGTCCTCGATGCTGTACTCGCGTGTGATCAGCTCGTCGAGTTTGAGTCGCCCCGCTTGGTATAGCTCTAGGAGCCGGAAGATGTCGGAGCGCGGATTCGACGATCCGAAAAGGCATCCTCGGAGCTGCTTTTCGTAGAGGGTTAGATCGAACAACGACAGGGCAACATGGGAGTCAGTGGGGTGAGGTATGGAGGTCATCACCACGCGCCCCCGCTTGCCGACCAAGCTGAGTGCCTGTGCCACGTAAACACCTTCGGCGCTGTCGGTGGTAACGACACAGACATCGGCCAACGTCCCTCGGGTCAATTCTGTGACGATCTGGTATGCCTCAGCGACGTCGGCGGCGACGTGCGTAGCACCAAACTCCAGTGAACGCTCCCTCTTATAGGCCATCGGATCCAGGGCGATCACATACCGCGCTCCGGCGATCTTTGCCCCCTGCACGGCGTTGATTCCCAGTCCGCCGACGCCCATGACCACGACGGTATCGCCGTCGCCGGTCGCCCCCGTGCGTACTGCCGACCCATAACCGGTCGTGACACCACATCCGACCAAGGCCGCCTTGTCCAATGGAATGTCTTTATCGACCTTGACCACCGACGAGATCGGCACGACGGTGTACTCGGAAAATGTTCCCAGAACACACATCTGACCGATGTCGTATCCGCGGCCGTGAAACCGGAATGTGCCGTCGAGCTGGGGTCCGGCCATGATCGCCGCTCCGTACTCGCAGAGATTGCTCATACCCCTGGCGCAAGGCCGGCAGCGACCGCAGGCGGGAATGAAGCTCAGCACTACGTGATCGCCGACCTGGACCTCAGTGACCCCCGGACCCACTTCAGCCACGATGCCGGCACCCTCGTGGCCTCCGACGACCGGCAAATTCATTGGCATGTCACCGGTGACGAGGTGCTCATCGGAATGGCACAAACCGCTTGCTGTCAGCTTCACCAGCACCTCGCGTTCGCGAGGACCGTCGAGTTGGAGTTCTTCGACTTCCCATTTCTGGTGCAGTCCCCAGAGCACGGCAGCGGTGGTCTTCATTGTTCGTCGGCTCCTTTCTGATAGGTGGTAGGGGAAATGGTTGAACTCACCGACATTCCGGGGTCCAGGTGGCGGGCAGGCTGTTGATGCCGTTGATGAAGTTCGCCACCTGGAAATGCGGCTCAGGTGCGGTGATATCCGGGATACGTGTGTACACCTCGGTCAGAAGTGAGCGCAGCATGGTTCGCGCGAGTGCCGCCCCCAGGCAGAAGTGCGGCCCGCCGCCACCAAAAGCGATGTGGGGGTTGGGATTACGCAGGATGTCGAATTCGAACGGCCGGTCGAAGATGTCCTCGTCACGGTTACCCGAGACGTACCAGAGCACCACCTTGTCACCTGCCTTGATGTCCGCTCCCCTCAGCGAGAAGTCCCGGATGGCGGTGCGTCGCATGTGCAGCAGCGGTGAGGCCCAGCGCAGGACCTCCTCGACCGCGGTGTCGACTCGCCCCGCCACATCGGCGGCCAGCAGTTCGCGTTGCCGCGGAAACTGCGAGAACGCGTGAATCGCGTGCGCCGAGGCGTGGCGCGTGGTGTCGTTGGCTGCAACGGCCAGAAGGACGAAAAAACCCATGAGTTCTTCGTCGGTCATCTTCTCGCCGTCGAACTCGGCTTGCACCATCCAGGTCAGCAGGTCGTCGCCGGGGTGTGCACGGCGCTCAGGAATCAGTATGGAGGCCGTCTCATTCAGATCCATCACCGCGCCGAGGAACAGCTCCAGCGCGGAGCTTTCCCCACACACCTCAGGGTCGGTCCATCCGAGGAGACGTTGAGCCGCGTGGATAGTCTTCTCGTGGATTTCACCGGGCGGCAGTCCGAAGAAGCTGCCGAAGATGCGCGCAGGAAGCTTGACCGACACCAGCTCGACGAAATCGCCTTCTCCCAGCTGAGCTATCTCAGAAATGAGGTCGTGGGCGTGTCCCTGTATCCATGCCTGAAGCCTGCGCATGTTGCGAGGTTTGAAGGCCTCCATGGTAATTCCCCGCAGCTGCGTGTGCCGCGGCGCGTCCATGGCGATGAAAGACTGCGCGATGTGGATCATCTCGGGCGGAAAATCTTCCATTGTGATGCCTTGCGCCGAAGAGAACGTTTCGGTGTGGCGGCTAGCCATGCGAATGTCTTCGTGTTTTGTCAGCGACCAGAAGCCCTTGGTGTTTTGCTCGGGAGGCAATAGATCGGAGTCCGCTGGACGGCTCCATGCGACCGGATTCTCCTGACGCAGTATGGCAAATGCCGCATCGCGTTCCTCATGCGGTTTCGCCCAGAACTCGCGCGCGCTGAGGTCGATATCACGGAAGGTGGAAGTGGCGGTGGGCATCGTTGTCCTTTCCGGCTGGCCCGCCACTTGTGGTACAGCTCACGTGGCGGAATGCAGTCAGTTTCGGACACTAGTTGCGGGAAATCTGGTGCCGCGCGGGCCAACTCGGGGTCCATGCGGGCCAGTTGTGCCAGACGCGCGGGCCGGCTTATTCGACCGGGACCGAAAACGAAGCCGTGAATCCGCCTTCGTCTCGGGAGGTGAATGTCAGCGATCCGCCAAGCGCGTCGATAATTTGGGCCACGATCCATAAGCCCAAACCAGCTGTGCCGTGCCGATCCGACAAACGTACGAATTTACTGGTCAGTTCCTGCATTTGTGAAGCGGGCACCCCCGGACCACGGTCGAGCACAGCCACATGCAGCTGGTTTCTATCTCTCGAACAGATCACATCGATGGGTCGGCCGCGACCGTGACGGGTGGCATTTTCCAGCAAATTGGTTAGTACTCGGCGCAATCCTTGTGCGTCGATATGGATTGTCTCGACGTCGGCGTGAACGGACACGCGCAATCGTGGCGGAATCACCCCCGCCGCATCACCAGCCTCAGCAACCAGCTCGGTGAGGCTGACGCGGCGCACCCGGCCGGAAGAGAACGTGGGCTGACGACTCAGATTCACATCCGACAGAGCGTCGAGCATGTCAGACAGGTGCCGGGCGTGGCGTCCGGCCAGAGTTAGTGCGGCCTGGGCCGCTGCGCCCGTCATCGGCGTCCCGTCGGTCAAAGCGCAGGCCAAGGCGTCCAATGAGGTGACGGGAGTGCGGAACTCATGTAGCAGAACTTGCAAACCTTCCTGCTGGGCTTCGTACGAGCGCAGGAGCCGGCTACGAAGGTCACGCTCTTCCTCGGCAGCGGCGTGTTCGACTTCGGCTTCGACGAGTGCTTTGACGCGCGAGCGATGTTCGAGTTCGATCAATACGGACAGCCCGCCGCTTAGTACGGCGATAAAGACCAAGTAAAGCGCCCACCACACCCCCTGCACAGCACCGGGCAACGCTGCGCCGCTTGGCCCTGGCGAATAAGCGATGACGCCGACGTAGCCCACCCCTACAAGGACTGCGAGGGTAATGCTTTCGGGGAATGTCAGCCGTGCTGCAGATGAGATGACCACTAAGGCCAGCACTAGCACCACGGGGCTGGCTGGGCCCCCCGTGAGCCCGACCAATATCAGCGTCAAGATCGCGTCGGCGGCCGCAAGCAGCCAGGCAAACGAAGTGTGGCGCACCTCGAAGCGTGGAAACGCCATCAGGGCAGACGCATAGCCGAGGGATACGGCGAGCACGACAATCAATGCTGCGGTGTATCCGCGCATCCACGGCGGGCCAGCCGACACCAGGATTCCGATGGAAACGACGACCGCGAAACGGATTGCGACGACCACCCGCGCCAGTCCGTAGCCGTCACCCGCGGGCAGAACCAGCGCCCCGAGCCGGCGCACGGTGCTCACTGCTCTGACCTTAGATATGGTTGTTGCGCGACCGAAGCGGCAATATCGAAGACCATAAGGGCTAGCATCCCGCAAGTGAGCCTCCGTCCCGGCCAGAATCCTCTCGTTGTGGTGATCATCGACGACCACGAGCTCTTCGCTGAGGGCCTGGAGCTTCTGTTGACGCGAGATTGGGGAGATCAGTTCGTAATCGGCGGCCGCACAACATTTGTTGAGGAGGCCGCTCAGCTGGTGACCACTTGCGATGCGGACTTAGCGATCGTCGATCTCTCGATGCCTCCCTTGGGAGGCGTCGCGGCCGTCCGCCACATCCGTGCGCGGCGTCCCCGGACCCGTATCCTCGCACTGTCGGGTTCAGGCGATCCTCAGCTAGCCGAGGATTCGTTGCGTGCTGGCGCGGACGGTTTCCTATCCAAGACGCTCCATCCAGATGCGCTCGCGGGACCGCTATGTGCGATCGCGGCGGGTCTGCGTGTCGTAGATCCTGGGATTCTGGATCGGTTGTTGTCGCGCACCCGACAACCCGCAGCGCAGATCCTGGAAGTGTTGACGCCCGCCGAGGTGAAGCTCTGGCGCCTGCTGGCAACGGGCGCTGAGACCGCAGACATCGCCGAGCGACTCGTCGTATCAGAACGTACCGCCAAGCGCATGTTGGCTTCACTTCTGAACAAACTTGGTGCCAGCAACAGGATTTCAGCGGCCGCACTGGCCGGTCAGTCTGGATTGCTCGATGATCGCACTGATTTCTAGCTGCCCGGGTCAGAGCACTCGAATAGCTTGCGCCGGGCACATTGCAGCCGCGCGGACGACAGTCTCGTAGTCGGCGACAGGCGGGTCCTCGTCCAGGACGACAACCTGATCGAATCCATCTGGCAGGTCGAACACGTCCGGTGCGGCCAGCAAGCATTGCCCGTGTCCGTCGCACAATCCGTAATCGACGATGATGTTCATCGCTTCCTCCTCGTCTGGGATGCAGAACGAGTATGGGAGTCACGGAGACGCCCGGATCCAGCTGCGCGCGCCATTTATGGCCCTCGGGGGCCACAACGACGAGTATCCGGGTGGGACGGCAAAGTGGCTGATGCGCGGCGGTCCCGAATTGACGTCACCAGGTTGTGCTGGGTCACCGCTTTTTCCGAGATCGGGGCGCAAGTGTGATTCGCTGACGCTGGCATCCGCGCTAACTGTCCCGGCGACTAGGAAAGAACCCGCGGCCGCCATCCCGATCCGGGAAAATACGTTGTACGACAGGGCATTCCGCTAAACTGCCCGATGCCTGCTGGGCGAGTCGGCCCATGATGACGATGCCCGCAGAACGGGAGCCGCGAGTGCCGGCGCCTCGGTCTCGAGATGCTCAGACAGGCTGGCGGTCAGCGAATGGGTTGCAGTCCCCGACACCGGGCCGACCGGTTCTGGGGCCGATCAGCCACATTCACGAAAGGTGAGCCAGATCGTCTCGGTCTACCTCGGCGAGATCGCTCTCGGGTACCAGAGCGATCATCGCTCGACAGACGTCGACAGCGATGCGGGCGAATGCCTGCACTTCCCTACGATTGTCATGCCGTCGGTGGCCGACGCCGGCAACGTTCCGCGGTCCGTCTTGTGCTCGAACTCCCCGAAACAATAGTTCGGTGAGTCCACCAAGGCGCCAGGCGCTCAGCGCCATGGGACTAACAGTCGAATTGATGGCGAGATCCATGGAGAACTGAAGAATGTCGACTGCGTCCGTTTCGACTGTGCGTGATCGGCCCTCCCGCCACTCGGATAGATTCCAGAAGTCTCGCCACTGCGGTGGTGTACGCACCTGTTCTAATAAGGGTTCGTCGAGAATCAATTCGATCGGCGCCTCGTCCAGCCTGGCAATCGGATGCTCGCAGCTCGCGAGTAGGATTGTGGGTTCACTAAACAGGGGGACCAGCACGAGGTCGTCGTGCTCGTATGGCGAACGCACCAGTCCCACATCGACAGAGCCATCTAGCACGGCATCGACCTGATCCACGAAGTTCAATCGTCGGATCTGAATTCGCAGGTCGGGATGGCTCCGTTGAAAGGCCGCCAAGATCGGCCCTGTGAGTTCGGCCGCCGCGGCATAACCTTCGACGAGCCCGATCGTGAAGGTGCGCTGCCTACGCTTCGCCCCAGCCTGGACCACATTCTTGGTGTCGTCCATCGCCTGAACGAGTTGTCGAGCATGCACCAGCAGAGCTGATCCCGCCGGGGTCAGCTCAACTCCGCGGTGGGATCGCTCGAATAGTGTGGCGCCAAGCTCCTTCTCAAGGTTCCGGAGAGTGGTCGACAGCGCTGGTTGAGAGATCAGCGCGGCGCGCGCCCCGGCATGGATGCTGCCTTCCTCGGCCACGATCAGAAAGTAGCGAAGCGTTCGCACATCCACGTGCAGTCCCTTAGTCGCCTGGACCAACTATCCGTTTACACGGCTGTGACGAGCCGCGGTCGAGAATGCGCAGGCCTGCCGCCCCCTATTGGCGCATACCCGCCAGCGGTTCATTCCGTGTTGGTTGCAAGAGTTGCGTCAAATTTCAAATCCTCGTCCCACGCTCGGTTGCGTCAGGTTTCGCGGTTGTGCGCAGAACTCAAACTGCACCTGTAAGCCACGTACGCGATGGGTCGGCCGGGTTAGGTTCGGGCCAGTTGGTGGTCGGCTTCGAGGTGATTTTTGATGTTTTGCAGGGTGATACGAAGGTTGCGGCGTTGCATCTCTGGGACGTTGAGACCGTCGGCGGTCATCCGCTGAAACAGCATGATTAACACGGCAGGCCACGGACCGACGGTCCACGTCTCAGTGAGCCGGGTGGACTGTTCGTCAACAGCCTCAAAGCGGTAGCTCCACGTCGTGGGAATGAAGAACGGTATACGCGGGGGACGGCGACGATACCGCCCGAATCCGGCAGCCCGCACCGCGAACGCGAAGCTGACATTGGGCTCGGCAGCAATCACCTCACAGCGCGTGGTCCACACCAACCGGCCACGCTTGTTATGGCCATCGAACATGGTGCCCACACGGGCAATCTCGTGCGACCCCACCACCGACCCACCGGTGTTCTCCGGGCTCCATTGCCCCATCGCGGTCACATCACTGACACGCGAATACACAATGTCCACCGGAACATCAATAACAATCTGATCAGACAACGACAGCGTACGAGGCATACCACCAGAACCTTTCCTCAATCACCGGCTCGCTTCCCAAGCCGTACTCACCCACCCACACCCCGAAGCCGGTTGCGCGAAAAACCCACCAGGCACACCCCCAGGACAACCAGCGCCGTACCCACCGTGGCCATCGATCGATAAATCATCTTCTCCGCAGCCCCCTCGGCCTCGCCCCAACTCTGACCGTCCCACGGGGCTCCAGCCCGAGGCGGCGATTCCACAAACTCCACCGCGACAACCACACCTTTCCCACCCGGGCACGCACTGGCCGGCACACCGCATCAATACACGGTCGGACCTCGTCAGCATAGGCACGCATCACACCCAAAGGCAACACCCTGTCTAGTCAAACATCACTATGTCGCGTAACGCGACGTTCAGGTGCGTCCAACCTCAATTTTGAAGAGGTTCCGGGACTGTGGATCTGACGAACTTTCGGCCTGGGCCGCTAGGCGATGCGTGGTGCGAAGGTGCCGTGATGAGGCCACTGGACGATGTGGCGAAAAAGAAATCGGCTGGGCCGCAGGCGGCGGCCAAGTTGGTAGCGCTGGCCCAGGAGTAAGGCTTGTCGTTGACCGGGCCCGACGGGTTGCTCAAGCAGCGGACCAAAACGGTGCTCGGAGACCGCGCTCAATGAGGAGATGACCGAGCATCTGGTTAGGAGAAACATGATCCACCGGATGTATGCCAAAGGCTGGACGCCGGGCGCGATCTCGTTGCATTATCCATTTGATCTGCAATACGTTTCGGCTTACCTCGCGCAAGTACTGGGACGAAGTCAAACGTGATATGAAACCGATCTACACCGCAGTCACCGCCGCTGCAGCCCGGGCGGGGCCTCGTTGAGCTGAATGAGAAATGGTGGCGGGGCTACCCGGCGGTATCCGCCTGTGGGACAACGCCTGGGCGGTGTCCATCCCGTTTCTGAACAACGACGTCGAGATCCGCCGGGTCATCTGCTCAACCAAATTCCGTTGAGTCACTCAACTCCTGCTACCGGCGATCGAGGCCCGCGGGCATTTCCCGTAAAAACAGGCCACGATGAAATCGTCTCTACATGGTGACCCGATCCCTAGATACCGCTTCACCGTGATCTTCGAATTTTTCTGGCATGCGTCTGCGACCTGCTCCCAGCCTTTCGCGACACTCCCTTGGACAGGCGTCCGTCATAGCTTCCTCCTACCCAACGCTGTCGTAGCGGAGACCAAGGCCGTCGAGGCCGCCCGCCGCCCGCCACTCCTTCAAAATGCGGAGGTATTCCTCGCGGCCCTGACCAAAGGATTCAAGGCGTACGTCGCGCCGATCGCTGGCCGATCTGCCCTCTTGGTTGTAGTAGCCGGGCGTGCAGGTCTCTGGGGCCCCACCCAATAGAGCGCTGAGCGGCACGGTACTGGGAGTCATCTGCGCAGCGATCCACGCTTCCTCCCCCTG
Source organism: Mycobacterium vicinigordonae (assembly GCF_013466425.1). Taxonomy (NCBI): domain Bacteria; kingdom Bacillati; phylum Actinomycetota; class Actinomycetes; order Mycobacteriales; family Mycobacteriaceae; genus Mycobacterium; species Mycobacterium vicinigordonae. The sequence goes on from NZ_CP059165.1 coordinate 5,053,833, forward strand.
GGCTGTCGGCTCTGCGCTCTTGACGCCTCGCTTGTTGAGCTCGGAGATGATGTATGCGGCGTGCTGCGCTTGATCGTCGACAACGGAGCAGTAATTCACGCCGAGGGTGAACGCGAACAACCCGCCGACAAGTAACAGATTGGGGAATCCACGCACTGTGAATCCGTGCATGGTGCGCATGCCGTCAGCCCAGAAATCGTAAAGTGATTGGCCGTTCTCGCCAGCGATCTCAATGCCGATGCGTCGGTGGAAGTCGCTCGTGATTTCGAATCCGCTAGCGAAGATGATGCAGTCGACGTCGTACTCCACGCCGTTGGCGACAATGCCCTTCTGGGTGATTCGCTCAACGCCCTTGTTGTCGCTGACATCGACCAGAGTCACGTTGGGACTGTTGAACGCCTCCAGGTATTCGTCGTTGAATGTCGGCCGCTTGCATAGGAAGTTGTAGAACGGCTTGAGTTTCTCAGCGACGTCTTCGGCGCACACTGTATCGGCGACACGCTGACGAATCTGCTCCATCGTCTGAAGGTCGGCGAGCTGGAACAGGTCAGGAAAGCCTTGCGGCGTCAGCTCACTCGGGTCGACCTTTGCCGCAATATCCTGCATATTGATTGCCAATCGGAACCACTCATCGTCGTCGGGGAGATCTGCGACTTCGCCGGCGAGACTCGCGACGATGTTGTCGAACTGACGCATTCGGTCTTTCTGCCAGCCTGGTTGCAAGCTGTTAGCCCATTCCGGATCCGTGGGCCGGTTGTTCCGCGCGCCCACACACGAAGGTGTGCGCTGAAAAACATATAGATGGGCAGCACTCTGAGCGACCCGGGGTACGCACTGAACAGCGGTTGCACCGGTTCCGATGACCGCTACGCGCTTGTCGCCGAGCTCGTCCAAGCCGCCCTCGATGCCTCCGCCCGTATAGGTGTAGTCCCACCGGCTTGTGTGAAACGCATGTCCCTCGAATGCATCCAAACCGGGGATACCAGGCAATCGCGGACGGTTCGCAGCTCCTGTTGCCAACACCACGTAACGAGACCGCATTTGGTCACCACGGTCAGTTGAGATGAGCCACCGCCCTTCCTTAGCGTCCCATCTCATGTCTTTCACGAGTGTCTGAAAGACGGCGTGATCGTAGAGGCCAAAGTGCTTCCCGATCCGCTGTGCGTGCTCGTAGATTTCGTCAGAGTACGAATAGCGCTGCTTGGGAACGTAACCCGTTTCCTCCAGCAACGGCAGGTAGATATAGGACTCGATGTCGCACTGTGCACCCGGGTAGCGGTTCCAGTACCAGGTGCCGCCGAAGTCGGCTCCTGATTCGATGATGCGCACATCCGTTACACCGGCCTCGACCAGCCGGGCTGCCGTGATCAACCCCACCCAGCCGCCGCCGACAATCGCGACCTCGACCTCGTCCTGCAGCGGATCCCGTGCGGCGGCTGGTGGTGCGAATGGATCGTCCCGGACGTGCTTCGAGAACCGTCCCTCGTTGGTGACCTCAATGAATTGCGCTGCGGTGTCGGTGCGCAGCCGCTTGGCGCGCTCGGCCGCATAACGTTGCAGTACCTCAGCCGGATCGAACGCCACACCAGCCCGCTGCGCCAGATCGAACAACGTCATGGCAGTCCTTTCGTTCGTTTGTGCAGTTACATCGCGTCGTTATGTTGTGTGGCAACCCGGATGGGTCGAGTGAGGCGTTTGTTGCCGGCCTTTGGGTGCGGCTTGAAAGGACTGGCCGCCCGGGCTGTCTGGACTTTCTTGGGCCGCCGATTGAGATCTGCGATGTGCTCGCTTGCTAAAGGAAATGCCGGCGGGGCTGTCCGTGGGGATTAAGTTGGGAGACAAAATGCGGCCCTGTTGCTCACCGTGCTCGCCGATCCGGTCGCCGACGGCACTCACACGATCAACCGCTTGCACTACGGCCGGCCACGGACCGATAGTCCACGTCTCGGTGAGCCGGGTGGACTGTTCGCCAACAGCTGCTTCAAGGCGGTAACTCCACCTCGTGGGAATGAAAAACGGGACCAGCGGACGCCGATGCCTCCCGAATCCGGCAGCCCGAGCAACGTCCACCGGGACATCAATGACAATCTGATCAGACAACGACAGCGTGCGAGGCATACCAACAGAACCTTGGATCATTCACCGGCTCGCGTCCCAAGCCGTCATCGCACACCCGCACCCCGAGGCCGGCTACGCGAATAGCCCAACTGGCACCCCCCAAGGACAACCGGCGCCGTACCTACCATGGCCATAGATCGACAAATCATGTTCTCCGCAGCCCCTCGGCCTCACTCCAACTGTGACCGTCCCAGTCGGCTACGACCCGAGATGGCGATTCCGGATACTCCAACGCGACAACCACACTTCCAGGCAACATCGACCACTCACCCCTGGGCAAAACCGCATCGATACACGGTCGAGCCTCGACAGCATAGGCACGCATCACACCCAAAGGCAACATTATGTCTAGTTACACGACATAGTGTCGGCTAATTAGACATGGCGTTGCACGCATATCGGTTCTGTGCAGTTCGACGTGACCACCGCTGGACGATCGGCCAGGATCGTGTCGATCATCAACGAACAAACCCGTGAATGCCTCGGCGGCATGGTCGAAACGCGGCATCAGCGTTAAGAACCCGGTCGGCGCGCTGGACCGCGTGGCCGCCCAGCGCGTGCCTATCCCGTAGCGTTTGCGTTGTGACAACGGACCCGAATTAGCCTGCAGCGCAATGGCTGATGGGCCTGGGGCCAGGTTAGGTTGCACTGCCGATCCCGGTTGGGAGATCGAACGCCTCCGTCTGGAGGATGGCGTTCGAGCATCTGTCGGGGCCTTAGCAGCACCTCGAGTATGTCGTCGTAGCGGCTCACACACCACCAGTCTGAAGCGGTGTGGAATACCGGCGCCTGCACCCGCATCTGGTCGTACAGCTCGAACTGCTGGAGCCGGGACTCGGCCTCATATGGTTCGTAGGGAAGCCGTGGGAGCGTACGCAGATTCTGCTCCCGGTTGCGCTCCCACCGATCAGTGCCTGAACGCCACATCCTCGGCATAGACCCCGCGAAGTGCATCGATATCGCGGACCGCACGGCATCCATGAATTGAATAGCTAGCGAACGGATTTGATCTAGAGTTACTTCCCCACCAACGCGGCCACTGCGCCGGGGTCCTTATAGTAGACGTCGATGTCGACGATCTTGCCGTCACGCACCTGGTAGATGTCCACGCCCGTGGTGGCGAGCTTGTCGCCGCTGGTCTTAGCCACGAAAGTCAGCGCGATCCGCCCCACCACCGAATCGCCGGAATCGAGAACCTCGATCTTGTCGACACTCGCGTCGAGATCGGCCGACATCGCGCCCAGCAGACTAAGGAAACCTTCCTGTCCCACGTAGGTCCCCGAGAAGGGCAATCCGTGGGCCTCGTTCACCAGGCACTTGGAGTCCAGGCAGTTCACCGCGGCCTCGATATCGCCGGCAGCGAATGCGCTTAGGAACATGTTCACAACATCGGCGCCGTTGCTCGTGGGGCGAGTCTGGGTGCCTTTAGGGGAGGTGTTGTCCATGTTTTTTAGCGTATAGGGCTATCTCTGCTTAAGGCAATATTCAATTCCCTATAGTGCCGCCGGTGAATCACCAGGTCGCGGCGATAGTTTTTATGTATTACCGTCCCGTCCCCTCTGCAAGTACTGTGAAATTGCTTCTGCAAAGGGTGGTAGCAACCTATGGATCGAGGGGTTTCATTGGGCATTTCGCTCGGTACGAACCAGACAGAGTGCGATCTCGATGTCGCTGTCATAGGAGCGGGATTCGCCGGCCTTTATGCCGTGCACAGGGCACGCGATCGTGAGGGATTGCGCGTGCTTGCGTTTGACACGGCTTCCGACGTGGGAGGCACTTGGTACTGGAATCGGTATCCCGGCTGTAGGTGCGATATCGAGAGCATCCATTACTCCTACTCCTTCTCCAATGAATTGCAACAAGAGTGGAAATGGAGCGAGCGATATGCCGCCCAGCCGGAGATTCTTGCGTACTTAAATTATGTTGCCGATAAATTTGATCTGCGGCGCAACATTCAGTTCAATACTCGAGTGGAATCGATCGTATGGGATGACGATAATTCGTTTTGGAAATTGACCACCAACGATGCCGTCACCCGTACCGCACGCTTTATCATCTCTGGCGGTGGCAATGTCTCGGTTCCGAAGGATCCCGAGTTTAGCGGGCTGGAAACCTTCGCTGGAGAGGTGTATTACACACACCGATGGCCACACGAGGGAGTAGACCTTGCGGGCAAGCGTGTGGGAGTGATAGGTACAGGCGCGTCCGGTATCCAGATCATTCCTGCCATCGCCGATCAGGTATCCCGCCTGACAGTCTTTCAGCGAACTCCCAACTATGCGACGCCACTTCGCAACTCGCCATCAGACCCGGTCGAGCAAGCAGAAGTGCTCTCGCGGTATCCGGCGATCCGCGTGGCCGCGCGCAACCACTTCATGGGGATCACCGCCGAGCCAGCTGATCCTTCAGCCAAGGAAGCCGATCCGGTCGAGCGCCGTAGAAAATTTGATCGGCTGTACGAGCAAGGTGGATTCCATTTCCTGATGTCAGGATATTCGGACGTGCTATTCGACGAGGAGTCCAACGAGATCACTGCCCAGTACGTTCGAGACAAAATCGCCGAGCGAGTGACGGATCCTAAAGTGGCTGAACTCCTGAGCCCCCGGGACCATCCGTACGGAACAAAGCGCCCACCGATGGAGACGAACTACTACGAAACGTTCAATCGGGACAATGTGACGCTGGTCGATGTCAAGACACATCCCATCACACAGGTTACTCCATCAGGGGTTGTCACCGACAACGAAACATACGAGCTAGATGTTCTCATCATTGCGATGGGATTCGATGCTTTCACCGGAGCTTTGCTGAAGATGGGCATCGTTGGACGTAATGGTCAGCCGTTAACTGAGAAGTGGGCTAGCGGGCCACGCACCTATTTAGGGATAGCTTCGGAAGGATTTCCGAACTTCTTTATGATAACCGGACCTCAGAGTGCCGTGGCTCTATACAATAATCCGCTGGCCATCGAGGACCATGTGGAATTCGCGACAGATGCGATTAAGTATGCGCTCGACAACGGCATATCCGAGATCGAGCCCACCCGGGATGCTGAAGATGAGTGGGTCGAGCTGGTCGAGACCATGGCCGCCGAGTCTTTATTCCCCCGGGCAAACTCGTGGTACATGGGCGCGAATATCCCCGGCAAGCCGCGCACTCCGATGCTTTATCTCGGTGGCGCGCCGGAATATCGAAAAATCTGCGCAAAGATCGTGGACGACGGATACGACGGCTTCACACTCACGCGGCGACGTGACAAAGCGACGTTGTGACGCGACGCAAGGGTTCATTTCAATCGAAAGTCGGTGCCGAGCGCACACCCAGCAACTACCTTTTCGAAACCTGCATCAATTATCAAGAGAGCCGCACATGAGTTTGGATCCTGACGCCCAGGCAATTGCGGATATGCTAGCCGCGCAAATGCCAGGCAGTCTTAGCGAGCTGGGCGTCGAGGGTGGTCGCGCCTTTTTCGAAGCCCTCAGTGAACAGGCCCCTCCCGGAGCCTCGCTACACGCAGTAACCGAGCGATTGATTCCAGGTCCTGCTGGCGACATCAAGGTGCGGACGTATCGTCCGTCGGCGCAGGAGGACTTACCGGCCTTGCTGTACTTCCATGGCGGGGGGTGGGTGATGGGATCCCTCGACTTTGTCGATCCCGTATGCCGGGAACTTGCCAACCGCGCACAGTGCGCGGTCGTGTCGGTCGACTACCGGCTCGCTCCGGAAGCTCCGTTCCCCGCGGCTGTCGATGATGGGTACAGCGCTCTATTGTGGGTGGCTGTTCACGGTGCAGACATCGGCGTCGACCCGAGTCGGATCGCGGTGGGCGGTGACAGTGCCGGCGCGAACATCGCCGCGGCCGTCAGCCTTGTGGCGAGGGATGACAACGGTCCGTCCATCGCACTGCAACTGCTCGCGTACCCGGCCACCGAGTACTGCGTCGCACGGCAATCATGGGTAGAGCATGCCAACGCCCCGCTCCTGACGTCGGATGACGTTCGCTGGTTCTGGCGGCAGTATCTCGTTGATGTAGAACGATTTTGCGACGATCCGCGTGCAACTCCAATGAACGCGCCGAGTCTCGAGCAGTTGCCGCCAGCGCTCGTATTGACCGCAGAGTATGACCCGATGCGAGACGACGGTGAGGCATATGCGGCACGGCTGGCATCTGAAGGCGTGGATGTGACCGCTGAGCGTTATAGTGGCGTCTTCCACGGGTTTTTCACGATGGTTGGCATGCTCGGTCAGACCGAGGCAGCGATCGGGGATGCCGCCGAGCACCTGAAGAAGGCATTCGCACAGCGCGCATCCCGCACTGTGTAGCGAGTGCGTAGCGGCGTCAGTCGCAGTCCGGAGCGGAGTTCCGCTGACCTCATCGGACGTTAAGTGTCCACTGCCTCCGGCCACGACGCGAACCGCAAGTTGTGCCGCGACGAGACAGGCTCCAACGCCAAGCGTCAGCCCGATGGCTGCGTCGCGTGGTTGTCCGGCACGGGAAGGGACGGATGGGAATCGCGATGAAATCATACGACGCAGGCCCCACCGACAAATCTCTGCTCGACAAGACCATTGGGGCTAATTTCGAGCGCATTGCCGCTACATATCCCGATATCGAGGCGCTGGTCGACGTCGCGCAAGGTCGGCGCTGGACCTACTCCGAACTCAACGCGGAGATCGACATCGTAGCCCGTGGGCTGATGGCACTTGCCATCGAAAAGGGCGATAGGGTCGGCATCTGGTCGCCCAACTGCGCCGAGTGGGTCATTCTTCAATACGCGACAGCCAAAGTCGGCGCAATCCTGGTTAACATCAACCCGGCCTACCGAACCCACGAATTGACATACGTACTCAACCAGTCTGGTGTTCGCATGCTGATCTCAGCAACTGCCTTCAAGACATCTGATTACGTACAGATGGTCGACGAGGTGCGGGCACAGGTACCGACGTTGACCGAGGTCGCCTTCCTCGGCACCGATGACTGGACCGGCCTTCGCGACGGTGCGCGCCAGGTTTCCGCCGACGCCCTCGCCCACCGGATGTGTGGGCTGCGGAACGATGAGGCGATCAATATCCAATACACCTCGGGCACTACAGGTTTCCCCAAAGGGGCGACCCTGTCGCACCGCAATATCCTCAACAACGGCTACTTCGTGGCCGACCTCATTAATCTCGGACCCGTTGACCGCCTGTGCATCCCGGTACCGTTCTATCACTGCTTCGGAATGGTGATGGGCAGCTTGGGCTGCACCACCCATGGGGCAACCATTGTCGTCCCGGCGCCTGCATTCGATCCCGGCGTGACACTGCGCACGATTGAGCAGGAACGCTGTACAGGGGTTTACGGCGTGCCGACGATGTTCATCGCCATGCAGAACCACCCCACCATCGGTGAACGCGATCTATCCTCGCTACGCACCGGCGTCATGGCCGGATCCGTCTGTCCTGTCGAAGTCATGAAGTGCTGCGTCAGCGACATGAACATGACCGAGGTCGCCATTGCCTACGGGATGACCGAAACGTCGCCGGTCTCTTGTCAGACGCTCATCGACGATGATCTGGAACGGCGCACGAGTTCGATCGGGCGGGCTCATCCGCATGTGGAGATAAAAATTGTGGACCCAGAAACCGGCGAGATCGTCGACCGCGGCCAGACCGGCGAATTCTGCACTCGCGGTTACTCCGTGATGCTCGGCTATTGGGGGGACGACAACAGCACAGCAGAAACCATTGATTCCGACGGGTGGCTGCACACCGGGGATCTCGCCATCATGCGGGACGACGGCTACTGCAACATCGTCGGACGGATCAAGGACATGGTGATCCGCGGCGGCGAGAACATCTACCCGCGCGAGATCGAGGAATTCCTGCACACCCATCCCGATATCGAGGACGCACAGGTGATCGGGGTTCCTGATGCCAAATACGGCGAAGAAGTCTGCGCCTGGATCCGAATGAAGCCTGGACGAACCCCCTTAGACGAGTCAACATTGCGCGCCCACTGCAAAGGGCGACTGGCGCACTACAAGATCCCGCGCTACGTGCACCTGGTCGAGGAGTTCCCTATGACGGTTACCGGGAAGGTTCGCAAGATCGAGATGCGCGAACGCAGCGTTGAAGCCCTCGGTCTCGGTGAACAGCCGCCACGCAATCCGCCCCATGCCACGAGATAGTCCTGGGTGTGGAGGTGGGACCGCGCCAGGGCACAAATCCGCAGACCCTCTTTGCGCCAAAGTCGTTAGATCTCCTTGTGACTTGACCGACGGTGTCACCGCACGCTCAGTTACTAACCCCAAGGTTCTTCTGATGCACTTCTGCCCGCACCGCTGCCTTTGCCCTTTACGTGCCCGCGTATTCGGTCCGTAGTGACGATGCCAGCGATGACAGAGGCACGTTGATGGTTATCGTTCCACCGTCCATAGACCACACAAATCTTTCGGGCGGACTCGGGGCTTCACGGGCGAGCGGCTGATCGGGCATATAAAGCATCAAGTGATCGGAGCACAGCGCAAATGCACGATAACTGCCCGTGTACCCTGGACCATCCGGGCCGGGCACCCACTCACGGATCGTGAACGGGTAGGTATTGGGTTCGTGTGGGGGCGGAGCCGCGTCGAGGACTTCCGGCAAAGACGCCGCTGTTGCAGATGCTATCGCTTTCTGTGGATCGACACCCGGCTTGAACAGGTCCGCGAGGGTAAGCCGGCGACCTTTGGCCATATCGAACACGAATGATCGATAGGCGTTATTGGCTTGTATCCCGAACGGTTCGAAGTTTTCGTGGATTATCAGTGACTGGACCGCGCCCGGCCCGGGATAAAGCTGGTAGTCCGTGGATGCGCTGCTGTCCCGCGGCGTCTCGGAACCGGTTTTTCGCCACCCGTCCAAGAGTCGCTGATAATAGTCGCGTAGAACGGGCCCCGACGTGGGGTTGTCGAGCAGTGGTTGCGGCAAACCGAGCGAGATGAACATTTCCGCTTTGCGTAACGAGGTGACCGACGTTGTGCAGCTCGTTCCGTCCCAAGTCGCGCCAAGCTGTGCGCAGAACTGCTCGGCAGATGCCGATGCCCTCGGGGCGGTGACCACCGGCGTGGTCACCACCAGCGCCACCCCTGCACCTAGCGACGCCAGTCGTCCCACAAGCTTCATGACGACTACCGCTCGTCTTCAGGCAACGCGACCCCGCTCACCAGCCACCTATCACCTGTCTTCTCCATGGTCATCGTGACCGCGGTGATATCAGCTCGAGGATCGGGGTGGGCCTCGTTGGTCAGGGACTGACGGACGACTAGCAAAACCTCGACTTTATTCTTGCTGGCCGTTTTGACGGCAGAGGCGACGACGCTGCCCTGCGCAGCAACCTTGTTGTCGACCAGCATCTTTCGAAGCTGCGCACCAGCTTTGGCGTACCGCTGCTTAAACTCGCCTGTCGCGCCGCTGAGGACGTCGGCGATGTTCTTGTCGACGCTACCGGCGTCGGCGCTCGTCAGAATTACCGCGTATCGCTCTGCCGTTTCCAGCGCTTGTCTGGCGGCGACGTCCGTCTCGTGCTGCCGGAAGAGTAGCCAGCCCTCGTAGCCAGCCCCGGCTACGACGGCAACTAACACTGCAACCGCTGCAGAGCGGATCACGGATCGAACCCTGCGACGCAACCGGCTTCCGTCGGCACCTTCGTGATTGGATGCGGACCTGGCGTTGCGCCTCCACCACGGTGCTCCCTTGGCTTTATCACAGCCAGTATCTGCAGACTTTGCCGAGTCTTCCTCCGGTTCGTCGTCTATGCGCGATCCAACAGATTCGTCGTTCGGATTGGGTACGTCCCCGTCGGCAGAGGCAGTAGTCGGCGCGTCCAACGCAGTTACCTCGGCGCCGGTTGACGCTTTATCAACCGATCCGTCATCAACCGACCCGTCGTCGGCAGATTCACGACTGCCCGCCACGGCGGTGTCCTCCGAAGATTTTATAGCCATGAGCGATCCCCTAAATGATGTCGACTTTGCTTGCCAGCCAACGATTGTCAACGAGCTCCATCGTCATCTGGACCCTGTTGCGGTCGATTCGCGGAGTAGGGTTGACGGCGTTGGTGATGGACTGGTCGACAAACAGCAGAACCTCAACTTTGGCCTCTGTTGCCGACTTCACCGCCGCATCGATTACGGTGCCCTTGCCCGACGCGTTGCTGTCGATGAGGATCTGACGCAATTGCGTAGCGCCTTGACTATATTCGTCTTTGAACTGACCGGTGGCGCCGTCGAGTGCGTGTTTGTAATCCTGGTCGATAGTTTTTGCATCCAGAGTGGTCAATGTAATCACGTAATTTCGCGCCGCCCCAAGGGCCGCCTGGGCGGCTGCAGTGATGTCGTGACGCTGCTTCAGTTGCCAGCCTAGAAATGCAGATAAACTCAGGGTGGCGAGGATTAAAAAGGCACCTACTACAACTAGCGGGCGCCGGTACACCCGCCCGCGGTCCCGACGACCAGAAGTTTGGCTATCTTCGCATGTGATAGCACACGGCTGGCCGCTGGATTCGTTGTTTTCCGCGACGGGCTCATCTTCTGAAGCGCTAATCTCCGCGTCGACTGTCGGGTGGATCGCGTCTTGCTCCATCGATTCGCTGAGCTGGGCGAGCCTTTTGAAGACGTTTGCGGTTTGTATGCCTTTAGGCACTGCGCCTCCCCAGGTTACTTAGTTGGGTACCCACGCCGGTAACGGAGGTCCGGCATAGGTGGTGGGCAATGTGTACGGCGGATACACCGGTGTAGGGTCCGTTGTCGCAAATGGGTCGTATCCTGCTGGTGGGCCGGCAGTGTCGTCTCCGGGAGGTCGCGGCGCATTGCGCGCGCCACGTATGAGCACCGAGGGATCTGGGTTTTTGCAGTAGGTGTACCGATACGGCTCGGGAAAGTCCGCCTGCGTGGGCGGTCGCCGTGGAAGATCGTAGTCGCAGCGGTATCGCGGGTATATTTCGCCGACTCCCCATAGGCCGCCGTCGTGGAAAGTAGACGCAAGACGATCGATGAGCGCTTCGTGGTCGGGGCGCCAGAGGTCTTGCAACGCAGGTATTCGCAAGTAGAGCAGCTGCGATATTGTTGTTAGATTGCCCAGCAATTGCGTGATGTTCTCATGGTTATCGGCGATTAAGTTATCGATATCGGCTAACTGGCCGCTCCCTCGGTCAATCAGGGTCCGAAATCCCCCGTCCATCTTGTTCACACCCTCTAATACCCCTTGCACTTCTGCCGACGTTCTGTGGAGGCCTGGGGTGAGATCGTGAAATGTGGTCAACACAGTTCGCGTGTTGCGTAGCAATTTGACAGTTTGTGGGAGCACGCCATCGAGCGTGGAGGCCAAGAAGATTGAGCCATCGAAGATCGCCGCTAATTTCTCAGGTCCTTCTCGCCCGACCCGCAATTCAGCCATTAGAGCTTTGACTTCGTTGGGGTCCAGCTGCGCTAAGGAGCCGTGACTGTCATCGATAATCTGTGATAGCGACAGTGGGATAGTGGTTTGCTGCTGGCCGATTACCACGCCATCTGTTAGATATGGTCCGCCGCCGCGCTGTGGGCGGAAGTCTAGGTATTGCTCACCGGCCGCCGATAAGCCGGAGACACGCACCGGACTGTCGCGCGGGATTCTCACGTCGGCGTTGACAACGGCAACCGCCTCAACTCCGGTGCGCGTAAGGTTGAGCGATGTGATACGGCCGATTGGTATACCGCGTAAGGTGACGTCCTGGTTGGCTAATAGCCCGCCCGATTCGGACAATTGGATCCGCAACGAAATCGTTTTTCGCGCCGGGTTAATCCTTAATCCGCCGATCGCAATGTAGGCCAAGGCAAGGCTCAGGGTGAGGACCAGGCCGACGACCGACACCATTGTCCGGCGCACCGCGACCATTCGAACTCCGTCGACAACCAGTCGAGCAGACCGTTCCCATAATTGGCGTTCTGCGATCATCGCTGTGCCCCATAAATCTTGTCCAGCAACAGATTCCATTCGTATCGGAGACTGCCCACCATTAGATGCCAGTCAGTTCCGTCTGGCCCGTGGAATCCAGGATCGCCAGGATAGTTTTTGTCCGGCCATGGGACCAGCGCAATCTTCGAAATGATGGCTGCCGTATGCGCCGCGGTCGCGTTGGACGTATGCATAAAAATTCCGATCAGCCGGTTAAACGGCATTAACGACAGGTCGGGATCGATGGAGATGTCGTTGAACACTTCCGCCAGATGGTTGAAGTCGGCAGTTACGCTGCGGGTATCGGTTCCCGCGATGGAGGGTAACCGGGAGAGCTGATGGGTGATACGTGCGACCTTGTCCGTGAGATCGGCCAGTCGGGTGGCGTTGTCCGCAAGCACCCCCATCGCGGGGGCACTAGAGGACAGCGCTGCGGTAAGGGTGTCTCGTCGCGCCGACATTGTCGCCGCGAGCTCAGAAGTACGACGCAGCGCGGAATCCAATTGCCCCGATCGTGCTGTCATCCTTGCTAGCAACGACCTACTTTGCTGCAGCAGCAGCCGGACGTTCTCGCCCCGCCCACCCATTGCCTGGCCTGCTCCGTTGAGGATTCCGACCAGATAACGAACCGTCCCGCCGTTGATGAGCATCGCCATTGAGCCCATCAGGTCTTCCACGGTCGGAGCGGCTGTGGAAGAGTTCAGCGGGATCGTGTCACCATCGTGCAACATGGCGGCGCCCGAGGGCTGGTGCGGATCGGGCTTGATCTGAACGAAGACGTCGCCGAGCAAGGTAGCGGACCGCAATTCCGCGGTGCAGCCGACGTACAGTGGAACATCCCTTCGAACGCGAAGGGTCACGTGCGCCGTGAAGTCTTGCGCGCTGATCGATGAAACTTCGCCGATATCGGCGCCGTATAACTTCACTTTCGCCTTCGCTGGAAGATTCAGCGCGTTAGAGAAAACCGCTGTCACCGAATAATTACCTTGCCCAGCCGCCTCGGGGGCTGGCAGCGGCAGGCTGTCCAGGTCGGTGGCGCAGCCAGCTAACGTCAGCACGGCGGCGAGAGCCAGGCTGCGGCGTGCGCAGAAGGCCAATGCGGCCGAGAACCTCATGGTCGACCGCCTACCCCGTTGCCCATTAGATCGAGCATCTGAGTAAGCCCGAAGTCTGGGCCGTAGTCCCTCAGCGTCCCGGTGGCACAACCGAGTTGTTTTAGTCCCATGAGGTTGCAGATTTCCTTGCCGAACTGACTATTGAGCAGAGCCTTGTCGGTCACCAGGTGCATGCGGAAGCTTCCGGCGATCGGGTCTATGGAGTCGTAGATGTTATCGACTGCCAGCGGCGCCACATCGAGGACTTCCTCGAGCTCCCGGCGGTAATCAGTCATGGTTTGGGTGATAGTCCGGCTATCAGCGAACAAGTTCTTCAACCGCTCGCGGTTGCCCTCGAGCAGCCTGGCAGTTTCGGCAAGAATCAGGTTCGCCTTGGCGCCGGTGCTGCCCGATCCGAGATCCTCGGCGGCGAGGATGTCGCTGGTCTGGCGGAGGTTGGACGCGAATTGACGGATGGCAGTGTCATTGTCGGCGGCCGCCTGGGTGAGCTCGCTGAGGCTGTTGACGATCTCTTGAATGTCTTTCTTGCTGTGAGCGCCCTTATCTGGACCCACCCGCAGGGCCTGGGACAGCCTGTCGAGCGTCTCTCTGATCTTGGGACCGTTGGCGGAGGTGATTTGCGAGCCGAGGCTAATCAGGTCGCCGAGCGGCCCATGACCTTGGGAGTCGCCGCGAAGCGCCTTACCTAGCTTGTCGACCATAGACAGCGTCCGGTCGAATTCCACTGGTGTTCTGGTGCGTCCGAGGCCAAGGACATCACCATTTCTGAGCTTCGCGCCGCCACGGTAGGGAGGAGTGAGTTCGACGTGGCGGTCAGTCAGAATTGAATTCGATACAGTCACGGCTTTGACGTCCGCTGGTATATCGACCTCGTCATCGACTGCGAGCTTTACCTCCACGTATGTGTCCTTGGAAATGACGCTAGTCACCCTCCCGACCTGCATTCCTAGAACCGCAACCGAGTTGCCTTCATAAAGCCCGACAGCATCCTCGAATTGCGCGATGATGCTGATCTGTCCGTGATGTAGGCGGTGGGGAAGCCCGGCGCTTATACCGATGCCGATCAAGATTGCTGCGGTAGCGGTGAATGTTGCGACACTCACCTTGAGGGTCCGGCTCATTCGCAGTCCTTGAAGTATTCAACCAGGTTGAGCTGTTTGGCGCGCCCACTCAGCGCGCACATCCACGAGTCGACAAACGGACCGGCGGCGGCGTTGACATCGATGGCGTTACCGCTGCCGCTGATGTTGGCGAAATTGCGAACCGCGAGGGGCATTGATTGCATGACGTTTCGCAGTAGTGCGTCGTGGTCGACCATCATCCGGCTGAACTCTTGCGTATTGGCCATCAGCTGGTTGATTGCTGGCTCGTCACCCAAGATCGTTCTAGCCCGATCGACGAGCTGGCTGGCGCTGGCGAACAAGCGTTGGACAGCCGCTCGTCGGGTCGCGATCTCGGCCAGTAGGTCGCGGCCTTGCAGGACCAGTGCCCCAAGATCGGCCTTTTGATCACGCAGCATTCGGGTCAGCACATCGGCGTTAGCCAGCAAGGTACTGAGTTGACCGCGGCGATCCGAGATGACGGTTGCCAGGCTGTGGAGGTTCTCGAGCGCTTGTGGCACGACGCCCGGTAGGTCCCGCAGATCGCGGTTCAGCGTCTTCACGGACTCGACCACGCGCTCTGCATCGATCGAATCGAAGGTGCTCGTTGCACCTGCGAGAGTCGCCTGCAGATCGTACGGAACTTCGGTGTTCGCTAAGGGGATCGTCGCGTTCTCGAGAGCATTGTTGCCAGCGGGCCTCAACTCGAAGTAGCGGGAACCCAGGATCGTGGTGAGTTTGATGGCCGCCGCCGTGTCCTTACCGAGGTGCACATCGCTGCGGACGCTGAAGTCAACAACTACGTGGTCACCTGCGAGTTTCACACCGTCGACAGTGCCAACCTGTATTCCGGCGATGGTGACTTGGTTGCCCTTTTTTAACGCAGCGGCCTGCGCGAATTCGGCGTGATAGCGAGTCTTGCCCACCTTGAGGTTGCCGAACAAGACGACGCCCGCCAATACAGTTCCGATGACCGCCAACGCGATCGACCCGAGCCATATCTTGTTGTAGGACTCGATTGGCCGCGTGAATCGCTCAAACATGTTGCCTACCTGCATATCGCGCTGTGTTTGGTCTGGTTGCCTGGCGTAGTCCAGGCAATGAAGGCCCGGAACCAGTTGTAAAGCCCGCGCCACAGGCCGAAGTCGAGGTCGCATGCGTACGCGTTGGCGTACGTTCCGTCTTGCATAATGCGGGCCATCCCCTTAAGCAGCAATGGCAAATTTGCGGCCATATAGGCAAATCGCTGGCGCCCCTCGTGCACGCTGTAGCTGAGAAATCCGGGTTGTCGGCCAATGAACTCTTGCGCATCGGGAGCAATGTTCTCAACGATTGTCGACAACCGTCCGACCGTCGAATTGATCGAACCTACCGATGCGACCAACGTCTGCCGGCGCTGCGCCAGTTCTGCCATCACTGAGCGTGTTTCGCGGATCACGGTCTGGAGGTTCGTGTCCTGCGACGCCAAGCTTTCCATTAGCCCATTGAGATTGCCGATGAGATCGCCGAGCACCTGGTCTGGTCCGGCTAGCGTTTCTGCCAAGGCCGACGCCTGGGTGGTGAGCTCGAGGATCGAACCTGAATCCCCCTCTAACGCTTCGATGACAGCGCTCGTCAAGTTGTCCACCTGTTTGGGGTCCAATTGGGTGAATAGCGGCTCGAATCCATTGAGCAAGTACGAAATGTCAAATGATGGATTGGTCCGTTCTTTGGGAATTTGATCATGGTCCCGCAACGGTAGGCGCTGGTCAGACGGCCCTTGTGACAATCCAAGATAGCGCTGACCTATCGCGTTCTGGTAAGTCACCGAAGCGATGGTGTTCGTGTAGAGGACCTGTCCGCGTTGCACTCGGAACGTAACCTTGGCGAGGTTGCCAACCAACTCAACTTTGTCCACCCGGCCGACCCGAACGCCCGCAACCCGAACATCATCGCCGGGTTTCATGCCGGAGACATCGGTGAAAATCGCGGTATAGGTGCTCGTTGACCCCGCGACGTCGCGCTGCAAGGTGGCGAGCACCATCCAACTCGCGCTAATCGCGAAGGCCATGAAAACAGCCAAGCCGATCACTGGCTTGCGATATTTCTTCACGGCTTATCCTTCGGTTCAGGCACGATGCTTACGTTGGCGCCGCGCGCCAAGGGCCCTAGTAGCAGTTCGATGGCGGGATCGATCCGCCCTCCAGCGATGAACGCAAGCTGCTGTTTCTCTTGACGACTACCGACCGGGCCGACGTTGCCGCCGATGACGCTCGGCTGGGGTGGCGCGCCAGGCGGTGCAGGGACTGCCGACGATTCGGGTGGCTGCGACTGGGGCGCCGGCGCGTTCGGCGCCGACGGCGGAGTCTCCTGGGGTGGACCGGGCAGTGGCGGTTCGTCGGGCGCCCCACGAGTGGAACGGCTCGGCGGTGCTAAGTTCGGTCGGTTTTCAGTCAGCCCCGGCGAGGGAGGATAACCCATCGACCCCAGTGCTGGTATCAGATCTGGAGCTGTGGGCACTTCGGGTGCCGTCAGGCAACTTGGACCTATTAGCGCTCCATAGCGGGGGCAGTCGGCACGAATGTAGGTCCGGCTGGGAGTTAATCCGAGGACGATGTGGGCGATGGGGACTTTCCTCACGGGATCCCATGCCTCGTCGTAGTATTTGTTCGCGAGTAATTGCATCCGGGTGGAGACACCATGAAATTCTCCAGCGTGATCGGCAATCACACCCAACGCCGGTGTCATTTCCGTACTGATAGTGATTAATCGATCCATCTGATGATCAAAGCCGTCAGCGAGCGTCCCGGCCGTGCCAAGCCCGCCGGATAGGAAGTTTGTTAACTGCCAACGCTTCTCGGCGAGGGTTCGCATGGGACGGATCGAGCTGTCTAGTGCGTCGAAGAGTTCCGGAGATACTTGGCGGAGGCCATCGGCCGCCGCTGTCAATGCAGACAGGGTGGACGGGCTCGAATCATCAAGGCCAATAACAGAATTCAGCTGCGCAAGGATCTCGTTTAACTCGTGGCCAGCGGTGGTCAATTGCCGGCCACGGCCGTGGGTTGCCTTACCCAACGCTGTTAACATCCCGATACTGTTATCGTCGGGCTGGCGCGCTACGTTGACGAGCAGTTGTCGCAGTCTCGTCAATACGTCCTGGAAGAGCACCGTCGGCCGGCTTCGGTCTTCGTAAACCACTGAACCCGAGCGCAAAGAGCCCGAACCGCTTCCGTTGTCGACCAGCTGCACTGCCGACACCGCGAAAAGGTTGGCTGGCACCACACGCGCAGTCACGTTGTTGGGAATCCCAGACGCGTATCGGGGATTGAGCATCACATGTACACGGTTGGGCCCACCGTGCTGGGAGGGGGTGACCTCCGACACGGAACCCACTAGGGCGCCACGAAATTTCACGTCAGAACTCGCCGGCAGACCGTCTCCGATGTTAACCAGGTCGATCTCGATCGCGACCAGGTCGTCGAATTTGCCTCTGGATTTGGCGATCATCAGCCCCGCGACGATGACACAAACCACCACAAAACACGCACCCAGGGCCAAAAGCCGGGGGTTGGACGGGCTTCGTGGATTGAGGTCGAACGAGTTCGGCATCGCTACCCACCGAACCTCGCGCCGCCCTCGACGCCCCACAGCGCCAGCGTCAGCAACATGTTGACGATGATGACGGCGGTGAGACTTGCGCGCATAGCTCGCCCCGCGGCAACCCCCACTCCGGCCGGCCCCCCGGTCGCGAAGAATCCGTAATAGCTTTGGATTGTCGACGAGATGAAGACGAATACAACGGCTTTGATGGTCGCGTACGACACATCCCGAGCGCTGATGAATAGCGAGAAATAGTGGAGATACGACCCGACTGACTGACCCGCAATTGTGCTGACGACCTGACAAGCCAAGAAAGCCAACGCTAAAGCTGTCAGGAACAATGGAGCGGCGGCAATAACCGATGCTAATACGCGGACCGTCACCAGATACGGGATGGGGCGCAGCGCCATCGCCTCGATGGCATCGATTTCCTCGTTAATCCGCATCGCGCCCAATTGTGCAGTGAAGCGGCATCCCGCCTGGGCAATGAAGGCCGTGGCAACCATGATTGGCGCCAGTTCACGGGTGGTCGCGAACGAGGAGACCATACCAGTGGCCGGGCCCATCCCCAGCAAATTCAGGGCGTTGTATCCCTCGACTGCTACCAATCCTCCGGCACTCATTCCCATCACGATTGCGACGTTGACCGTGCCGCCGCCAACGACGATCGATCCGTTCCCCCATGAGATGTCTGCTAACAGCCGCAGCATTTCTCGCCGATAGTTACGGCGCAATTTCGGGACCCCGGCAACGACCTGACCGAAGAAATAGAGTAAATGTCCGGCTTTTGCCACTGTCTGGCCCACGGTGGCCGCGCTCTGAATGACCGGGCGAGCGCCCGGGAGCTGAAAGGTTGCTGGATTGGCCATGGTCTAGAGCGTCTGCCGAGGAAAGACGATGACGTAGTACTCGCTCAAGACCAAGTTGACGATCATCAACAGCAGTACGGATTCGACTACGGCGGAGTTAACGGAATTGGCTACGCCCGCCGGGCCGCCTCGGGTGTCCAGTCCCTTATGACAACCAATCACTGCAACGATCGTGCCGAAGACCACCGCTTTCACCATGGCAAGCATCAGGTCCCCGACGGTGGCGAACGACGAGAACGTTGCCACGAACGAACCCGGCGTGCCGTTCTGGAAGTACACGTTGAACAGGTAGCTGCCGACGTAACCGACAAAGGCGGTCACCCCGGTGAGTAGCATCCCGATCAAAATCAGCGCGGCAAGCCGGGGAACCACTAGCCGTCGAACCGGCGAAACTCCCATTACCTCCATCGCTTGAATTTCTTCTCGCATCGTCCGTGAACCCAGGTCTGCACAGACTGCTGAACCCACCGCGGAGGCGAGCAGCAGCGCCGCAACCAGCGGAGCGCCCTGCCGGATCACCGCAAGTCCAGTCGCCGCGCCCGCCAACGAGGTCGCGCCAACTTGGCCGGCCAAGAAGCCGAACTGGACGCACAATGTGACGCTGATCGGGATGGTGATGAGAACCGTTGGGGTAAAAGCGGTTGAGGCCATGAACGCCGCCTGCTCGATGAACTCCCCGATCATGAAGCGGCCGGTGAATAGGTCGAAGAACAGATACTGAATAGCCCGGGCACCCAACATCACCTGGCCGCCCACCGTGCCCAGCGACATCAAAGGATGATTTTGCAGATAGCGCTGAATCCAGCTGATGATCTCGCTAGGAGCCGAGCCCCGCGTTAACGACTGGGCCGGGTCTGTGGACGTAGTCAACGAATCCCCCTCGTTGTCAACGAATCCCCCTCGTTTTTTCGGTATCTGAGAACTTCTTGTGCGGTGCCGTCGAGCGGATCGAAGGTCAAGCGAGGCTGAATACGCTTTCATGCCATCGATTTACCGCTCGGCCCGGCGCCTGCATCGTGGAACGCAACTGTGGTCTGTCGAGTGGTCACGCCTCGTTCGACTCTGATTGCTTCTCCTTAGCGTGGGGCTCGACGCCGCGATCATTGCCACGAGGCTAGCGACCCCACGCACCCGCTGGATGTGCAAATATTGCGCACCGCAGGGCGTCACCCGCCGAACACAACAATCGCGAAACACACATAGACGTCGGCCGGTCTCAGGCGGGTGTCACGGCTCGGGTAACCGGGATTCGGCTCAGCTAGTCAGTGATGCTGGCGAGAAAGCGGTGCAGGTTCATCACTGTGTTCTTGACGCTCATCCGTTGAGTCGCTTTTCGTTTGGCCCGCGTCGATACAGGTGTTAGGTCGCAGACACGCCGCGCTTCGATGGTCCGGCGGTTGGTCGTTCCGTCCGGCACAGCGGATGGGGTGCCCGCAGTGATCGCAGTCGCCACGACCACACCCGACTCGACCATGACGCGACTAACACCACCGCGATGCACCGAGACTGACGACCAGTGCGGATCAGTAGCCCTTATTTGACAACGAAACCGGCGTCGACCGGAAGCGTCACCCCGGTGACGTAGCGCGCCTGGTCTGAGACCAGCCAGGCGATGGCGTTGCTGATGTCAATGGCCTCGACGGCCTCGACCGGCAACAGGTTAGTGAGCGCGCCGGCGATATCGGGGCTCAGAGCCAGAAAACCCGCCATGGCGTCGTTGAGAATCATTGGCGTCGACACCCCCGTCGGGTGCACCGTGTTGACCCGGATCCGGTGCGGTGCAAGCCAGTTCGCCCACGACCGCATGAGACCGACGACGGCGTGCTTGCTCGCCACGTACCCGTCGCCCGCTCCGGTCCCGGTGCCGCCACGACCGGTGAGGCCTTGGGTCGAACTAGTGATGACAATCGAGCCACCTTCGCCCCCGGCGATGATCGCCGGTACGGCGGCGTGCACAGTGTGCCGCACGCCCGTCAGGTTGATCGCCACGGTGTCATGGAACACGGCCAGAGCGTCCTTTTCATCTGCGCTGTGCGGTGAGATGCCCGCGTTGGCCAAGACGATGTCGAGCCTGCCCAACTCAGCGACACCGGCGTCTACCACAGCCGCCACGGCCGCAGGGTCGCGAACGTCGGCCTGCCGGGCGAAGATCCGCCGGTCGAGCTTCTCGACCAGTACCACCGTCTCGTCGAGATCCTCGACAGTCGCCATCGGGTAGGGGACCGTCTCGAGTTGTCTACAGATATCGAGGGCAATGATGTCCGCGCCCTCTTGGGCCAGCCGCAGCGCGTGGCTGCGGCCCTGGCCGCGGGCAGCACCGGTAATTAGGGCGACCTTGCCCGACAGGCTTCCCATAGCACTCCTCCATTTGTCCCTCTGGCGTCGGTCTGGCTTCCTCAAGCGGTGTGGTGCACGGTCTGCAACCCATAGACAGGTGTCGGGATGCCCTCGTGACGAGCCTTGAGCTGCAGCGCGAGAAATAACGAGTAGTAGCGGGAGAAGTGCAGGTTGCCGCCGTGAAACCAGAGGCCTGGCTGGCGAGTGGGCTTCCACATGTTGCGCTGCTCGCCTTCCCAGGGCCCGGGGTCCTTCGCGGTGTCCGAGCCAAGGCCCCACACCCGGCCAACCTTGTCGGCGACCTCCTGGTTGATCAGGTCGGACACCCGACTGTTCATAGGCTCGAAACCAGTCGCGTAGACGATCAGGTCGGCTGGCAGATTAGTGCCGTCCTCGAGAACCACTGATCGCTCGGTAATCTCGCGCACACCCTTCCCCGACTGCAGTGCGATGCTGCCGTTGGCGACCAGCTCCGAAGCCCCGACGTCGATGTAGTAGCCCGAGCCGCGCCGTAGGTATTTGAGGAAGAGGCCCGAGTCGTCCTCCCCGAAATCGAGCAGGAAGCCGACCTTCTCTAGCCGCGCGTAAAACTCGGCATCGCGTTCACGGATCGCGTCGCTGATCGGCTTCTGGAGCAGGTGCATGATCCGGTAAGGCTGGGAGGCGAAGATCGTGTCCGCCCGGTGGGTCGTCATACCGGCCGCCAGGGCCCGCTCGGAGTAGAGGTCACCCAGGCCGATCTCAACGATCGACTCGGATTTCACAACCAGGCTGCTACTGCGCTGCACCATCGTGACGTCGGCCCCGTACTCCCATAACGCCGCGCAGATGTCGTGAGCGGAGTTGTTTGAACCGATCACGACGGCCTTCTTGCCGCGGTAACCGTCTGGCCCTGGGTGCCGGGAGGAATGGTGCTGCTCGCCGACGAACCGGTCGGCTCCAGGGAAAGCGGGAATGGCAGGCTTGCCGGACACGCCCGTGGCCAACACCAACTGCTTGGGACGCAAGCTGACCGGTGTTCCGTCACGGACGACCTCGACGGTCCATTCGCGTCCTGCTTGGTCATAGGCGGCGCCCACGCATTCAGAGGAACCCCAGTAGTTCAGTTCCATTGTGGTGGCGTAGAACTCAAGCCAGTCACCGAGCTTGTCCTTTGGGGTGAACACCGGCCAAGTCTTGGGGAACTCGAGATACGGCAGGTGGTCGTACCACACGGGGTCGTGCAGGCAGAGGGACTTGTAGCGGTTGCGCCAGGAGTCCCCCGGCCTTGCATTGCGTTCCAGGATGATCGTCGGGACCCCAAGCTGGCGCAGCCTCGCTCCGAGGATGATCCCGCCCTGGCCCCCGCCGATGATGACCACCTCGGGCTGAGTGCCGTAACCAAGTTCGCGAGCTTCCTTTTGCCGACGCTCCAACCAGCTCACCCGATTGGTGGCGACGCCGTGCTCCGTACCCTTGGGACGGCGTTCCCCCTGGGGCTCCTCGAATCCCTTGAGCTCATGCAGGGCAGTGAGGAGCGTCCACGCTCTCCCGTCACGCAGCCGTAGCAGCCCGTGCCCACGACCGACCGCAGTCTCGAACAGGAACCGAGCGCTGATGATGCCGTCGGCCTCGTCCGCGCCCCCTTCAGCGACATCGAGGGCGAAGCGCGCGGGTCGGACGTTTGCCAGGACGCTGTCCAGCATCGCTGTGATCTCGGCACGCCCGTCGAGGCTCTTAATGTTCCAGGTGAAGGCGACCAGATCCCGCCAATGGCTTTCTTCGTGAAACAGCCCGGCCGCGGCCGCGGTGTCGCCAGCGGCGAGGGTTCGCTCAAGGTCGGCGAGCCAGCGAGTTGCGGTGCTCTCGGCAGGCTTCACGGCTCGCGAGTTGCGGTCGATCGTCTGGGTCATAGGTGGGCTCCCCTTCGAGGTGGCGATCGGCACCTCTTAATGCTGCGGGCGCCCCGCCTGCCGGACAATGTCGCAGGCTGCCCAGGACGCGCGAAAGATTTGGCACCGCCGCACAATCCGGTCGGCGGCGCTGGTTCCGCCTGCATCCGCGAACTATCCTCGCGACATGCCACCGACATCTCTACAACAGGATCTCGTCGCCGACGTCGCTGACCATGAGATGGCTCCGGCCGCTGCGCCCGTGCAGGGGCTGCTCCGCAGGCTGCTCGTTGCACCCTCGGTGACCGCCGCAACCCAGGCCTTGGTAGACACCGTGCACGAGTGCTTCCATTGCGACGTGAGCTGGTCCGGCATCGTATCGGAGGGCTTCCTCATGATGGCCGCCTACAACGGCATCCGTACCCCCGAGATGATGGCGCTGTGGCGCCTCGAGGTTGGGCAGGGCGTAGGCGGCCGGGTCGCGAAGCAGGGGCGGACCATATCCGCCCGGGACTACCGTCGTGATCCACGGCGGGTACCGGTCATGAAGTCGGTGATCGACGCGGAGGGCGTTCGCAGCGCGATCTGCGCTCCGTTACTCAGCGGCGCCGAGGTCCTCGGCGTTGTCTACGCGGCCTGCCGACGGGTCCGCGACTGGACCGAAGACGAGGTTGCGTTGCTGACCATGATGGGTCGCGACACCGGTGTCGCACTGGCGAGAATCGCGCAACACCATAGTGAACAGGAGCGCGCGGAGCAGGCCCGTCGCGCGACAACAGCCGCCCACGACGCACTGCAGGCGCTGCGATCCATCGCCGAGGCCGTGGCCTGCTCGGATGACCTCGGCGCCGGCGTGGACGTGCTGGCCCACCACCTTGGGATGCGCGTAGAACTGCTCGACCAGGCAGGCGTACAGCTACTCGCCTCGCCCGCGAACGTAGGCACCGAAGCGCCGATCCAGTGGGAGGACGACCTAGGTGGGGCTGATCTTGGGACCCTGCGCGTGCGATGGTCACGTGGACTTCGCCCGAGCGAGATCGAGCTGGCCGCCGTGGGCGCGCAGATCATAGGGCTACAGATCCTTCGCGCTCGTGCGGGTTTGCGCGCGGAGATCCGACTGCACAGCGAACTGCTGAACGATTTGCTCGACGGACACGTGGCCGATCTGCGTGCGATCAGGGATCGGGCGAGCCTACTCGGGTTCGACCTTGCCCAGCCACGCCATGTGGCTTGCATCGGCGCCCACCGTGGACCAAATCCGCGGGAACAGCACGAGCTAGGGCACGGCTTGGCCGCCGCCGAATCAGTGATCAGCTCTTGGTTCCCGAATGCCTTCATCGTGCCGCGCACCGACGAGCTCGTCGCGCTGATCGACTCTGACTCCGCACCGTCGCACGAGATCCATGCGGTTCTGCAGCAGGCTGTCTGCGACCACCGCCTAGCCGCGCCCGGCCTTGCCGCGGGAGTTGGACGGATGTGCATGGGCCCGTCAGACTACGCCGACTCTTATGCCGACGCGGCGCTCGGTCTCGACGTCGCGCGGCGACGAGCACGCCCAGGGGAGGTGCTGTCGTCAGCCGACCTGGGTCTCTACGGGTTGTTCGGTCACGGCGGCAGCCGCAAGTCGCTCGAATCGATGGTCGAGCGGGCGCTAGGGCCCCTCATCGAGGCGGACGCGGACGGTGGTTCGGCGTACGTGAAGTCGTTGCACGCCTACCTGATCTGTGACCGACACCTTGAGCGGGCGGCGGCCATGCTGCACATCCATCCCAACACCGTGCGCTACCGCCTTACCAAGATCCGCGAGATCCTAGGCGTGGATCTGCACGACGTAGAGAAGCGCTTCCTGCTCGAGCTCGCGCTGCGCGTCCAGTCGGTGCTCGGCGAAGACTGAGGGCGGCGAGCAGTTCCTCCGGCGCCACGCCTGTGTGCAGAAGGGTCCGGGCCAGCACGACTTCCAATCCCAGCGCCCGGATCGCCGGCGCGAAACTAGCGTCCGCGGTGTCCAGCACGAAACGGTGGCAAATGTCGGCGTACCTGCTGGCGACGCCCAGCGGATCAGCGCTCCCGCCGACCGCACGCAACAACGCGGCTCGACTGGCCGCCCGCCTCGCCTCGCCCGCATCAGCGATCGGCACACCCAGCACGATGGGTGACACACCGACTACATGTGCAAGGGAATCTCTGACTGCCGCGCGGACTCCATGAACGCCGAGGATCGGGTCCAGGCTGGCCACGGGATTGCTCGGTGCGAGTACGACGAGGTCGGCCCGGGCGATCGCCTCCAACACACCGGGCGCGGGAACGGCGTGCTCGAGCCCTTCGTAGTGCACCGTGACGACCTGCGGCACGGCCGCAAGCCGCACGAGGAACTCGACGTAGCTCACGTGGCCGTGCTCGGCCGTGGTCAGCCGTGTGGTGACCACGTGGTCGCTCATCGGCAGGACGGTCGACTGGACCCCCATCGCCGTTGCCAACCGGCGTGTTACTTCTGACAGCGCGGATCCCCCACGCAAAAGGTCGGTGCGTAGCAGATGCGTGGCGAGGTCGACGTCGCCCAGGTTGAACCAGACCTCCTCGCCGAGGCCCCGCAGCGCATGCATCGTTCGCCACGACTCGTCGCGAACGCCCCAGCCTCGCTGGAGATCGTGTCGATCCGACAGCGAGTAGAGCGTGGTGTCGATGTCGGGGCTCACGCGCAGGCCGTAGGCCCACAGGTCATCGGCGGTGTTGACCACCACAGTCAGCGCTAGTGACGGCTCAGCCTCGACTAACGCGCGCCACAACCGCGATGCGCCGATTCCACCGCCCAGCCCGACGACCCGAGCCGGACGTACCTCGCGGTGAGGCATCAGCTCTCTAGCCTCGCGTCCACACCCCGCCCTGAATGAGAACGCCGTTGTGGATGAGGAAGCTGCGTACGACATTTGCGTTGACGACGGCCTCTTTGCCCGACCAGCCCTGCCGATCAACATACGAGGCGATCAACTCATTGACGGCGACTCGCCGCTTCGTGCTGAGGAATCGCTCTCCTGTCTCCCTCTTCCTGAGGAAGCAAAACTCGACCAGCGCATCGGGGCTCAACTCCGCGTGCGACAAAAATCCCCAGAGGACCTGCAGGAACCGGCCTCGCACTTCGGCATCAGCCCTATCATGCCCGGTCGCCTCCAGCCAACGCCGCACGCGCGGGTGGTCGGCCAGGCCGGTTGGGCCATCGTTCACAGCGGCAGCCCAAAGCGGTCCGCCAGCGCCCGGATCTCCGTCTGGCGGGCGGCGATGTCGCCCTCCATCGATGGTTGGATCATCCCCTCCTGACGCAGTCGCGCGGTGACCGCCGGGTCCTCCTCCCACGGCACTCCGTACCTACCACGGAAAAAGTGCTCACTCAACGGTCGACGCGGCCGTTGGCCACCGGCAAGCCGGTCCTCGGCGGGGTAGCCCACCAGCAGCGCCCACATCGGGATCCACGTATCCGGGACCTTCAGCACCTCGCGCGCCACGTCGACGTTGAACGCCGAAAGCCCGACACCGAGACCTTCGTCAACGGCGGCCAACATCGCCTGGTTGATCGCCAAGCCGCATTCGACGGAGACCATCCATGCGTTGACAGCAGGGTCCGCGGCGACCGCCTTCACCACCTGACCGTATGCAACTTCGTCGACGTAGGCATGCGACCACCCGTGAGTGGGCGCCAGTGCTCCCAAATCCACCAGTTCCTTGAGCCGCTCCCGCCCGCCGATGTGGTACTCGGTGTCGCCCCACCAGAAGATCACGACCGGAGCGAGCTCCAGCTGTACCGTGCTTGTGGGAGTCTTGAGTTGCTCTCGCACCTCATCGGGCAACTCGTCCCGATAGCAGACGACCGCTTTGACGAAGTCTCCGTTCACCGACCGCGACGACCGATTGGCCGCCTCGAGCATGACCTGGATCTTCGCCTCCTCGACCGGCTCCTCCGGTTCAAAGAACCGGATAGTCCGACGGTCACCGACTACCTGCTTGAACTCCATTGTCCGTCCCTTCGTGTTGGGTACCCGGGCCGACGCCGACTCAGGTCGACAGAATGGTGATGACCGCGGCCGCGCCGTCTGCGCCGAGGTAGCCTCCGGCGTTTTGGGCCAGCGCGACGCGGGCCCCTTCAACCTGGCGTGCGCCACACCGCCCCCGGAGCTGGTCGGCGAGTTCAACGATCTGCGCGCAACCGGTGGCGCCGATCGGGTGGCCTTTCGATAACAGTCCGCCGCTGGGGTTGACGACCGTCGATCCGCCAAGTCGGGTCCGCCCAGAACGCAGCAGCCCCGGTCCGCCGCCGGGCGCGCACAATCCGAGTTCCTCGTAGGCGACGAGCTCAGCAGGAGCTGCGGCGTCATGCAACTCGATTACATCCAAATCGTAAGGGCCGATCCCGGCCGCCTCGTACGCCTGAACTGCGGCGCGCTCAACTGATCCCGGCTGGTCGCGATCGCGCTCGGTTCCGGAGGTGAGCACGGTGCTGCGGACGCGAACCGACGGCCCGGCGCGCCGCGCCGCGCGCGCGGGCGAACACACCACGACTGCGGCGGCACCGTCGCCAATCGGCGAGCACATCAACAATGTGAGCGGATCGGTCACGACCCGGCTCGACAGCACTTCGCCCGCTGTCACCCGGCGACGGTACTGTGCCTTCGGATTGAGCGCCCCGTGGTAGTGGCTCTTCACCACCACTTCGGCGAAGTCTGCTGCGGTGGCTCCCGAGGCCCGCATATAATCCCGAGCGATCGAGGCATAAACATCCATGAAGAAGGATCGCTTGCCCTCGTCGACCGGTGTGTCACCTGCGACACGACGTCGGATCATATCGAGCTCGAACAAATCGACGGCTGAACCGATGGCGTCGAACGCGCGAGTTTTGTCCGGGTCTGTGAGCTTTTCCGCCCCGACAGCGATCGCGACGTCGTACGCGCCGGACGCCACCGAGGAGACAGCGAGGTTCAGAGCCGTCGACGCCGATGCGCAGGCGTTCTCCACATTGACGATGGGAAGACCGAGCAGTCCAGTGCGTCGCAGCGCAGCCTGACCGCGGATCATCTCCTGCCCGCTCATCAAACCGGCGACAGCGTTGCCGAAAAACACGATGCCGACTTCGTCGGGGCTCATCGCAGCGTCTCCCAACGCCTCCGCGACCGCGGCCTCGGCCAACTCCCGGATCGTGCTCTGCGGCCATTTGCCGAATGCAGTCATGCCTGTGCCTACAATCCGGACCGTTCCGGCTTCGTTCATCGCCTCGCCCTTCTTTGTGCATCCATCCGGTAGCCCGCCGCCTCTCGGTCCCACGTTCCTGACGTGAGGCCGCGCCCTCTGAGGACTCCGTACTGGTTGCGTTCCGTCGCGGTCTTGGGCAGCGCGTCAACGATCTCGACGTAGCGCGGCACGGCGTAGTGGGCCATCCGCCCAATGCAGAAGTCGATCACTTCCTCAGGCGTGAATCGCGCGCCGACCTTCGGAACGATGCAGACTTTCACTTCGTCCTCGCCGTTCGGAGATTCCACCGCATGCGCGGCACAATCGAGAACGCCTGGATGGGCGTCAAGAGCGGACTCAATCTCCCATGCTGAGATGTTCTCGCCGAGCCTTCGAATTGACTCTTTGCGCCGCCCGCGGTAGTAGAAATGCCCTTCCGAGTCAACCTCGGCCAGATCGCCGGAATGGAACCAGCCGCCTCGGTATGCGCGCTCGGTCAGCGCCGGAAGTTTGTGGTAGCTGGTCAGCCTGCCCCGCGGATGACGGAACACCAACTCCCCGACCCGACCGGCCGGCAGCGGCCGGTCGCGATCGTCGACCACAGCGAACTCGACGTCTGCGATGCCCGAACGGCCCATGGAGCCGACACGGCCTTCGGAATTTAGCAGAATCCCCGGTGCATCGACCATGCCGAACCACTCGACGATCCGTACCCCGAAACGCTTCTCGAACTCCCGCCAGCGGCCAGGAGGGCATCCTGCGGAGAGGACGGTTTTCACTCGATGGTCGCGATCGCGCGGGCTAGGTGGCTGCTTGAGCAGTATGGAGATCATCCCACCGAGCGAGTTGAACTCGACGGCGTCGTAGCGTCGACAGTCGTCCCACAGACCAGAGGCGGTGAACTTCGGCGCCAGCGCCAGCTTCGCGTCCAGCATGATCGAGCCGAGCATAGAAACCAACAACGCGTTGCCGTGGAATAGCGGCAAGCCGGTGTACATCGTCTCGCCAGGCTGCACCCGCGATGCGTCGAGCAGTCGACGGATCGGTGTGAGGTCGTAGTGGTGCGCGACAACACCCTTGGGCGGTCCTGTCGTGCCCGAGGTGTACATCATGCCGATCCCCCCACCGGGATCGGTGATCTCGACGTCGGGCTCGGCGTCCGACCCGGCCAGCAGGCGGGGTACATCTGCATCGACGTCTGGCCCCAGCGGTCCATCTACTACTACCAGTCGGCGCAGGGCAGTTAGGTGGCGCGAGACGCTGTGCACCACATCGCGCAGGTTGTTTTCGAAAACGATCGCCACCGCGTCGCAGTCATGAAGGATGTGAGCCAATGCCGCTCCACGCTGCGAAATGTTGATCGGAACCGATCGTGCGCCGATGAAGGCGACACCCAGGTACAGCCAGATGAACTCAGGTCGATTGGACATCATGAGCGCGACACGTTCACCTGGCTTTACGCCAAGCTCCAGCAGTCCGTTCGCGGCGCGCCGCGCGTAGGACAGCACCTCGCGCCATGAGATCTCTTCGTCGCGCCACTTCAGCCACACGGCATCGGGGTGTTCGGCCACCCGCACGCGCACGAGATCCTCCACGACACCGCGTGCTCGACCCATGCTGCGCACTCCCATCAAGTTCGTCTGGATCCGTCGTCGGGCCGTCTGCGCGCGGGCAAGAAACACCGCGGCAGACCGAGCGTCCAGGGACCGCCACTCATCATGGAAAGCGAAACCTCCCGGGATCAATGTCGGCACCTGCCCAACTCCTGGCCCGCGATTGGCGCAATCGCACAATGGCTCAGGCGCTACTCATCAGGCGATTCACGAGGGCGCCGGGCGCCGATCACTGCGGTTCGAGGATTTTCGAGACGACCCCGCAAACGACTCATCGCTGGCGCGCCGCGGCATCCAAACCGCGCGCTGGTGTGTGCCCCCCTCGCTGAATCTCGACATTGATGTTGCGAGACTTTGATGTTGCGAGCTGGGTGTCAATCCAGGAGTGGAGCCGCCCGACTGAACCTCCACTCGCGGCGATCGCGTTCCTTTGTGCCAGTAGTATTGGCAGGCGGCATCGAAAAAGTGAATGCTGTTGTCCGCGTGCATGTTCAGCGATCGTCGCGGTTCCAGCGATGGAGGCCGAAGGCGTGAAGCGCCCTCCGGGGACCTGTCGGTTCAACTCCGCGAGTCATGCCAGGCCAGGCGTATCGGCGGCGACGAGCTGCACGTCTGCCGGGAATGTTCTGTGGCGCGGGGCGGCAATTCGGGTGTCGTGAAAAACCTCGGCTCGTCGAGCACCTTAACTTCTCCTGCCTTGACCGGTCCGGCACGTCAGAAGGACAGGCACTCTTCCCTAAACTTGCAGGCCAGCTGCGCCGCTCGAACGCCCAAGAGCCGTGCGCATACCGTGAGACACCAGAGCAATCAGAACACCCCAATAGGTACACTATGAGAATGGCGCCAGTCGACAAAAGCGATGCGTCGACGTCACCACATGGTCGCCGCGGTCCTGTTCGTGCTGAGCAGAAGCGACTCACCCGCAACCGTCTGGTCGACGCGGCACGGACCGCTTTCGAATCGGCCGGGTATAGCGCGACATCGATTAGCGACATCACAACCGAAGCCGAAATCAATCGCGTCACTTTCTATGCACATTTCGCAGGCAAAGCGGAATGCTTCCTCTCAGTTCTCGACGCGATGTTCAGCGAGACAGCCCAGTACTGGCAGCAGCTCGACCAAGCGCTACTGACCGACTCGCCCGCGGCCATCCGTGAATGGCTGGAGGGCGCACTGCACTGGTGGGAACAAAATGCGGCTATCCTCCCCGCAGTACAGGAGGCCACGGCGGTTGATCACCAGGTCGCGAACCTGTGGAAATCTTATCTCGATGCGCTGTCCAACGAATTGCGCGGCTATCTCGCACAATTCACCACCGACAGGCAGCGGACGGAAGCCCAGCTGAGAGTTCAACTTCTTGTGAGTCAACTTGATCAGTTCTGTTTTCGATGGATTGTTCAGCGCGTTGTCGACTGCGACCGTGACTGGGTTCTTGATCTGCTCGCGGATATGTGGTGCGGTACGTTGCATATCGGTGCCGCACCCAGTAACTCGTCATCGCCGAGTTGGCGCCGCATTGGCTAAAAACCCCATATACCAGCAACTCCCACGGCGCGCTCCACAGCCGCGACTCGCCCCTGTTCGTTGACCAAGCCGCCATTTTCGCCTTTTCACAGCAGCTTTACGCATGAGCCCGTGCCGCGACATGCCTTTTTATGTGGTGGTACGGACGCTGGCTGGATTGGTGTCTATGCGCAATGCGCGCAGTTTGTTGTACAGGCTGCGACGGCTGACGCCTAGATCTTGCGCAGCCTTCGTCTTGTTGAGATTCGATCGCCGCAGTGCTTGAACGATAGCGTCGCGTTCCAGCTGTTCGAGTCGGGTCAGGTTCGACTTAGCACCAGTCCTCAATCGCAGGGGTAGATCCGTGAGAACGATCCCGCCGGTAGGGCGTCGCGAAATTGCTTCGTTGACGACGGTGCGGAGCTCCTCAAGATTTCCGGGCCACGGATACTGCAGCATCTTCTCCATGGCAGACATCGTGAAATGCACCGTGGGCGCACCCCGGTCCGCGATCATCTCCGCGACGATCGCCGGCAGCTCATCCATCCGATCACGAAGCGGCTTCAGGTAGATCGTGCGCGTGCACTGAGCTGTCAAGATCGCCTGACGGGCAGAGAGCGCGATGTCATCGGCGCATGTCATGGCGAGTAGCGCAGGCCCCCGCCCGCTTCTTAACCAATCCGCCAAGGCTGCGGCGACAGAGTCAGGAAGTAGATCGACATTCTTGATCACCGTTGGAGTACTCCGTGATGCCGCGGTCAACTCCGACCGAATCCACGCCGCCTGACCAATCCGATCAATGTCGGCAGGGTTCAGGTAGCGCATCGCAGCGGATCCGAGGGCCTTCACTGCGGCGGTAGTTCGACCCGAGCCCGGCTCTCCGACGATCATCAGCGGTCCCGTGGGTCGCGACCTCGATGACTTCATCGACGAATCGCACGGCGGGTGCTCGAGTTCTGCACCGCTGACGGGGGTCAGCTCAAAGAGCGTGCCATCACCGTCGACGCGGCGGGCATGAATTGACACCGTGTGGCCGCTGGTCAACGTTGCAGTCCAGTACATTTCCCGATCGGTCATGCTTTGGCGAGCTTCGTGAAACAGCGCGAAGTCGACCGCATGGACCAGGTCGAGGGCTTTGGGGCTGGACATCGTCACCGAGTCACTCAGGGCGATGATCGGCACCTTTCGCTGGCCAAGCGCCACGTGGTATTCGGTGATCAGTCTCTGGTCTGCCTTGCTGCTGGTTTCGATCAGGCGTTGTTCGATCTGTCGAACCGCGTTGTGCACCAACGGAGCGAACAGCCGCTCCCAATCACCTGCGTGTCCGCAGATATCCATAGAACCGGCAAGCCGCCTGGTGATCCGGTTCCTGATTGGGACGCCATAGCAGCAGAACTCTTTCAAAGCTTCGCTGAAATGGTCGCTCCCAATCACTGAAACGGGCTTGCCCACCTCGCAGCAGGTGCCCAATGCGTTGGTACCGATGACGGATTCGGAATAATCGCAGCCTGGCACGGCCTGGATGTCATCGAGTGCGGTGCCGAATTGCCGACGCCCGAAGCGCCGCTCGACAATACGAGAGTTCTCGTCGGTCAGAATCGCCCCGAATGGCTGATCCTGAAGATCTGACGCCAAATCGTCAAGAATCGGTCGTGATGCCCTCAGCAACTTGCTGTGCGGGTCGAAATCCGATTGGGGTATCGCGGACGTTCCGACCGCCGGGCTGACCCCGTAGAGCTTAGACCGCCTCCACGAGTTCGAGATGATCGATTCGGTAGTTGTCGTAGGGGCTGAATCCTGAACACCGCGCACGCTGCATTCTCCTCAACTCGCGGCTACGGACCACGCCTTTACATCGTCCCGCATTTACCGCGCTACGGCCATTCTCACGAGACGCTAGACGATCCGGCCAGCCCGGATGCTATCGCCCGGTGAGAGTCCTGATACTACGGTTTCGTCGTTGTTGGGAAGTTTGAATTTGCGGATCTTTCCCACGCTCGTCCTGGGAAGCGCATCGATAATATGCCATTTGCGAGGTCTCATCGCCGATACCAGTTCCTGTGTCGCCCAACGTTCGAGACTCTCAACGGCAGGTGGGTCCGCCCGATTCTTAGGGACCACATAGGCGATCGGCACGGCACCACGGACCGGATCATGCCCGGCAATCACCGCGGCCTCGAGGACCCCGGGCGACTGGGAGACCACGGCTTCTACCTGCGCGAGGCTGACATTCTCGCCCGCAACCTTAATGACGTCGTCGGAGCGGCCGACGAACTCCAGATGCCCGTCATCCGCCCGGCTAACTATGTCGGCCGTATGGAACCAGTCGATTCCGCCAGCTTCCTCGAACACAGCCTCGGTGACCTGCTCATCATCCAGGTAACCGACGAATAAGGTCTCACCGCGCTTACCACCGACCACGAGTTCGCCAGGGCGTGGGTCAATCGTCGGCTCGCCGGTGTCCGGGTCGACGATCAGAATCGGCCGCCCGGCTGCTACTGACCCGATGACATTACACCGCGGCTGGGACGAGAGATCGCAAGTCACTACTGCCAGCGTCTCGGTCATCCCGTACAGCTGGCGCGGCTTACATCCGACGAGCGCCGAGAATTCCTCATAGTGCGACGCGCCGAGATTCTGGGCGAACCACACGTGATCAAGTTGCAGGGGTGCCCCCGCATCTGCGTTGCGCGCAAGGATCATCCGGATAGGCGCGGCGAACAGACTGGCGTGCGTCGCACCGAGTGTTCGCGCTTGTGTCACCCACCGCGACGCTGAGAAGCCCGCCGTCAGGGCGACACTGGCACCGACGGCAATCGCGGAAGCGAAGCAGTAGTACTGCGCGTTGGCGTGAAACAGCGGGAGGGTGGCCAGCCATCGGTGATGGGCGCGCAGATCGATCAGCTCCGACATTGTGTCCGCGACGTAAGCGTAGTTGTGTTGAGTCAGGACAACACCTTTGGGCACCGACGTGGTTCCGGATGTGAACATGACGGCCATCCAGTCCATGGGGGTCGGTGCGCCAATTCCAACTAGATCCCTACCGCCGATATCGAGCGGGCCACCGGGATCGACGTCAGCGCTTGTCTCGTTGACCTCGATAACGGTGGTTCGTGAGCCGCTTCGATACGTGTCGGCACGTTCGGCGGCACAGAACGCGAGCACAGGGTGTACCCGGCGGGTCTGGTTTCCGATATCGCGTGACGTCGAGGCCGGATCGACGGGAATCATATAAGCGCCGATTCGTGCCGCCGCGAGCCATAACGCGACAAATGCCGGGCAGTTCGACAGCACGAGATGAATAGAATCCCCCGCGGTAACGCCCCTTGCGCCCAGCGCTATCGCCGCGCGCGTCACCACAGCATCGAACTCTGCGTAGGTCCACGTCCGGATAGTCCCGCCGCGCTCCTCGAAGAGGAGGAAGGCATTGCCCGGGTATATTGCACTGGCACGCTCCCACCGCGCGGCGAATGTAGCCGGTAGTGAGCGGACGCTCCCGTTGTCCATAACGATGAATCCCCTTGAACTAGAGGGCTGTTGCGGATCGGCGGAAGCGGTTACACCACCTGCGCTGAGTCCACCGTTCACCTGTGTTGTAGCGCAGTTCATAGTCACAAGGGTCGGAACCGAACGTACGTACGCACCCCGATTTGCTTGTGGCCGGGATTGTTGACTCGTCCCGGCGATGGGCCAGATCGAGCTACACGAGTACGCATGGATGGTCGCTCCTTTAGCGATGCCACTGGCTCAGACGGTGGGATTCGTTGTGGGATCTGCGAGCTCGGCAATGATCAAAGCCGCACGTTGACAGCTTTGGTCTGCGTGTAGAGATCGATCGCCTCAGGCCCAAGCTCTCGACCCCAACCCGATTGTTTGTAGCCGCCGAAGGGAATAGCGCTATCAAATGCGTTGTAGCAGTTGATCCACACTGACCCTGCCTTGATCTGCCGCGCTGTTCGGTGAGCA
This sequence comes from Mycobacterium vicinigordonae, assembly GCF_013466425.1. Classification (NCBI taxonomy): domain Bacteria; kingdom Bacillati; phylum Actinomycetota; class Actinomycetes; order Mycobacteriales; family Mycobacteriaceae; genus Mycobacterium; species Mycobacterium vicinigordonae. The sequence goes on from NZ_CP059165.1 coordinate 5,089,075, forward strand.
CGAGAGATATCGCGGGTCCAGATGCCCGCCGCCAGACCGTATTCCGAATCGTTGGCGGCTCCCACCGGACCGTCCGCGGCGTTGAAGGGCAGGGCGACGACCACCGGCCCGAAGATCTCCTCCCGGACCACACTCATCGTGTCGTCGACATCCACCAGTACCGTGGGCTCCACATAGAAGCCAGCGTCGCCGTGGCGGCGACCACCAGAAAGGGCGCGGGCACCGTCGGCCAAACCCTGTTCTAGGTAGCCAGTCACCCTCGCTAGCTGTTCGGCTGAGACCAGCGGGCCGACCTCGGTGGTCTCATCGATTCCGGGCCCGATCTTGACGTTGGCAGCGAACTCGGCGACTCCACTGGTGAACTCGTCAAAAATCTTGTCCTCCACGAAGAGCCGGCTGCCGGCGACACACGCTTGGCCGTGGTTGAACAACCAGGCGTTGGCCGAGCCGGGTATCGCTTCACTGAAGTCGGCGTCGGCGTAGACGATGTTGGGTGACTTCCCACCAAGTTCCAGCGAAACCTTCTTCAGGTTTCCCCTTGCCGCACCGACGATCTTCCTACCGACCTCCGTCGAGCCGGTGAAAGCGATCTTGTCTACGTCACGATGTTCGGCAAGAGCGGCGCCAACATCACCAAAGCCGGTAAGTATGTTGACCACACCAGCGGGAATACCGACCTCCTCAATGAGCTCGCCGAGCATCAGCGCGGTCAACGGGGTCTGTTCGGCCGGTTTGAGGATCACCGTGTTGCCAGCAGCCAACGCCGGTGCAATCTTGAAGGCCGCCATGACCAACGGAAAGTTCCACGGAATAATCTGACCGCAGACACCAACCGGCTCACGCAACGTATAGGCATGCCATTGCGATCCGGGAAGCCAAGGCACCGATGGAGTGATCGTGGTGCCTTCGATCTTGGTCGCCCACCCGGCGTAATACTTGAACACATCAGCAGCCCACACAACGTCAACGTTGGTCGCGATCACGGCTGACTTCCCGTTGTCGAAGCACTCCAGCTGACCGAACTGCGCCGCCTTGTCGACCAGACCAGCGCCGATCTTCCACAACACCTCCTGGCGCTGCGCCGGAGTAAACCGCGACCACGCACCAGAATCGAACGCCGCACGCGCCGCACGCACCGCCCGCTCGACATCCTCATTTCCCGCCCGGGCAACGGAGGTCAGCGTGCGCCCAGTCGCCGGATCAACCGTCTCGAACGTCTCTCCCGACGACGAGTCCACCCAGCTCCCGTCAATCAGCAACTTCTTGGGTTGTGATAGAAATCCCGCCACCCCCGGGTGGATGTTGGTTTCCAGAACATCAGACGCCATGCTGACTACTTCTCCTCATCGTAGGGCTTGAAGCCGCGATCACTGCCACGACGCTAACGACCCCGCCTCGCCGCTGGATGTGCAGATTTTGCGCGCCGCAGGGGCATCACACTCCCAATACAACAATCGCGAAACACGCTTGACACCCAAACACCACGCCACAACGTTAAACAGCGCACCCGACGTTAAACAGCGCACCCGACGCAATCGCATCCCCGACGAGGCACCCAATGGTGCCACTCCATTCACGGAGTCAGAACGGCTTTCAGCACTCCCTGTTCGCGTCTTTCAAAGCGCTTGTAGGCCTCTACGCCATCCGCCAGACCGGAACGGTTTGTGATAAATCGTTCCGGCTTGATTCGCCCCGACTGAATCATTGGTATTAGATCCGGCCAATGCCGGGCTACTTCGGTCAAGTAATCAGCTGCAATTGTGACGCCATTCAAGAATACCTCACTTGGTATCTTGAAGCCGATATCCATACTGACGCCCAGGATTGAAATATTGCCCGATACCCTAACGAGCCCGAGCGCAAGCTCTACGGTCGCATCTGCTCCAACGGCCTCGACCACGCAATCAATCATCTTGCCTTTGGTATCCGCCTTGACATGCTCGATGGCTTCGTCGGGCACTAACGCAATGGCACCGATTTGCTCCGCGATCTGTCGGCGCTCAGCGACCAGGTCGATCGCATAGACACGACTTGCTCCCATGACATAGGCGAGTTCCACTGCCATCAGCCCGATTGGTCCAAGGCCAACGACCCCGACAGTGCAGCCCGGCCTGATATTGGCATTCAGACACGCGCCGTAAGCAGTCGGGAGGTTATCGGTCAACAGAATTGCTTGCTCCTCGGTGACGCCATCAGGAATCCGGGCCGCATTGAAGTCACCGGCTGGAACCAGCACCGCCTCAGCTTGACAGCCCTCGAGACCTCCCCCGACGCCATAGACCTGCAGCCGACTTTTTTCACACCGCTTAATGTGGCCCGTCAAACAGGGCAGGCATTGCCCACAGCCCGTCGACGCTGCCAGCATGACGGCGTCTCCGACCTTCAATTCCGATACGGCGCTTCCCGCCTCGACAACTTCTCCGACCGCCTCATGACCTACGCCATAAGCTGCGCGTGGCGCCGGTAGCGTTCCGTGGAGTAAATGCAAGTCGCTGCCGCAGATGCCGCATTTCTTCACCGCGATAATCAAGTCCCTTGGATCACTTATTTTCGGGTCGTCGACAGTTTCGTAGCGCAAGTCTTGGGGGCCGTGAATAACAAGTGCTTTCATGTGGTTTGCTCCGGATCGAGGTTGTTTTGATGGCTTCTGCGTTGCGTCAGGCGTCAGGCGTCAAAGCAATATGAGCTTGTCTTGGCGTCTGCATCACAGATCTACGTTTCTTGCCTGTTCAGCCGGAGAGAAGATGCTGCGCAACTCCGGCGGCCGCCGGCCCCAATGAGTCTCGGCGCTGCCGAGTCGCTCCAGCCACGGCCACTTCGTCCCTTTACTTCTCGTTCAATCCGCCTGCACCCCTTCGATTCTCGTCTTCATCACGTCCACCGCCCCGGCCGCGTTAACGGCTCCGACATTTCGGGATCCAGGTTGCACGAGCACCTTGCCTGTCGTCCGGAGATCAAGGTGGCTCAGGAGGTGGGGCAGGTGACCAGACGACCTTGCACCTCTCCCCGCTCCAATCTCTCCAGTGCGGCTTCGAGGTCGTCGAATGGCACTTCTTCGACCAAGGGAACTAGCGAACCGTCGGCGAGGAGATCGAGAACAGCCTTCAGGTCGTTGAAGCTGGCCCCAAGAGAGCCCCTGACCTGAATGTTCTTCGTGACTATCTGATTAGTAGAAAGTGTTGCCTCCGCAACGCCGAGACCTACTACCACGACGCACCCGCCGGGCTTGACCGCAGCAATAGCGTCGGCCGTGGTGGCCCCCATTCCGGCGAAATCGAGGACTACGTCGATCCCCTCGGGGACCTCGAAGATACTGGTGACACATGCAGCGGCCCCCTGATCGCGGGCGTTATCGAAGACCGTCGTGTTGACATCGACTCCGTAGACGGTGGCGCCCTGGAGCGCGGCGATCCGGACGGCACTGAGACCGAGGCCGCCCAGCCCGACGATCACCGCTATCGAACCGGGTGCTATCTCGGCTTCGGTGACAACCGCGTGGTAAGCGGTTGCAATCGCATCGGTAGCCACCGCGGCGTGGGTAAACGGGACGCCGTCGGGAATGGGCATCAGATTCCGGACCGGCACGGCAGCCTTGAGAGCGTAGCCGCCGTCGAAGCCCAATCCGATTGCATCCTTGAAGTCGGCCTGCTCGATTGGATGAATGATCGAGGCGACCGCGACGCGATCCCCGATGGCGACACCGTCGGCCTGAGGCCCGAGGGCGGTGACAGTTCCGGCGACCTCGTGACCCAGAACAATCGGTCGCTTGCGCAGCCAGTCGTCGCCGTGTCCTTTGAGGATGTGCACATCGGACCGGCAAATGCCGGCGGCCCCAACGTCGATCACGACCTGGCCGGGTCCCGGGGTTGGCTCGGCCAGGTCGACAAGGGTCAATCCAGTCGCGGGGGACTCAAACTGATATGCCTTCATGGCACGCTCCGTTCGGCGAGTAATGAGACACAAACGATTGACAAACCCGGTCGCCTCACACAAGCGGCGGGTCTCTCCCCCACCATGTAACACGACAATATGTCGTGTCAAGCTACATCGTGTCATATCCGATCGCCATGCCGCCCGGAGTGTCAACAGGCCCGTTCCGCGAGTGAAAATCTCGCGCCAAGAAGTGAGAAGAGAAATGGCCGTGCACGGAGATCCCCGCCACGGACTTCGGGTCGGCGTCACTACCGTGCAGTCGGGTGCTCTGCGAACAGCGGGGCCCATCGCGCGGCGGAGCCGCGCTAGACCGCCGGAGGATACGGTGCAAACCCGCTATCGAGGGCCGATGCCCTCACTGGGCGCTGTCAGACCTCGGTAGCGCCTGCAAGAGTCCTGACCCACGTGAAAACAGCGCGATTGCGGCAAACCGCAACACCGGGCTCCAGCAAACCGAACCGCTGCTGCCTGGGGCCGTGGAGACGACCGCAGCGGGTAGGTGGGCTGTGGCGGCTCCTCTGTCTATACGTATGTCTACACGTACCTGGCCGTATCGACAGCGAACATAGCCAGCTGATCCACGTCTGCCCATTGCTTCGTATCTTCGAGGGTTTCGGCAAATTCCGGCGACTGGGTCATCTCGAGGAATGCCTGTTCGCTGTCGAAAGTCAGAGCCGCTATTCCAAGATAAGTGTTGGCACCTCCACCTGGCTCTCCGATGGACCGATACTGGGTGTATTTTCGGATCCCCGGTAGCTTTTTCCCAAACTCGGCATGCGGACCCGCCCAATGGGCTATCGAATCTTCTGATGATTTGCCGGGCTTTTCGCGCAGAACAATGAATACTTCGTACACCTTTACATCTCCTTGTTAACGGACGAATAATCCCAACGAGCGTTCCGTTTGTCCTCTTCAGCGATGATGACAAAACAGGCGGCTGGCGGTGAAATATAACTCAGTCGGCGGCTGCGCAGACCCAGTGTGATTATTCATTCTGCCACGCATTCGTGGCGTCACAATTAATCTATGAAATTACTAACGTAGTTTATTAATATTGCCTCACTCTTGTCGAGCGGGCGCGCGATGGGTCGGCCGGTTGGGTTAGGTTCGGGCCAGTTGGTGGTCGGCTTCGAGGTGATTTTTGATGTTTTGCAGGGTGATACGAAGGTTGCGGCGTTGCATCTCTGGGACGTTGAGACCGTCGGCGGTCATCCGCTGAAACAGCATGATTAACACGGCAGGCCACGGACCGACGGTCCACGTCTCAGTGAGCCGGGTGGACTGTTCGTCAACAGCCTCAAAGCGGTAGCTCCACGTCGTGGGAATGAAAAACGGGACAGGCGGACGGCGACGATACCGCCCGAATCCGGCAGCCCGCACCGCGAACGCGAAGCTGACATTGGGCTCGGCAGCAATCACCTCACAGCGCGTGGTCCACACCAACCGGCCACGCTTGTTATGGCCATCGAACATGGTGCCCACACGGGCAATCTCGTGCGACCCCACCACCGACCCACCGGTGTTCTCCGGGCTCCATTGCCCCATCGCGGTCACATCACTGACACGCGAATACACAATGTCCACCGGAACATCAATAACAATCTGATCAGACAACGACAGCGTACGAGGCATACCACCAGAACCTTTCCTCAATCACCGGCTCGCTTCCCAAGCCGTACTCACCCACCCACACCCCGAAGCCGGTTGCGCGAAAAACCCACCAGGCACACCCCCAGGACAACCAGCGCCGTACCCACCGTGGCCATCGATCGATAAATCATCTTCTCCGCAGCCCCCTCGGCCTCGCCCCAACTCTGACCGTCCCACGGGGCTCCAGCCCGAGGCGGCGATTCCACAAACTCCACCGCGACAACCACACCTTTCCCACCCGGGCACGCACTGGCCGGCACACCGCATCAATACACGGTCGGACCTCGTCAGCATAGGCACGCATCACACCCAAAGGCAACACCCTGTCTAGTCAAACATCACTATGTCGCGTAACGCGACATAGTGTGTGTCACAGACACCTCTTCCCCCACACATTTGCGTTGACGCGCAGGCATTTAACAGTGCCCGGACAGCAACGGGACTCCGAGCCGGCGCGTATACCTCGATCGACCGAATAACAGAGCAGCCGGGGCAAACCCCGGGACGACTTCGACCACGAGCATTCGCTAACCGGGCCACAGGCGCATCATGAGCTCGGATCGCAGGTCAGCGCCTCGCGCGCGCATCTCGACGCAGCAGCCAGCCGCCATCGGGTCGCCTGATCCAGGCCACTCGTTGTGCCAGCATGACCCGCTCCAGCAACAAGCCGCCCGCTTCACCCAGAGGGAAGCTGGAATTTGCGAACGCCGGAGGCCGGGAAGACCCGCACCACACATTGCCGTGCACTTGACGGTCCACGCGAATAAGGTCGGGAACTCCGCGGCAAACATCTCATAATTCGAACATAGTTTCGATAATGCCACATGATGTCTGTTTAGTGGCGTGCCGGCGCCGGTCTATAGCGCGCGCCCGCCACGCGGACGGGCGCGACGGCGCGGAGGTCCCAGCTAGCCTGTGCTGGCATCCGCGGAGACGCTGACATCTGGCGATCTGACCTTCGACTAGGTTCGGCAGCCCGCTTCGCGCAAGGCCCACGGCCTCCGCTGGGCTACTGACACAAGGCTCGCAATGAGCCAGTGCACCGCGTCGTTCAAATCCTCGCGGGTAACTTCAGACCAGGACGTCCCGGTCATCAACGGCTACGGAAGAGCCTCGACGATGGTGGTCCAGTGCAGCGAAGCTCGTACAACCACGCCAGCACGCCGGTCCCGTAGATTCCACAGACGCTCGGCTGTGTTCATCGCTGTTCCTCCTAAGCTTGCCGGTGGCGAGTCAGATTAACCGCGTGGTCCGACCTCCGGGTGACGCCGAGACTGGCGCAGAGAGCTAGACAGCCCGGACCACATTTGAACTGCGGTTTCTTGTGCCCCCAGTCGGACTCGAACCGACACTGTGCGGATTTTAAGTCCGCTGCCTCTGCCAATTGGGCTATGGGGGCCTCGGCGCAATCTAGCGCGCCGGTCCCGATACAGAACCTCCCATCCCCCTCCAAAGCGAAGATGCGCGAAGGCGACCCGTCGTGTACCGTCCGCGCGCCGCGCGCCCGAACGCGAATTAGAGGCGTCGGGCCCCCGCGCGCCAGGTGACATCAAAATGTCGCCCGCCAAGGCCCTGTTAAAACTGCGCGCGCAAGCGTTAAGACGCCGTAAACGTCCGCCAAGCTGCCCTTTTCGGCAAGGACTGTGGAGCCAGGGCTGGTTAGCGTTACGCCAACGCAGAGGGGCCGTTACGCAAACACCCAAGGCCGACCCGGGGACTCAAGGTCGGCGCGTTCGACACAAGCAAGGGAGCAATAGATGTCATTTTTGACAGCAGTGCCCGCAGAATTGGCCGCCGCGGCATCGCAGCTGGCAGCGATCGGTAGTGCACTCACAGCACAGAACGCAGGCGCTGCGGCCCCCACCACCGCCATCGCACCTGCCGCCGCCGACCAGGTGTCGATTCTGCAGTCGAGCATCTTCACCGCTTACGGGGCGCTCTACCAGCAGCTCGCCGCCGAGGCCCAGGCGATTCAAGAGCAGTTCGTGCAGACGCTGGGGTTGAGCAGCGGCACCTACGAACAGTCCGAATCGGCCAACGCGGCCGCCGCATCGTTGTCGTCGGCAGCGTCCTCCGGGGCCAGCAGCAGCCCGCTGTCGGGCTTCACCGACGCCATCAACTCGCTCGACACGTTGCTGGGCGGCGCTGGGCCCACTACTAACCCCTTCAGCCTGTCCGGCAACCTGTCCAACTTCAACAGCTATGAGATCGGCAACTGGGCCTCGGCGTCCTCGAACCTGCTCGGTCTGACCGGTGGTGGCCTGATGCCAGACGGCTATGGCGTCCCCGAGGACCTCGCGGCGGCCGCAGCCGCGGCGTCGGAGGCCCCAGCCGCTGCAGCGGGTGCAGTCAGCGCCGTCTCGGGCGCCCCAGTCGCCGCGGGTCTCGGCGAGGCCACGATGGTCGGCACGCTTTCGGTTCCGCCCAGTTGGGCCGCGGGAGGCACCCTGATCTCCAGCACCGCCCCCGGCGCCCTGACCGGCGCCGGCTGGACCACGGCGGCACCCGCGACGGCGGCACCCGGAGCGTTTTATCCAGGCATGCCGGGAATGGCGTCGGCGGCTCGCAACAGCGCCGGCTTCGGCGCGCCACGCTACGGCGTCAAGCCCATCGTCATGCCGAAGCCGGTGAGCGTCTAACCCCCGAACCCGCACTCCCACAGACAAATCCGAATCACGCCAACAGGAACGGGATAGCAGATGTCTTACTTTGGTACACCCCCCGAAATCACCTCCGGGTTGATGTACAGCGGTGCGGGCGCCGGGCCACTGATGGCCGCCGCGACCGCTTGGAACAACCTGGCCTCCGAGCTGAGCACCACGGCCACCCAGTACGAGTCGATCATCACCCAGCTGACCACCGAGCAGTGGACGGGTGCGGGGTCGGCATCGGCAGCGGCCGCCGCGCAACCGTACGTGGCCTGGTTGACCCAGACCGCGGCGGCGGCCGAGCAGGCCGGCATCCAGGCATCCTCGTCGGCGGCCGCCTACGAGGCAGCCTTTGCGGGCGTCGTTCCCCCTCAGGTGATCGCCGCCAACCGGGCACTGCTGGCCACCCTTGTGGCGACGAACTTCCTGGGCCTCAACACCCCGGCGATCATGGCCACCGAAGCGCAGTACATGGAGATGTGGGTGCAGGACGCCGTCACCATGGCCACATACCAGGCTGCCGCGGCTGCAGCCGCCGTGCTTGAGCCGCTGACGCCGGCGACGCAGACCACCAACCCGGGCGCGGCCGGCATCCAGTCCGCTGCCGTGGCCGCGGCGGCTTCGGAATCACCGGTCTCATCCCTCGGCGGTATCGTCAGCGGCCTGCAGGGTGAGTTGTCGAACCTCGTCTCAGGTGTACAACCCATCGGATTGGGGCTGTTCCAGTCGCTGCCGGTACCGGTGCAGGAACTTCTGAGCGCACTCGACGGCCTGCTTGGCACCCCGCTGATCTTCAACGGTATTCAGCAGGTCGGTGTCACGGCCTCGTGGTTCGTGTTCGCCGCCATTCCGAACGCGATCTTCGCCGGGCACACCATCGACGGCAACATCGCTTCCGCAGCGGCCGCGGTGGCCGCGGCCGCACCTGCCGCCGCAGAGGGCGCAGCTGCGGGTCTGGCCGGCGAGGTGGGGGCGGCCGGCGCGGCCGCCAGCCTGGGCGAGGCATCCCTGGTCGGCAGCCTGTCGGTGCCGGCCAGTTGGACCGCCGCTGCGCCGGTGGCCGCGAACGCCGGAACGGCGTTGGCGGGCAGTGGCTGGACGGTTGCCGAAGAGGCCGCCGCTCCGGGCGTCATGGCGGGCATGCCCGGCATGGCGGCCGCCGCCAAGGGCGCCGGGGCTTACGCCGGTCCGCGATACGGCTTCAAGCCCGTCGTCATGCCTAAACAGGTCGTGGTCTAGCGGCGAGAAAAAAACAACACAGAATCTGGCCAGTTTCGAGCCGAGAAGCCGCGGTGTGGCCGTAACATCCGCGGGGCGTTATCAGACACATGACCAAGTAAGAACCCAGCATCACGAGATAAGGAGAAAGCCAAGTGGCAACTCGCTTTATGACTGACCCGCACTCGATGCGGGCCATGGCAGGCCGTTTTGAGACTCACGCCCAGACCGTCGAGGACGAGGCTCGCCGGATGATGGCGTCCTCGCAGAACATCTCCGGCGCCGGCTGGAGTGGTCTGGCCGAGGCCACCTCGATGGACACGATGACCCAGATGAACCAGGCCTTCCGCAACATCGTCAACATGCTGCACGGCGTTCGCGACGGACTCATCCGGGATGCCAACAACTACGAGCAGCAAGAGCAGGCCTCCCAGCAGATCCTCAGCAGCTAGAAGGGACTATCACGATGACGATCAATTACCAGTTCGGCGATGTCGACGCCCACGGTGCGCTCATCCGCGCGCAGGCCGCCAACTTGGAGGCCGAGCACCAGGCCATCGTTCGCGATGTGCTGGCTGCCGGTGACTTCTGGGGCGGCGCCGGTTCGGTGGCTTGCCAAGAGTTCATCACCCAGTTGGGTCGCAACTTCCAGGTGATCTACGAGCAGGCCAACGCTCACGGCCAGAAGGTGCAGTCCGCCGGCAGCAACATGGCGCAGACCGACAGCGCCGTCGGGTCCAGCTGGGCCTGACACCCGTCTTCACACAAAGCGTGGCCGCACACCGCCAGGTGTGCGGCCACGCTGCTTTGCCAGAGCTCTTCTAGGCGCTCGTCGGTTTGCCGGTCGCAGGTCGTAAACCTCCGCCCCCTAGTTCGGCTCCGCGTCGGCCTGCGCGCGTGCCGCGGATCGTCCGACCGGCATCCATCCCGCGGCACCGCGGCGTTGCACAGCTCGTCCGGCCACGGGTCCGTTGGAACTGCATCGCCGACTACCCCAAGCCACACGGCCAATACCTGGCAGTGGCATCACTCACGGCTGACGCCCGCCACGCACAACAACTTTGAGCACATTTCGCAACACACAGCGCGACGCTCAGCTAACTGCGCCGAATCCCCGATCAGCGAGCAGCGCCAGCGACCGCCAGCGAAACATTTGAGAAGTATATGAACACCGTGACAACCGCATATGTGGTTGAAAGAATGCGGGAATATGACGTCAATGACGAGTTACGCGCGTAGTCAACGTCCCCGCCAGGCGATTTTGGGGCAACTCCCCCGGATTAATCGTGCCGACGGCTCACCTATCCGAGTGTTGCTGGTCGACGACGAACCGGCCCTGACCAACCTGGTCAAGATGGCGCTGCACTACGAGGGATGGGACGTCGAGATCGCCCACAACGGGCGCGAAGCTATCGCCAAGTTCGACCGGATCAATCCCGACGTGCTGGTACTCGACATCATGCTGCCCGACGTCGACGGCCTGCAGATCCTGCAGCGGGTCCGCGAATCGGACTCATACACCCCAACCCTCTTCCTCACCGCCCGCGACTCGGTGATGGACCGGGTGACCGGCCTGACCGCCGGCGCTGACGACTACATGACCAAGCCGTTCAGCCTCGAGGAGCTGGTCGCGCGCTTGCGCGGGCTACTGCGCCGCTCCAGCCATCTGGCACCGCCGGCCGACGAGTCCCTCAAGGTCGGCGACCTCAAGCTGGACGCGGCCAGTCGGGAGGTGACCCGCGGAGGCACCCCGATGTCGCTGTCGTCGACCGAATTCGAATTGCTGCGATTCCTGATGCGCAACCCGCGACGCGCGCTGAGCCGAACCGAGATCCTCGACCGGGTGTGGAACTACGACTTCGCGGGCCGCACCAGCATCGTCGACCTGTACATTTCGTATCTGAGGAAGAAAATCGACGCCGACCGGGAACCAATGATTCACACGGTCCGCGGAATTGGGTACATGCTCCGACCACCGGAATGAGTTTTCAATGACGGGGGACCGTTACACCCCGCGCTGGTATCCCCGTTCCCTTCGCCGCCAGCTACTGTTGGGTGTTCTCGCCGTCGTCTCCGTAGTCCTGGTGGCGGTCGGCGTCGTCTCGGTGCTCACCCTGCGCGGTTACGTCACCACCATGAACGACGCCGAAGTCGCCGAATCACTGCACGCCTTCAGCCATGCCTACGCCCGGTACCGCAACGGCGAACACACCTCGGTGCACAGCGGCATTCCGCCGCTGTCCCAAGCCGTGCTGGAATTCACCGGACAGACGCCGGGCAACCTCATCGCGGTGGTTCGCGACGGCAAGGTCATCGCCTCGGCCGTCTTCTCCGAGGACCAACCTCGCGCCGCGCCGCCCGACGTCGTCCACGCCATCGAGGCGCAGTCGTGGATCGACGGTCCGTCCCGGGTCGAAACGCTGGGCAGTCTGGGCCCCCACCAGATGGACAGCCGCGCCTCGGGAACGGATCGCTTGGTGGTTGGCGTTTCGCTGAACATCGCCGACGCGATCATCGCGCGTAAACAGCTCACCACCACCGCATTGATCGCGACCGCGCTACTGATCACAGCTGGATTGACGGCCTGGGTGGTGGGCTATGCGCTGCGCCCGCTGAGTCGGGTCGCCGCGACCGCCGCCGAGGTGGCAGTAATGCCGCTGGCCGACGAGGACCACCAGATCAGGGTCCGCGTCCGGCCCGAGGACACCGACCCGGACAACGAGGTCGGCATCGTCGGGCACACTCTGAACAAGTTGCTCGACAACGTCGAGAGCGCACTGGCCTACCGCGTTGAATCCGACATGCGGATGCGGCAGTTCATCACCGACGCCAGCCACGAGTTGCGCACCCCGCTGGCAGCTATCCAGGGCTACGCCGAGCTGACCCGTCAGGACAGTTCGGATCTACCGCCCACGACCGAGTACGCACTGGCACGCATCGAGTCCGAGGCGCGCCGGATGGCGTCACTGGTCGACGAACTGTTACTGCTGTCCCGCCTGGGTGAAGGCCAGGATCTGCAAACCCAGGAACTCGACTTCGCCGACCTGGTGATCAACGCGGTCAACGACGTCGCGGTCGCGGCGCCGACGCACAACTGGGTCAAGAATCTGCCCGACGAGCCGGTATGGGTCAACGGCGACCACGCCCGGCTGCACCAGCTGCTCAGCAACCTGCTCACCAACGCCTGGGTGCACACACCTCCGGGCGTCACGGTGACGACCGGGATCACCTGCCGTCCGGCATCTGCGCAGGGCCTGAGCGTGCCCTACGCGGAGCTGACCGTCACCGACGACGGGCCCGACATCGACCCCGAAGTCCTCCCCCACCTGTTCGAGCGGTTCGTTCGCGCCGACAAGTCACGCTCCAACGGATCCGGTCACGGCTTGGGGCTGGCCATCGTCAACTCGATCGTCAAGGCGCACGGCGGCACGGTGTCCGCCGAGTCGGCCAACGGCATCACGGTCTTTCAGGTCCGACTGCCCATGATCGACACACCCGGTTCGCGAAATGATTTGGCGGCCAAGCATTCTGGCGGGGGTACTGCGAATTCCGATGACGGCACAACGTGAAGTCACCCACCTAGGACAGACATCCTGCTCGGCCTCGGGTAGGCATGTCACCAAACGGCCGGGTGCTCGGCCGCCGTTGCCGCCCCGGATGCCCTAACGCTCACACGGCCAAGGCTTAGGCGTTCGGTCCGCGCTCGACCCCCATTTCAGGCCTTTCCCCGTGCTGTGTCGCGGGTCACCGCACCCCGTCAAGGAACCGTAAAAGTGCCCGGTGACGGTGTTAGGAAAGCGTCAATCAAACTTCGGGTCCACCAGGCCACACATAGCTTTCAAGCTGGCCCTGGCCGCGCGGACCTGCGCGGCCTCCACGGAATGCATGCGGGAAGCGGATTGCGTACGGAACGGAGATGAGATGGGCGTCTTTGCATACATCGCGCTGACGGTGGCGGTGTTCGCGCTGCTCGGCCTGACGCAGAAGTTGGTCGAGCGACTGTGAACTACGAAAACGCGGTCGGCTTGGCGCTTTCCGTCCTCACAGCGCTGTATCTGGCTGCCGCCCTTTTGTTTCCGGAAAGGTTCTAGTGAGTACAACCACTGCGGGGATAATCTTCCTCGTTGTCCTCGTCGTTGCGCTGGCCTTGGTGCACGTGCCTCTCGGCGACTACATGTACCGGGTCTACTCCTCGGAGAAAGATCTGCGCACGGAGTCGTGGATCTACCGGCTCATCGGTGTCGATTCCCGTGCGGAACAGACGTGGGGCGCCTATGCCCGCAGCGTGCTGGCGTTCTCCTCGATCAGCATCCTGTTCTTGTTCAGTTTGCAGCTCGTCCAGGGCAAGCTTCCACTGCACCTACATGATCCCGCTACCCCGATGACCCCTGGGCTGGCGTGGAACACCGCGGTCAGCTTCGTCACCAACACCAACTGGCAGGCCTACTCGGGCGAATCAACGCAAGGCCACCTGGTGCAGATGGCCGGTCTGGCAGTGCAGAACTTCGTCTCTGCCGCGGTGGGAATGGCGGTCGCGGTCGCGCTGGTGCGTGGCTTCGTCCGCAAACGCACCGGCGATCTGGGCAATTTCTGGGTGGATCTCGTCCGCGGCACCCTTCGCATCCTGCTGCCGCTGGCGGTGCTCGGCGCCGTTGCGCTGGTGGCGGGCGGGTCGATCCAGAACTTCCACCTGCACGATCAGGTGGTCACCGCCCTCAACGGCACTCAGCAGACCATCACCGGTGGCCCGGTGGCCAGCCAGGAAGCCATCAAGGAACTCGGCACCAACGGTGGCGGGTTCTACAACGCGAACTCTGCGCACCCGTTCGAGAACCCGGCGGCGTGGACCAATTGGCTGGAGACGTTCCTGCTGCTGGTGATCAGCTTCTCGTTGCCGCGCACCTTCGGACGGATGGTTGGCAACAAGAAGCAGGGCTATGCCATCGCGTCCGTCATGGCGACGCTGTATGCGATCAGCGTGTCGCTCACCTTGTGGTTCCAGTCGCAGCATCACGGCACCGTGCCCACGGCGATCGGCGGTGCAATGGAAGGCGTCGAGCAGCGGTTCGGCGTCGCGGACTCCGCGGTGTTCGCCGCGTCCACGACACTGAGCTCCACCGGTGCCGTCGACTCTTTCCACGACTCCTACACCAGCCTCGGCGGGCTGATGACGATGTTCAACATGCAACTCGGTGAGGTCGCGCCCGGCGGTACGGGGTCGGGCCTGTACGGCATGCTGATCCTGGCGATCATCACCGTTTTCGTCGCCGGCTTGATGGTCGGGCGTACCCCTGAATACCTGAGCAAGAAGATCACCCCGCGTGAAATCAAGCTGGCCGCAGGATATTTCCTTGTCACACCGCTGATCGTGCTGACCGGGACCGCGGTTGCGATGGCCCTGCCCGGTGAACGCGCCGGCATGCTCAATACCGGGCCACACGGGTTGTCGGAGGTGCTGTACGCGTTCACCTCGGCGGCGAACAACAACGGCTCGGCATTTGCCGGAATCACCGTCAACACGAACTGGTACAACACCGCCCTAGGTCTGGCAATGGTATTCGGCAGATTCCTGCCGATCGTGTTGGTGCTGGCTCTGGCCGGCTCGCTGGCCAAGCAAGGCTCCACACCGGAGTCGGTGGGCACCCTGCCCACCCACCGCCCTCAATTCGTCGGGATGGTTGCCGGCGTCACGTTGATACTCGTTGCCCTGACCTTCCTACCCATGCTTGCGCTTGGACCCCTCGCTGAAGGAATCCATTGATGACAGCGATCACCAAACCCAAAGCCAAATCCGTGGTTTCGACGCGCCGAAAGACCACGCATCCCCCCAGCACCAAACGCGTGCAGGGTGGTCAGCTGGACCCGCGGATGCTGTGGAAGTCGACACCCAATGCGCTGCGCAAGCTGAATCCGCAGACGCTGTGGCGCAATCCGGTGATGTTCATCGTCGAACTCGGTGCCATCTGGGCCACCGTGCTGGCGATCATCGGCCCCACCTGGTTCGCGTGGATGATCGTGATTTGGCTATGGCTGACAGTGCTGTTCGCCAACCTGGCCGAGGCGGTGGCCGAAGGCCGCGGCAAAGCGCAGGCCGAGACGCTGCGCCGCGCCAAGACCCAGACCATGGCGCGCCGACTCAAGAACTGGGAACCCGGCAGCTCCGTCGCGGAGGAACAGATTGCGGCGCCAATGCTGCAACAAGGCGACATCGTCGTGGTCGAAGCCGGCGAGGTGATCCCGGGCGACGGCGACGTGGTGGAGGGCATCGCCTCGGTGGACGAATCGGCGATCACCGGCGAGTCGGCACCGGTGATCCGCGAATCGGGCGGTGACCGTTGCGCGGTCACCGGCGGCACCACGGTACTGAGTGACCGGATCGTGGTGAAAGTGACTCAGAAGCCTGGAGAGAGCTTCATCGACCGGATGATCGCCCTTGTCGAGGGCGCTAACCGGCAGAAAACTCCCAACGAGATCGCGCTGAACATCCTGCTAGCCGCGTTGACGATCATCTTCGTCTTCGCGGTGGCGACGCTGCAGCCGTTGGCGATCTTCGCCAAGGCGAACAATCCGGGTGTGGCGGATACCCAGGCGCTCAACGCAAATGGCGTCTCCGCAATCGTCATGGTGTCGCTGCTGGTATGCCTGATTCCCACCACAATCGGGGCGCTGCTGTCGGCCATCGGCATCGCGGGGATGGACCGGTTGGTGCAGCGCAACGTGCTCGCGATGTCGGGCCGCGCGGTGGAAGCCGCGGGCGACGTGAACACCCTGTTGCTGGACAAGACGGGCACCATCACCCTGGGCAACCGACAGGCCGCCGCCTTCATCCCCCTCGACGGCGTCTCCCCGGACGAACTGGCCGACGCCGCGCAGTTGTCCAGCCTGTCCGACGAAACCCCGGAAGGACGCTCCGTCGTCATCTTCGCCAAGCGAAACTTCGGACTGCGCGCCCGCACACCCGGCGAACTCGCGCAAGCGCAGTGGGTGGCATTCTCTGCCTCCACCCGGATGTCCGGTGTTGACCTGGACGGACACTCGCTGCGCAAGGGGGCGGCCAGCTCGGTCGCGGAATGGGTACGGGCACAGGGTGGTACGGTGCCGCACCAGCTCGGCGACATCGTCGACGGGATCGCCGCCGGCGGTGGTACGCCCCTGGTGGTCGGCGAGACCCGCGACGGCGCGGCCGCGGTTCTGGGTGTCATCCATCTCAAAGACGTCGTCAAGCAAGGCATGCGGGAGCGCTTCGAGGAGATGCGGCGAATGGGGATCCGCACGGTGATGATCACCGGCGACAACCCGTTGACCGCCAAGGCTATTGCCGACGAGGCCGGTGTCGACGACTTCCTCGCCGAAGCCACGCCCGAAGACAAGCTCGCACTGATCAAACGCGAACAGCAGGGTGGCAAGCTGGTGGCGATGACCGGCGACGGCACCAACGACGCGCCGGCACTGGCCCAGGCCGACGTCGGGGTCGCCATGAACACGGGCACCTCGGCGGCCAAAGAGGCCGGCAACATGGTGGATCTGGACTCCGACCCCACCAAGCTCATCGAGATCGTGGAGATCGGCAAGCAGCTGCTGATCACCCGTGGCGCGCTCACGACATTCTCCATCGCCAACGACATCGCGAAGTATTTCGCGATCATCCCGGCGATGTTCGTCGCACTCTTTCCGGGCCTGGACGTACTCAACGTCATGCGGTTGCACAGCCCGCAGTCCGCGATCCTGTCGGCGGTGATCTTCAACGCTGTCGTCATCATCCTGCTGATCCCGCTGTCCTTGCGCGGCGTGCGCTACACGCCGAGCAGCGCCTCAAAGTTGTTGAGCCGCAACCTCTACATCTACGGGCTCGGCGGCATCGTCGCGCCGTTCATCGGAATCAAGTTGATCGACCTCGTTATCCAATTCGTCCCCGGGATGTCCTGACATGAAATTCTCCAGTTTCCTCCGCGTGCACTGGGCCGCGTTGCGCGCGCTGCTGGTGTTGACCGCGATCACCGGCCTGGGCTACCCGCTGTTCATCTGGCTGGTCGCACTGCTCCCGGGACTGCACGACAACGCCGAAGGGTCGATCCTGAGCGCCCACGGCGCAGCGGTTGCCAGCGAGTTGATCGGGCAGCAATTCACCGACAAGGACGGCAACCCGCTGCCGCAGTACTTTCAGAGCCGCCCCTCGGCCGCGGGCGCCGGATACGACCCGCTCTCCTCGAGTGCAAGCAACCTCGGGCCGGAGAGCATCGTCGACACACCTGCGGACCCTGTACTGCTGGCTGCGGGCAAATCCCCTTCCGATGCCGGCTTCAAGCCGAGCCTGCTGACCCAGGTGTGCACACGCAGTGTCGCGATCGGCCATCTGGAGGGCGTGGATGGCTCCCGTCCGTTCTGCACCGGCGGCGGGGTGGGCGCGGTGCTGTCGGTGATCGGGCCCCGCGACGAACGCGGAAACGTCGTGCACCCCACCCACGTCGTCAGCGTCAACGAGCCCTGCCAGACCACGTCGGCACCGTTCCAAACCATCTTCGAAGGCGTGCGGGTCGAGTGCGCCAAGTATGGCGAGGACTACTCGGCCGGCCAGATCGTTCCGATCCGTGGCGCCGCAGCTGCCAACCCAGCCGTGCCCGCCGATGCGGTCACCGCCAGCGGCAGCGGCCTGGACCCGGACATCTCCACAACCTATGCAGACCTGCAGGTCGCGCGGGTCGCGAAGGCCCGCAACATCACGGCCGACCAGGTGCGGGCCGTGATCCGCGACAACCAGGAAGGCCGGGAGCTTGGGTTCCTGGGCGAACCCGGGGTGAACGTACTGCGCGCCAACCTCGAGCTGGACCGCAGGTACCCGGTCAGCCGCTAACCCTCGGTTTCGGATGCCCCGCGAGCTGCGAGATCGGACCACTGCTGCGGTGATCGTGTCTTGACCGACAGCTGCGGGCGTCCCGCCAAACGGCAACCAGACAGCAAAGCGGCCGGGGACTCCACGGCAGTTTCCCAGCCGCAACATGCCCCATCGGAGGGATGATGGTCGACGTGAGCGTCAGCGACCACCGTCCCAAACGCGGCGAGCTGCGCATCTATCTCGGTGCGGCGCCGGGGGTGGGCAAGACCTTCGCGATGCTGGGCGAGGCGCACCGACGCCTGGAACGCGGGACCGACGTGGTGGCCGCTGTGGTCGAGACACACGGGCGGGCGAAAACCGCTGAAATGCTGCACGGCATCGAGATGCTACCGCCGCGCTACATCGAATACCGCGGTGCCAGTTTCCCCGAACTGGACGTTCCCGCAGTGCTCGCCCGCCGTCCACAGGTGGTCCTGGTCGACGAACTCGCACACACCAACACCCCCGGCAGCAAGAACCCCAAGCGCTGGCAGGACGTGGAGGAGCTGCTCGACGCCGGGATCACCGTGATCTCCACCGTGAACATCCAGCACCTGGAGAGCTTGAACGACGTCGTCGCCCAAATCACCGGCATTGAACAGAAGGAAACCATTCCGGATTCCATCGTCCGGCAGGCCGCCCAGGTCGAGCTGATCGATATCACCCCAGAAGCTTTGCGGCGCAGGCTATCCCACGGAAACGTATATACGTCCGAACGAGTCGATGCCGCACTGACCAACTACTTCCGACGCGGAAACCTCACCGCGTTGCGGGAACTAGCGCTGCTATGGCTGGCCGACCAGGTGGACACCGCGCTGGCAAAGTATCGCGCGGAGAACAAGATCACCGATACGTGGGAAGCGCGCGAGCGTGTCGTCGTGGCAGTCACCGGCGGTCCCGAATCGGAAACACTGGTGCGACGCGCGTCTCGGATCGCGTCCAAATCCAGTGCCGAACTCATGGTGGTGCACGTGCTGCGTGGCGACGGCCTGGTCGGCCTCTCCGAAGCCCGGATAAGCAAGCTGCGTGAGCTGGCCAGCAGCCTGGACGCCTCACTGCACACCGTGCTGGGCGACGACGTGCCGTCCGCGCTGCTCGATTTCGCCCGACAGATCAACGCAACTCAGCTCGTGATCGGAACCTCCCGCCGTCCTCGCTGGGCGCGGATCTTCGACGAGGGCATCGGCCCGTCGATCTTGGAGCGCTCCGGAAAGATCGACGTGCACCTGGTGACGCACGAGGAATCGCGGCGGGGTGTCCGCACCACGCCGGCCTCACCGCCGACCCGGCGTGTCGCATCCTGGCTGGCCGCCGTCCTCATCCCGTCCATGATCTGCGGAATCACCGTCAGCGAACTGGACCGATTTCTGAATAACGGCGGTGAGAGCGCCTTGTTCTTTATCGGGGTCCTGTTGGTGGGCCTGCTGGGAGGCGTTGCGCCAGCGATACTTTCGGCGGTGCTGTCCGGGCTACTGCTGAACTACTTCCTGATCGCCCCTCGACACAGTTTCACCATTTCCGAGCCAAATAGCGCCGTCACCGAACTGGTGCTGTTGTTGATCGCGGTGGCGGTCGCTGTTCTGGTCGACGGTGCGGCCAAACGGGCCCGCGAAGCCCGGCTAGCTTCTCAAGAAGCCGAGTTGTTGACACTGTTCGCCGGATCAGTGCTGCGCGGGGCGGACCCGCAGACGTTGTTGGAGCGGGTGCGCGAGACCTACGCGCAGCGTGCGGTCGTCATGGTGCGCGAGCGGGGTGGCGACCGCCAGGTCGTCGCGGTTGTCGGTAAAGATCCCTGCACCACAGTCGATTCCGCCGACACGGCGATCGAGGTCGGCGACGACGAATTCTGGATGCTGCTAGCCGGGCGCAAACTGTCGGCACGGGACAGGCGGGTGCTGGGTGCGGTCGCCAAGCAGGCCGCCGGCCTGGTCCGGCAGCGCGAACTGAGCGAAGAGGCCAGCCGCGCCGAGGCGATCGTGCGCGCCGACGACCTCAGGCGGTCGCTGCTGTCGGCGGTCAGCCACGATCTGCGCACCCCGTTGGCAGCGGCCAAGGTCGCGGTGTCCAGCCTGCGCGCCGCCGACGTCGCCTTCTCGCCCGAAGACACCGCCGAATTGCTAGCCACCACTGAGGAATCCATCGATCAGCTGACCGCCTTGGTGGGTAACCTGCTTGACTCGTCGCGACTCGCCGCCGGCGTCGTGCACCCGGAACCGCGCCGCGTGTACCTGGAGGAAGCGGTGCAGCGAGCACTCGTCAGCATCGGCAGAGGTACAACCGGATTCGTCCGATCCGCGATCGATCGCGTGAAGGTCGACGTGGGCGACGCGGTGGTGCTGGCCGACGCCGGGCTGCTAGAGCGCGTGTTGGCCAACCTGATCGACAACGCGCTGCGCTACGCGACAGACAGCGTGGTCCGCGTCAACGCCGGGCGGGTGGGTGATCGAGTGTTGATCAACGTCATCGACGAAGGACCAGGCATCCCCCCGGGCGCCGAGGAGGAGATCTTCGGTGCCTTTCAGCGGCTCGGCGATCACGACAACAACACCGGGGTGGGCCTGGGGATGTCGGTGGCACGCGGGTTCGTCGAGGCCATGGGCGGCGTGATCGCCGCCAGCGACACGCCGGGCGGCGGGCTGACCGTGGTGGTGGATCTGCCTGCGCCACCGGAGAACCTCCGATGACAACTCGCGTCTTGGTTATCGACGACGAACCGCACATCCTGCGTGCCCTGCGGATCAACCTCTCGGTGCGCGGTTACGAGGTGGTCACCGCCTCGACCGGCGCCGGTGCGCTGCGCGCCGCCGCCGAGCATCCGCCCGACGTGGTGATCCTGGACCTCGGGCTGCCCGACATCTCGGGCATCGAAGTGCTCGGCGGGTTGCGCGGCTGGCTCAACGCACCCGTCATCGTGTTGTCGGCGCGCACCGACGCGTCG
The DNA here is from genome assembly GCF_013466425.1 of Mycobacterium vicinigordonae. Lineage (NCBI taxonomy): Bacteria > Bacillati > Actinomycetota > Actinomycetes > Mycobacteriales > Mycobacteriaceae > Mycobacterium > Mycobacterium vicinigordonae. Next base: position 5,110,334 of record NZ_CP059165.1, read on the forward strand.
GACAAGGTGGAGGTGCTGGACGCCGGAGCCGACGACTACGTGACCAAACCCTTTGGGATGGACGAATTCCTGGCCCGGCTACGGGCCGCGGTGCGCCGCAGCGCCGCCGCATCGGAGGTAGAGCAGCCCGTCGTCGAAACCGACTCATTCACGGTTGACCTGGCCGCCAAGAAGGTGACCAAGAACGGCGCCGAGGTGCACCTGACGCCCACCGAATGGGGCATGCTCGACGTGCTGGTGCGCAACCGCGGCAAGCTGGTAGGCCGCGAGGAGCTGCTCAAAGAGGTGTGGGGACCGGCGTACGCCACCGAAACTCATTACCTGCGTGTGTATCTCGCGCAACTGCGGCGCAAGCTGGAGGACGACCCCTCGCACCCGAAGCACCTGCTGACCGAATCCGGCATGGGCTACCGGTTCGAGGCGTGAGTCCCTAGCCGGCCAGTGACAGCACGATGCCATCCAGGATGTCGTGCTCGCTGACGGTCAATGTGTCGATCCCCGCGCGGTCGCGCAATTCCCGGGCCAGTTCCTGCACCACGATCGCTCCTCCGCCGATCACGTCCACCCGGCCCTCGTGCATGGGCCCCAGCGCGGCGCGCTGCGCACGGGTCATGCCGAGCAGCCTGTCACACACGTCCAGCAGTGAATCGAACGGAACCCGCGAAAGATGAATGGCCACAGGGTCATAGGCGGTCATGTTATGCGCCAGCGCAGACAGCGTGGTCATGGTCCCGGCCAGCCCGACCCAGGTTCGGGCGCCTTCGACGGGCACCGCGCGCAGCGCGTCGTCGAGTCGCTCCCGCACCACGTTGCGCGCGGCGGTCACCTCTGCGGCGGTCGGCGGGTCGGTGTGCAGGCACCGTTCGGTCAATCGGACACAGCCGATGTCCGCCGAGTAACTGGCGGCGACCTCCCCGCTGTGGTCACCCGCCTTGCCGAGCACGATCTCGGTCGATCCGCCGCCCAGGTCGACCACTACGAAAGGCGCTTGGGCACTGTCTAATTCGCCGACTGCGCCGCGGAACGATAGCTCGGCCTCCTGTGCGCCGGTGATCACCTCGGCTCGCGCCCCGGCGATCACCGAGCCCAGCACCTCGGCCGTCATCGCGAAGAACACATCGCGGTTGGCGGCATCGCGGGTGGCCGAGGTGGCAACCATCGACACCCGCTCCACGCGGTGGATCGCCAGCAGCGAGGCGTAGTCGGTGAGCGCCGCGCGGGTGCGCGCGATCGCCTCCGGCGCGAACTCACCCGTCGCGTCCACGCCTTGACCCAGCCGCACGATCCGCATCTCGCGGTGGACATCGCGCAGATGTCCGTCAACAACATCTGCGATCAACAAGCGGATCGAGTTGGTACCGCAGTCGATTCCGGCCAACCTACTCAAATCCACTGCTCCCCAACTAAGTTCGCGATGGCCGGCTCCGCAGCCAACAGCGCCAGCGCCTCGTCCCCGAACGGGTTGACACCCTGTCCTTTGGCCAGCGAGTGCGCGATCAATACGTGCAGGCATTTGACCCGATCCGGCATGCCGCCGCCGGAAAATGTAGTGCCGAGCGGCTCGATCGCGTCCCGCTCGGACAGATACGACTCGTGGGCCCGCTGGTATGCGGTGGCCAGATCGGCGTCGTGGTGCAGTCGTTCGGTCATGTCGCGCATCAGCCCGGTGGTCTCCAGTCTGCTCGCCGCCGCCGTCAGCACCGGATGGGTCAGGTAGTACAACGTCGGAAACGGTGTTCCGTCAGGTAGTTTCGGGGCGGTCTTCACCACTCCGGGTGAATCGTCGCGGCATCGGAAGGCGATCTCCAGCACCCCGCGAGGCTCACGGCCGAGTTGACGGGCCACCGCGTCCAGATCGTCGCGCTCAACCACCGGGCGTCGTCGGGGTCGGTGAGCCGGGCGGCACTGGAGCAGGCTCCGGCGGCTGGTTGGCCCCGGGCGGCAGGTGCGGCGCGTCGGCGATGGTGTGCCACAGCGACGTGTACCACGGCTCGTTCTTGGCGTGACCGCCCGGCTCGGTACCCGGCTGCTGAGGCGTCGCCGCACCGGGCGGCAGCTGCACCTGAAACGGGATGTCACCGGGCTTGACGAACCCTAGACGCTCACGCGCCTGCGCCGCGATGTACGCCGGATCGGCCAACTGGCCCTTGCGCTGCTCCAATTCGGCGATCTGACGGCGCAGCGCGGCCTCGGACGCCGACAGCTGTTCCATCTCGGTGCGCTGCGCGAAGTAGGTGCGCACCGGGCCAGCGATGGTCAGGGTCAACACGCACATCACTGCGGCCAGGATCGCCGCGCGGCGCGCCGTGAAGCCCAGCCGCTGATCCGAGCGCTGCTCCATCGACTCGGTGAACGACCGCTTGATGGGCTCGACGACATGCTCCTGCAGCGACCGCGTCGCGGCGCGGCTCTCGTCCGGCGCGGTCTGCGCGGGCTTGGACGACGGCCGCGCGACCGGCTTGGCCGCGGCCTTGGAGGAGGAACTCGTCGAGCGCCGGCCGCGTCCCGAATCGCCGGCCTTCCCCGGGCGCGAAGCCGGGGAACGACGTCTCGGATCGGACTTGGCGGCCAAGCTGCGTTACTTCGAGTCCAACGCGAAACGCGGAAACGCCAGATCACCCGCGTAGCGAGCGGCGTCGCCCAGCGCCTCCTCGATACGCAGCAGCTGGTTGTACTTGGCCACCCGCTCGCTGCGTGCCGGCGCACCCGTCTTGATCTGACCGCTGCCGACGGCCACCGCCAGATCGGCGATAGTGGTGTCCTCCGTCTCGCCGCTGCGGTGGCTCATCATCGTGCGGTACCCGCTGTGGTGCGCCAGCGCCACCGCGTCGAGGGTCTCGGTCAGGGTGCCGATCTGATTCACCTTGACCAGCAACGCATTTGCTACTCCGCGCTCGATGCCTTCCTCGAGGCGTTCCGGATTTGTGACGAAGAGGTCGTCGCCGACAATCTGCACCCGGTCACCGATGCCGGCCGTCAGGGCGGCCCAGCCGTCCCAATCGTCCTCGGAGAGCGGGTCTTCGATGGACACCAGCGGATAGGACCCGAGCAGTCCGGCGTAGAACTGGGTCATCTGCTCGGCGGTGCGGGTCGATCCCTCGAAGCTGTAGCCAGTGCCTTCAGTGTGGAATTCGGTGGCCGCCACGTCCAAGGCCAGTGCGACGTCGACGCCGAGCTGGAAGCCGGCGGACTCGATGGCCCTGCTGATCAGGTCCAGGGCGGCCGTCGTCCCGGAGACGTCGGGAGCGAAGCCGCCCTCGTCGCCCAATCCGGTGGACAGCCCCTCTTTCTTCAGGACCGACTTCAGCGAGTGATAGACCTCCGCACCCCAGCGCAGCGCCTCGCTGAAGCTCGGCGCACCGATCGGCGCCACCATGAACTCCTGGACATCGACGCCGGTGTCGGCGTGCGCGCCGCCGTTGACGATGTTCATCATCGGCACCGGCAGGATGTGCGCATTGGGGCCACCGAGGTAGCGGAACAGGGGCAAAGCCGCGCTGTCGGCGGCCGCCTTGGCCACCGCCAGCGAGATGCCGAGGATGGCGTTGGCGCCTAGCCGGGACTTGTCCGGCGTGCCGTCGAGGTCCACCAGCGCCTGGTCGACCAGCCGCTGGTCGTCGGCGTTGAGACCGATCACCGCCGGGCCGATCTCGTCCAGCACGGCCTGGACGGCCTTCTTCACCCCTTTGCCGCCGTAGCGGTCGCCGCCGTCACGCAGTTCGACTGCCTCGTGCTCACCGGTAGATGCACCCGAAGGCACCGCAGCCCGGGCGAAGGTCCCGTCGATCAGCGCGACTTCGACCTCCACGGTCGGGTTGCCGCGGGAGTCGAGAATCTCACGCGCTCCGACCTGCTCGATAATCGGCACTGGGTTCTCCTTTGCGTGCTGGTGCGTCAAACGTCAGCGATCATCTTTCTACAGCGGATGGCCGGCGGCATAGGCGGTCGCCCAGTCCCGGACCGCCCGCGCATAGACAGTGGAGTTGTTGTAGGCCCGCAGCGCGGTGATCCACCCCCGCGGCGTCCCGAGATCTTTTCCGCGCCAGCACAAGTAACCCGCGGCCGACAGCGCGGCGTCGTCGATGTTGTCGACGTTGGGGGTGGCGTGTTCTTTCGCCGAAACCCCGTACAGCCGCCAGGTTTCGGCGATGAACTGCATGGGCCCCATGGCGCGCTGCACCCCGTCGTCGTCAGACGCGCCGCTCGACGTGGCCGCGTCGGCGTCGTCCACAATCCGCAGGTTGCCCCCAGTGCCGTCCAGGCGAACACCCCGAATCGGGGGCGTGACATCGCCGTTGGGCGCGATTGTGGCACCCCGATAGGTGCCGTTGTGGCTCTCCACCTGTCCGATGCCCGCCAGCGTTGTCCAGGCGATATGGCACTTCGGATTCTCCACCTCGGCTACGCGGGCGGCATAGGCGTAAGCCTCCAGAGCGGTGACGGGCATCTCCAAGGCGGGTGCCCGTAGCTGCGCCCACTCCCGCAACTGGTCGGCCGGTCTGCCGGGCGCGTGGGTGTCCACCGGCGGCACCGGATCCCCCGCCGGCGGCGGAACGCCCTCGGGGATGAACAGGCTCAGTTGCCAGGTACAACTCGACGCCAACAGCATCGCGGTCGCCCCTATCACGGCGACCGCGCGCAACCAACGTCTCGGCGACACAACTTCCCCTGTCGGTCTCCTTGTCGGAGCCAATTACCAGTTTTCGTCTCGCTCATCGTCCCACGGCTTCGGAGTGGGCCCCGGCAACCAAGGCACCCAGCAAACTATTCGAGCGCCATGCAAGGGTTCCTACATGGGTTGCCAGCATGGCGCGCAGCTACTACCTATTGTGATTACTAACTGATGATGTCAGCGATCGCAAAGGTTGCAGAGATCGCTTAATGTGCGGAGTCTCTGAGTCCCCGCAAAGATAGACTCTGGGCCTCAGCGGCGGCCTTTGCGCTTCTTGGAAGCACCGCGCGACTCCTTGGCGCCAGTCGACGCGACCGCCGTCTGCTCGCCGTTCAAGGCGTCCGCGGGGTCCTGCTCCGGTGGGTCCTGCCCAGCTTCCACCACCGACCCGCCGCGCGGCCAGTTAGCCCGCCACTCCTCCTCGGTGACGAAACCGAGCGGAGCCATGTCGAGTTCCTCGGCGATGCTGTCGCCGCGGCGAGCCGCGGCGATCGCACGCTCGGCAACGCGCACCATCTCGACGAAATCCAAAACCGCGGCCCGAAGATCGTTTTCCGCATCGACGTCCGGCGTCAGCGTGATCGTGGTGATTTCGCTCGGTATGAATTCGCCGGGCACCCCGGCCTGCGTCACCCGCTGAATCACCTTCTGCGCCAATGCCAATGCCGGCTGACCCGTGTGAACGTCGTCCAGCACCGAGTTACGCGACTTGCGCGACCGTTCCGACGCCTTGGCCTCTTCCCACTGGGCAAGCTGATCCTGCAGCGAAATCGCTTCGCCGGCAAGCACTCCCGGCACCCGGTTGCCGAGTTTGCGCATCAGCGTCTCGGCGACGTCGTCGATGCTGAACGGCAGCAGCGCCTCGTCCTCGGCGATGCGAGCATGAAACAGCACCTGCAGCAGCAAGTCACCGAGTTCGTCGCGAAGCTGCTCGACGTTGCCGCTGTGTACCGCGTCGAGCAGCTCGTAGGTCTCTTCCAGCAGGTATCGGCGCAGCGACTCGTGCGTCTGCTCGCTCTCCCACGGCCCGGCAGTCCGCAATTTGTCCATCATCGCGACCGCGTCGACGAGCCGTTCGCCGCGCTGCCGTTCGGGCGCCGTGATCAGCCGCGCACCGGCGGCCAGCCGCGCCGTGACCGCAGGATGCTTGGGATCCGATGACAGCAACACCGGCGCTTCTTCGCCGGTGTAGGCGGGATGCGCGTCGGGCAGCGACCACGGCACGGCGATCGGCATCTCCTCGGTGTACTGCACCTGCCCGCACAAGAGTTCGATGGCCTCGACCGGTACCAGGGCCGGGCGGCGCGGGTCGACCAGGACGACAATCATCAGCCTTGTCGCTCCTTACTCGCCGGGCCCGAGGGGCCGACATCTCGCTGCGGTTTGCCCGCCAACGCGGTTACCAAGTCAGCCACCATCTGGACCAATTCGACATCACGGATGTGTCCTGCGCCAATACCGCCCGCCCGCGGAATCGGAACCTGCACCGTAGACGTGGTGGGGCGGTACCGCCCACCCGGGTACATCCGCGCCAGACGCACCTGCGCGGAATCCGGCAGGGTCAGCGGCGAGAGCCGCACCGTCGCCGCCGACACGGCGCTGACCTCGGTGATTCCGGACGCCCGGCAAAGCAACCGGAGCCGGGCGACCGCGACCAGCCGTTCGGCGGGTTCCGGCAACGGCCCATACCGGTCTTTGAGCTCCTCCACCACCGACTCGACGGCGGCGTCGTCCTGAGCTGAGGCCAGCCGCCGATAGGCCTCCAGCCGGAGCCGGTCACTGGCGATGTAGTCCGGTGGCAGGTGCGCATCGACCGGCAGGTCAATCCGCACGTCCTTGGGCTCCTCCGCCGTGGTGACAGTCTGTCCATCGGCCGCAGCCTTGTACGCCTCCACCGCCTCGCCGACCAACCGCACATACAGGTCGAAGCCCACGCCGGCGACATGCCCGGACTGCTCGACCCCCAGCACATTGCCGGCGCCGCGGATCTCCAAGTCCTTCAGCGCTACGGCCATGCCCGCACCCAGCTCGTTGTTCTGCGCGATCGTCGCCAATCGGTCGTAAGCGGTCTCGGTCAGCGGCGCGTTCGGCGGATACAGGAAGTAGGCGTAGCCGCGTTCCCGACTGCGACCGACCCGGCCGCGCAGCTGGTGCAGCTGCGATAGGCCGAAGGTGTCGGCGCGCTCGACAATCAGCGTGTTGGCGTTGGAGATGTCCAGGCCGGTCTCGATGATCGTGGTGCATACCAGGATGTCGTACTCCCGGTTCCAGAAGCCCTGCACGGTGCGTTCCAGCAGTTCCTCCGGCATTTGCCCGTGCGCGACTACCACCCGAGCCTCGGGCACCAGCTCGCGCAGCCGGGCGGCGGCGGAGTCGATGGAGCTGACCCGGTTGTGCACGAAGAACGCCTGCCCGTCGCGCAGCAGCTCGCGCCGCAGCGCGGCCGCGATCTGCTTGTCGTCGTGCGGGCCGACGTAGGTCAGCACCGGGTAGCGCTCCTCGGGCGGGGTCAGGATCGTCGACATCTCGCGTATCCCGGCCAGGCTCATCTCCAGCGTGCGCGGGATCGGGGTAGCGCTCATGGTCAGCACGTCGACGTGGCTGCGCAACGCCTTGATGTGCTCCTTGTGCTCGACGCCGAACCGCTGCTCCTCGTCGACCACGACCAGTCCGAGATCCTTCCAGCGGACCCCGGTCTGCAGCAGCCGGTGCGTCCCGATCACCACGTCCACCGAGCCGTCGGCCAGGCCGTCGATTACCGCGCGGGACTCGGCCGGATCGGTGAACCGGGAGAGACCTTTCACGGTCACCGGGAATCCGGCCATCCGGTCGGTGAAGGTCTGCAGATGCTGGTCGGCCAGCAGAGTGGTGGGCACCAGCACCGCGACCTGCTTGCCGTCCTGCACCGCCTTGAACGCCGCCCGCACCGCGATCTCGGTCTTGCCGTAGCCGACGTCGCCGCAGATCACCCGGTCCATCGGGATCGGCTTCTCCATATCCGACTTGACCTCGGTGATCGCGGTGAGCTGGTCGACAGTTTCGGTAAAACCGAACGCGTCCTCCATCTCGGCCTGCCAGGGCGTGTCCGGGGCGAACGCGTGCCCGGGGCTAGCTTGCCGCTTGGCGTACAGCGCGACCAGTTCGCCGGCGATCTCGCGCACGGCTTTGCGCGCTTTGGTTTTGGTGTTGGTCCAGTCGCTGCCGCCCAGCCTGCTCAACGCCGGAGCGTGGCCGCCGACGTAGCGCGACAATTGATCCAGCGAGTCCATTGGCACGTACAGCTTGTCTGATCCGCCGCCCCGCTTGGCGGATGCGTACTCCAAAACCAGGTATTCGCGCCGTGCGCCGCCGACGGTACGTTCCACCATCTCGACGAATCGGCCGATGCCGTGCTGGTCGTGCACCACCAGGTCGCCGGCGTTCAGCGCCAGCGGGTCGACGGTGTTTCGCCGTTTGGCGGCCAGCCGCTTGCCCTCCACAGCCGTGGCCCGGCTGCCGGTGAGATCGGCCTCGGTGATGACGACCAGGTTGGCGCCCTCAATGACAACACCTTCGTGCAGCGGACCCTTGAGCACGCCGACCACCCCGGGTTTGGGGGTGACGCCCGACTCCAGCATGCTTGCGGCGATGTCGGATTCGGCCAGTCGCTCCACCATGCGGTGGGCGGTTCCGGTGCCGGGCGCGACCATCGCCGCGTAACCGCCGGTCGCGACGTGTGCACGCAGCATGGCGAAAATACCGTCGATGTCGTGCTGGTGCCCGCGCGCCGAGGGCGCCGACCGGATGTCTAGCTCCACAGCCGACTCGTCGGACAACTGGCTCAGCGTCCACCACGGATGGTCCGCGCTGACGGCGGCGGCCCGGACCTCATCCAGCTCGGCGAACCCGGAGCCACCGAGCTGTTCGACGTCGACGGGCGCGTCCGTCCCCAGAGCCGCCACCGACCACGACGCCTCCAGGAACTCCCGACCGGTCTTGATCAGGTCGGCCGCGCGGGTGCGCACTTTCTCCGGGTCACACACCAGCACCGGGGTGCCGTCGGCAAGCTGATCGGTGAGCAGCGCGTGGTCGTCCGGCCGCAATACCGGCAATAGCGCTTCCATGCCGTCCACCGGGATGCCCTCAGCCAGCTTGGCCAGCATGTCGATGATGCTGCCGGTGACAGTGTTCTCGGTGGCCGGATGTTCCTTGGCCAATATGCCCGCACGCTCTTTCACATCGGGAGTGAGCAGCAGTTCCCGGCAGGCCACCGCGATCAGCGTCCGGACTTCGATCTCGGGAATCGAGCGCTGGTCGGCGACCGAGAACATCCGCATCTCGGTGATCTCGTCACCCCAGAACTCGACGCGCACCGGGTGCTCGGCGGTAGGCGCGAAGATATCCAAGATTCCGCCGCGTACGGCGAATTCACCGCGGCGGCCCACCATGTCCACCCGGGTGTAGGCCAACTCGACCAGCCGCTGGGCGACGTCCTCGAACGGGATCTCGTCGCCAACGGTCAGCGTCAGCGGTTCCTGCCAACCCAGCTGCGGCGCCATCGGTTGCAGCAGCGATCGGACGGCGGTCACCACCACCCGCAACGGCGGACCCAGCCGCGCGTCATCGGGGTGAGCCAGCCGTCGCAGCAGCATCATCCGGCTGCCGACCGTGTCGATGCCGGGCGAGAGCCGTTCATGCGGCAGCGTCTCCCAGGACGGGAAGACGGCCACCGCGTCACCGAACACCCCACGCAACTCCGCGGTCAGGTCGTCGGCTTCCCGGCCGGTGGCGGTGACTACCAGCAGCGGTCCAAGCTCGGCCAGTGCGCTGGCAACGAAAAGGCGCGCGCTGGCCGGGCCAACCAGCGGCAGTTCAATAGGGCGATCGGAGGCACGCTCGATGAGCTGTTGGAATGTCGGTGCGGTCAGCGCCAATTCGACGAGCCCCGCGATCGGGGTGTCTGGGCTAGCAGCCCCCGGTGCGGTCATGATGTCGCCATTCTAGGGCCGTTGCAGGCCGTCAATTTTCGGCCCGGCACCGTCAAGGAACCGTAAGCAGCCCGAAATCCGCCGCCGCTAGGGCGCAGCTTGGAAGCGTGACCTGGTCGAAGATAACGACGACGCTGGATTTGCTGCCCACGATGGCCAAAGCCGCACCTCGCCGGCTGGACCCCACGATCTGGCCGGCGACGGCGTCGTGTGACAAAGAAGGCCGGATCTGTGTTGGTGGGGTGCCGCTCACAGACGTCGCCGACGAATTCGACACCCCGGCCTACGTGATCGACGAAGCCGACTTCCGGCAGCGGGCCCGCCGCTGCCGCAGGGCGCTACGGGACGTCGAGGTGGTCTACCCCGGAAAGTCGTTGCTGGCCACCGCGGTTGCACGCTGGGCGCGCGAAGAAGGCCTCGGCCTCGACGTCACCTCACCGGGTGAACTGGCGGTGGGCCTGGCCGGCGGCGTGGACGCCGCACGAATCATCATGCACAGCAACGCCAAGTCCCCCGACGAGCTGCGTCAGGCCGTATCGGTGGGCGTCGGGCGCATTGTGCTGGACTCCAACATCGAGATTGCCTACCTGGCCGGCCTGGTCCGCGAGCGCCAGCGGGTGCTCATCCGGGTCACCCCGGATATCGAGGTAGCCGGGCAGCGGCCCCAGGCCGGGTTCAGCGCGGCGTTCGGGTTCACCCTGGACCGGGGCCATGCCGTCGACGCGGTGGGCCGCGTGCTGGCGCATCCGATCCTGGACCCGGTGGGATTGCACTGCCACCTGCCCCGCCAAGGCGCCCACCCCACCGACGCCGTGCGCTACGGCCAGACAATCCACCGGATGATCGCGGCGATGGCCGACATCCGAACCCGTCATGGCGTCATCCTCACCGAGCTGCACATCGGCGGCGGTCTCCCGCTGCGCGGTGAGAGCCAGCCGGGTCCGCTGAGCCTGGGCGAATTGGCCGCCGTTATCGACAACGCGCTGGACGAAGGGTGTGCGGGCGAGCACTTCCCCCGTCCGACCGTGGTGGTGGAGCCCGGTGCGGCGATCAGCGCGCAGGCCGCGGTGGCCCTGTACCGGGTGTGCTCGGTGAATACCCGTCCCAGCGGGCGCGTATTCGTCACGGTCGATGGCGCTACCAGCGACTACCCGGGCAGCGCGCCGTGTCAGGTTGCGCTGGCCAACCGGCATCCGCTGGTGAGTCGCCAGCTCGTCACCGTGGCCGGTCGCCACTGCGAGGCCGGCGAGGAGATCGCCCGCGACGTCGAGCTACCGGCCGACGTGCGGCCCGGCGACCTGCTGGCCGTCGCGGGCAGTGCGGCGAACCACGGCCTGGTGGCCGGCTACAACCTGGTTGGGCGGCCACCGCTGGTCAGCGTGTACCGAGGGCGGGTGCGCGAGCTGGTACGCCGCGAGACCACAGCCGACCTGCTGGCTCGCGACTGTCTCGCCGTCGAACGTGGGGCCTGATTTCTACTCGTCCTGCAGATGCGGGTCGGCTTCCAGGTGAGTCAGGCCGTTCCACATCAGGTTGACCAGATGCGCGGCCACCACTTCCTTCCTGGGCTCGCGGGTGTCCAGCCACCACTGGGCAGTCATCGACACCGAGCCCACCAACGCCTGGGCGTACAGCGGCGCCAGGTCAGGGTCGAGGCCGCGGCGGGCGAAGTCGCCGGCCAGGATCGAGCTGACCTGACTGACGGCGTCGTTGAGCAGGCTCGAGTAAGTGCCCGAGCTGATCGCCGCGGGCGAGTCGCGGATCATGATCCGGAATCCGTCGGTGCGTTCTTCGACGTAGGTGAGCAGCGCCAGCGCAACCCTCTCGACCCGCACCCGGGACCGGTTGTTGGTCAGCGACGAGGTGATGCCGTCCAGCAATGCGGACATCTCGCGGTCCACCACAACGGCGTAGAGGCCCTCCTTGCCGCCGAAATGCTCATAGACGACGGGCTTGGACACATTGGCGCGCTGGGCGATCTCCTCGATCGAGGTTCCTTCGTAGCCACGTTCGGCGAACAGCGATCGCGCAATGCCGATCAGTTGGTGTCGGCGCTCGCTGCCCGTCATCCGGGCGCGCGGGGTGCGGGCTTGGGGCTCTTTTTCGGGCGCTTTTTCCGGTTCCGCCACGCAGAACAGCGTATCGGGCGGGTGTGCTCGACTGTTCGGTGTGCAGGGGTTACGCGGGTGTGTTCGCGGCGTTGAGTCGGCAGACTAAAGTCTCATGGGCGGCGGCACGTGGACCGTCAGCAGCCAATCCGTCGTGGTGTAATCGGCAGCACCTCTGATTTTGGTTCAGATAGTTCAGGTTCGAGTCCTGGCGACGGAGCTTTAAGCGGAGCGCCTTTTGCCCCGAGCGTCCCCAAAATGTCACCCTTAGCGGCGTATCTGCGTGCATTCGCGGACGCTCGACCGAAACGTGAGGAGAGTTGATGACGTTTCGTGGTGACACTGACACCGCGGTCCTGGTCCTGGCGGCCGGCCCCGGCACCCGGATGCGCTCGGACACCCCCAAGGTGCTGCACACCCTCGGCGGCCGCAGCATGCTGTCGCACTCCCTGCACGCGATGACCAAGCTCGCACCCCAACACCTGGTCGTCGTGCTGGGCCACGACCACCAGCGGATATCGCCCCTGGTCGCCGAGCTGGCCGACCGGCTTGGTCGCACCATCGACGTCGCGCTGCAGGACAAGCCGCTGGGCACCGGGCATGCGGTGCTGTGCGGGCTGTCCGCACTGCCCGACGACTACGCGGGCATCGTCGTCGTCGCCGCGGGCGACACGCCGCTGCTGGATGCCGACACCTTGGCCGACCTGATCGCCGGCCACAGCGCCGCCTCGGCCGCAGTCACCGTGCTGACCACGACACTGGACGATCCATACGGCTACGGCCGGATCCTGCGCACCCAGGACAACGAGGTGATGGCGATCGTCGAGCAGACCGACGCCACCGCCTCGCAGCGTGACATCCGCGAGGTCAACACCGGCGTCTACGCCTTCGACATCGCCGCGCTGCGCTCTGCGCTGAGCCGGCTGAGCTCCAACAACGCCCAGCAGGAGCTCTACCTCACTGACGCCGTCGCCATCCTGCGCCGCGACGGCCACACGGTCAGCGCCCGCCACGTCGACGACAGCGCAGTGGTGGCCGGCGTAAACAACCGCGTCCAGCTCGCCGAACTGGGCGCCGAACTCAACCGCCGTATCGTGGCCGCCCACCAGCTCGCCGGCGTCACCGTGACCGACCCCGCCACCACGTGGATCGACGTGGACGTGACGATCGGGCGCGACACCGTCATCCACCCGAACACCCAGTTGCACGGCCGCACCCAGATCGGCGGCCGCTGCGTCGTCGGCCCGGACACCACCCTGACCGACGTCAGCGTCGGCGACGCCGCCTCCGTCGTCCGCACCCACGGCAGCGAGTCCGCGATCGGCGATGGCGCCGCCGTCGGCCCGTTCACGTTCTTGCGGCCGGGCACGGTGCTGGGCGCCGACGGGAAACTGGGCGCGTTCGTCGAGGTCAAGAACGCCACCATCGGCACCGGGACCAAGGTGCCGCACCTGACCTACGTCGGAGACGCCGACATTGGCGATCACAGCAACATCGGCGCATCCAGCGTGTTCGTCAACTACGACGGCAACACCAAGAGCCGCACCACAATCGGCTCGCACGTGCGGACCGGCTCGGACACCATGTTCGTGGCGCCGGTCACGGTCGGCGACGGTGCCTACACCGGTGCCGGCACCGTGATCCGCGAGGACGTGCCGCCGGGTGCGCTGGCGGTGTCGGCGGGCCCACAACGCAACATCGAGAACTGGGTGCAGCGCAAACGGCCCGGCACCGCGGCCGCTGAAGCCGCCGAGGCCGCCGGCCGCAAATCCGGCACCAACCAGACATCGTGATTTCGATTTCCGGCAACCCGGCTACGATGGGTCGTTCTTGTTTTGATTCCTATTCCGATCCCGACATGGCGAGGGCAGCCCGGTGAGCCACGACTGGACCGATAATCGCAAAAATTTGATGCTGTTCAGCGGCCGCGCCCATCCGGAGCTCGCCGAGCAGGTCGCCAAGGAACTCGACGTGCACGTCACCGCGCAGACGGCGCGGGACTTCGCCAACGGCGAGATCTTTGTGCGCTTCCACGAGTCGGTGCGCGGGTGCGACGCCTTCGTCCTGCAGTCCAACCCGGTGCCGGTGAACACCTGGCTGATGGAACAGCTCATCATGATCGACGCCCTCAAGCGGGGCAGCGCCAAACGGATCACCGCGGTCCTGCCGTTCTACCCCTACGCAAGGCAGGACAAGAAGCACCGCGGTCGCGAGCCGATCTCGGCGCGGCTGGTGGCCGACCTGCTCAAGACCGCGGGCGCCGACCGGATTGTGACCGTGGACCTGCACACCGACCAGATCCAGGGTTTCTTCGACGGCCCGGTCGATCACATGCGTGGGCAAAACCTGTTGACCGGCTATATCCGCGACAACTACCCGGACGGCAACATGGTCGTGGTCTCGCCGGACTCCGGCCGGGTGCGCATCGCCGAGAAATGGGCCGACGCGCTCGGCGGCGTGCCGCTGGCCTTCATCCACAAGACCCGTGATCCACGGGTGCCCAACCAGGTGGTGTCCAACCGCGTGGTCGGTGAGGTAGCCGGACGCACGTGCGTGCTGATCGACGACATGATCGACACCGGCGGCACCATTGCCGGCGCGGTCAAGTTGTTGCACGACGACGGCGCGAAGGACGTGATCATCGCGGCCACCCACGGTGTGCTGTCCGACCCGGCCGCCGAACGGCTGGCTAGCTGCGGCGCGCGGGAGGTGATCGTGACCAATACGCTGCCGATCAACGAGGAGAAGCGTTTCCCCCAGCTCACCGTTCTATCCATCGCACCGCTGTTGGCCAGCACCATCCGCGCGGTGTTCGAAAACGGCTCGGTCACTGGACTTTTCGACGGAGACGCGTAGATGGGTTCGGGTCGTGCCGTCATTTACCACAACCCCAAGTGCAGCACCTCACGCAAGACGCTGGATCTGTTGCGCGAGAGTGGATCTGAACCCGAAGTGGTGCAGTACCTGAAAACTCCGCCGTCCCGGGACGAACTGGCGCAGCTGATTGGCGATGCCGGCATCGAGGTGCGTGCCGCGGTGCGCAAGCGGGAGGCGCTGTACACCGAGCTCGGGTTGGCCGACGCCGACGACGAGGCGTTGCTCGATGCGATGGCCGAGCACCCAATCCTGATCGAGCGCCCGTTCGTCGTCACACCGAAGGGCACCCGCCTGGCCCGTCCGATCGACGCGGTACGCGAGATTCTGTGACGTTGCGGGCGATCCGGACACGCATGGCCGCGTTGCTTTGTCTGACCACCACATTGGTGGCCTGTGGACCGAAATCTCCGGACTACCAGTCGATCTGGACGACAAGTTCGACTACCAGCAGCACGCCGGAGGCCACGACGCCGATCCTCCCGCTGTCGAAGTACCTGGACGGTGAGGGCGTCACCGGCATTCCGGTCACACCGGGCGAGCTGACCGACCTAACGGTCTCGTTACCCACCCCGCCGGGCTGGGGGCCACGCGAGCCCGACGCGAAGACCGCGCCCAAAGCGGTGGTGATCTCCAAGGGCAACAACTACCCTGCGGCCATCCTGATCGTGCTGCGACTACGCGGCGACTTCAATCCAGCCGAAGCGATCAAGCACGCCAATGCCGATCTGCCGCAAGGTTTTCACCGGCTCGACGGCTCGGAAGCCGACTTCAACGGCTTTCCCTCGTCGATGGTGCAGGGCACCTACGAGCTCAAGGGCGCACGAATGCGCAGCTGGCAACGCGTCGTGCTGGCCACCGGTTCAGCACCGGACAACCAGAGGTATCTGGTTCAGTTGAACATCACCAGCTTCGACGGGCAGGCCGTCGCCGAATCCAACGACGTCGAGATGATCATCCGAGAGTTTGTGGTCGCCAAGAAGTAGCGCCCTAGTGGCGACCCGCTTCCTGGACCAACTGCACTCGCGAGGACAGCCCCAGCTTGGCGTAGACGTGGGTGAGGTGTGTCTGCACCGTGCGCGGTGAGATGAACAATCTCGCGCCGATCTCCTTGTTGCCCAAGCCTTCTGCGACCAAGCGCACCACGTCGAGCTCCATTGGCGTCAGCGAGCCCCATCCGCTGCTGGGCCGCTTGCGCTCACCTCGTCCACGCTGCGCATAGCCGATTGCCTCCTCGGTCGACAACGCGGAACCTTCGACCCAGTAGGCGTCGAGATCGCTTCGCCCCAACACCTCAATAACTGTCTGAAGCGTCGCGTCGTAGTCGGGTTGATACATCGGGAAGCGCACGTCCCCGGTGCGCTGCCGGATGCCATCCGCCGCGCCCAGAAGGCGCGCCGCGTGGGCGTAGTTGCCGCCGTCGGCCGCCAGGCGGGCAAGGCATTCCAGGGTCAGCGGCACCCGCCCATAGGCCCGGGTACGGACGGCAACCGCCAGGGATTGGTGCGCATCACGCTCGGCCTGGTCCGGGTCACCCTGGGCGAGTGCGACATGGGCACGCGCCGTCAGGGCCGCCGCTTGGTGGAATCCCGGGACCACCGCGACACTCTCGTCAGCCCAGCGACGCGCGGCTTCGAGCTCGCCGCAAGCTAGCTCCGCCTCGGCCATCGGCAGCATGCTTCTGGTGAGCAGTTCTTTCAGCGGATAGGTGTGCTGCCATGCGGCCTCGCAGGCTCGTTTGGCGGCCACGGCGTCGCCAAGGGCCAGCGCGGCGCCGGCCAGGGCCGCGTAGGCCGAGTCTTCGTGGAAGCCGCCCATCGCGGCGGAAACCTCAAGTGCCGCTTCGGCTGCGGCGTGGCCTGCGGCGGGATCCCCATGGTAGGTCAGCGCTTGCGCGAGGATTATGAGTCCGAACGTCTGCATCGAGCCGTCCTCGTCCGCCTTGGCCTCGGCGACCAGCGACCCCGCCATCGCAATGGCCTGCGCCAACTTGCCTTGCACAGAAAGCGCACTGCTCAGGAACGCACGGCTGTATCGGGACATCAGTTTGTCGCCCAGCGCGTCGGAGAGGTCGCGGCCCTCCTCTCCGGCCGCCTCTGATTCGACCGGAAGGCCGGCGACGCTATAGGCGAAGGTCTGGTAAGCACGGAGCTGGTGGAGCCCCAGAGCGTCCTCCGACGCGCGAGCCAGATCCGCCGCCTCGGCGAGGTACGTCTCGACCATTTCCGGATCGAAGATAACGTGCATACCGCAGGCCATCAGGCTGCGCACGATGAGCGCGCGGTCGTCGAGTTCGCGCGCAACAGCCAGTGCCTTTTCCGTTCTTTCCAGGCTGGCCGGGATCGAGGCCCAGACCGCTAGGATCGCAGCGTCGGCGACCGCCCGGACCAAGACCGCCGGAGGAATATCACTCGCCTCGTAGAGTTCGTCGGTGAAGACGGCATTGAAACCGGCCACCCCCTCGCGGAATCGCCCACGCTTCAACCAGAACTGGTGCAGCGAGGACAGCAGCTCCAGCGCCGGACCGATCTCGGCCATCTCCCGGCACCACGTGTAAGCCGCGCGCAGGTTGTCGATCTCGACTTCGGCCCACTGGAGCAGCGGTGAGCCGTCGCCCGCCGCCCGCGCTTCAAGTGCTGCCGCGGTGGCGAGGTAGTAGTCGCGGTGACGGGTACGCACGGTGTCGGCTTCGCCTGACTCGCCCAGCTTTTCCAGCCCGTACTGGCGCACCGTTTCCAGCAGCCGGTATCTCATTGCGCCGTGTGCTTCTTCGGCGACGATGAGCGATTTGTCGACCAGCAGTCCCAGCTGGTCGATGAGCTGGAATCGCTCGGCGTCGCTGCTTGCACCGACTGCGTGGGCGGCGTCGAGATCGAAGCCACCCATGAATACCGCCAGCCGCCGGAACAGGATGCGTTCCGGCTCGGTGAGCATCGCGTGCGACCAGTCGACGGAAGCGCGCAGCGTCTGCTGACGGCGAACCGCGGTACGCGCGCCGCCGGTCAGTACGCGGAAGCTGTTGTGCAGGCCGTCGACGATCTGGGTCAGCGAAAGGGTGCGAATCCGGGCGGCCGCCAGCTCGATCGCCAGCGGCATGCCGTCCAATCGTCGGCAGATTTCGGCGACGCCGGCCGAGTTCTCCGCTGTGACAGCGAAATCGTGCCGGACCCGGCGGGCGCGGTCGGCGAATAGCTCGATGGCTTCGTCGTCCAGCGACAACGACGGCACCCGCCAAGTCAGTTCGCCCGCGACGCCGATCGGCTCGCGGCTGGTGGCCAGAATCGACACCGCAGATCCCGCATTCAGCAGAGTCACCACCGCGTCACCGCTGGCATCCAGCAGATGCTCGCAGTTGTCGAGTATCAGCAACATCTTTCGGTCCCTGACGAATCTGGTCACTGCATCCATCGTCGGCCGTCCGGGCTGATCGGGCAGTCCAAGCGTCCGCGCGAGAACGACTGGAACAACGGCAGGATCGTTGACCGGTGCCAGATCGACATACCAAATGCCGTCGGGAAACTCGGCGCCGAGTCGTGCCGCGACTTCGGTGGCGAGTCGCGTCTTGCCGGCGCCGCCGGCGCCGGTCAAGGTGACCAGCCGGTTACCGGTGACCAACTCACCCAGTTCGGCCATCTGTCCTCGTCGTCCAACGAAACTCGTCAGCTGGGTCGGAAGATTGTGCGAGGCAACGGTGTCCCCGACCCGAAGTGGCGGGAACTCGTTACGCAGATCGGAGTGGCACAGTTGCAGCACGCGCTCGGGGCGCGGCACACCCTTGAGCGGATAACAGCCCAGATCGGTTAACCAGACGCCGCCCGGCAGCCGATCCCCGACGATAGCTTCCGTCGCACCCGACAACACTGTTTGACCGCCGTGGGCCAGATCCCTTATCCGAGCCGCACGGTTAATCGTCGGCCCCGCATAATTCCCCTCATCCCGAAGCTGAATCTCCCCAGTATGCAACCCAATCCGAATCCGAATCGGCGCCAACCGCGCCCGCTGCAACGCCAACGCACACCCCACAGCATCACTAGCCCGCGCAAACGCCGCCACGAAACTGTCACCCTCACCCTGCTCCACCGGACGCACCCCACCAAACCCCGCAACAGCCTCATCAACCGCGCGATTCAGCAACCCCAACGCCGCCGCCATCTGCTCAGGCTGGGTCTCCCACAACCGCGTCGACCCCTCCACATCAGCCAACAGCAACGTCACCGTCCCAGTCGGCAACAACTCGCTCACACCCAGATCACTCCAGTTCAGCGGCGGTACCTCCGCGTGTTGGCTCATGGTAGCCAGCTTCACGCTTCGCATAGCGGAAAACATCCGCCAGAACGCTTAGTTCCCTCGCGCGAGCAGACGCAAAGGCACCGGTTTCGGCACGAAACCGGTGCCTTTGCGTCTGCTCGGCATCACTAGTGGCGGACGGCCTCCTGGACGAGCTGCACCCGGGACGTCAAACTCAGCTTTGCGTAGACATGCGTCAGGTGTGTCTGCACCGTGCGCGGCGAGACGAACAGCCGCGCGCCGATCTCCTTATTACCCAGCCCCTCGCCCACCAGACGCACCACGTCGAGTTCCATCGGCGTCAGCGACTCCCAGCCGCTGGCGGGGCGTTTGCGTTCGCCGCGGCCACGCTGCGCATACGCGACCGCCTCCTCGGTCGACAAGGCGCTGCCCTCCGACCACGCGGTATCAAAGTCACTGGACCCCAATGACTCTCGAACGGCCGTCACAACAGCGTCGTAGCCGGCTTGATACATCGGGAACCGGATGTGCTCGGTGCGCTGCCGGATTGCGTCGGCCGCGCCCAACAACCGTGCCGCATACGGGTGGCTGCCGCCGCCGGCCGCCAAGCAGGCCAGGCATTCCAACGTGTCTGGGACGCGCAGATACCCCTGCGTTTCTGTGGCCACCGCGAGGGCTTCGTGTGCGTCACGTTCGGCTTGTGCCGATTTGCCCTGTGCGATCCCGACAAACGCGCGAGCGGTCAGTGCGGCGACCCGATGACAGCCAGGCACCAGCGCGACAGCCTCGTCGGCCCTCCGGCGAGCCGCCGTAAGGTCACCACATGCCAAGGCGGCCTCGGCGGCCGGAGAGAAGCTAGTGGTAAACGACAACCGCTCCGGAACCGTGTGGTGAAAAGCTTCCTCAGCCGCCAGTCTGGCCGCAGCAGCGTCGCCACGGGCGAGTGCGGCCACGGCAAATGCACCGCACACCGCGTCGCCGTAGACTCCGCCCATCGCTTCAGCGGCCTGTTGCGCGGATTCCGCGGCGGCGTGTGCGGCGGCGGCTCGCCCCAGGTGCGCCTGTGTATATGCGTGCCCAGTCGCAGCGAAAGCCTGCATGGGCAGGTCCCCCGCGGCCTCCGCACTAGCGACCGTACTGCGAGTTATCTCCGCAGCCTGCGCGAGATCGCCTAGCTCCCAAAGAGTTACTCCCAACCACGCTCGGCAGCTTCTGGCAATGAACTGGTCACCAAGCTCGTCGGCGATGTCACGTCCCTCTTCGGCGCATGCGAGCCCCGCGGTCGGCTCCCCACCGATCGCGCAAACGGCGGACATGTAAATGAAGGTCCCGCACAGTGTCCACTTGTCCTCTGTCCGACGAGCTAGGTCGATCGCCTCCCCAAAGGAGATTCGAGCAACGTCAGGGTTGTAAAGGCCGAGCGCGCCGCACGCGATGAGGGCTCGCGCCGTCAATTCCGAGTCATTGAGCCGACGCGCGATAGCCACGGCTTCTTGCGCACGTTCCATGCTCATCGGCACCGCGATCCATCCGGCGAGGGCGGCTTGATCGGCCACCGCTCGCGCCCAGGCGCTCGGAGCGATCGTTTCGGGAGACTGATCGGACAAAATCGAGTCGAACCCGGCGAGCGCCTCGCGGAAACTGCCGCGGCGCAACCAATACTGCTGCAGCGAGGACACAAGTTGTAACGCGACCTCGAAGTCAGCGTTCTCCCGACTCCAGACGAACGCGGCACGCAAATTGTCGATCTCGACATCCACCCACTTCATCAGGGACTCGACCCCGGCCAGTCCTCGGGCGTACAACTCCGTAGCCTTGCCGCTGTAGTAGTCGCGGTGGCGGGTGCGCACCTCGTCGGCTTCGCCGGATTCGCCGAGCTTTTCCTGCGCGTACTGTCGCACGGTCTCCAACAATCGGTAACGCATTCCGGTCCCGGTGTCGTCCGCTACTACCAGCGACTTGTCGACGAGTAGGCCGAGCTGGTCCATCAGCTGATAGAACTCCACCTCTCTGCTCGACCCCACCACTTGCGCGGCGTCCAGATCGAACCCGCCGGCAAAAGCCGCGAGTCGCCGAAACAGCACCTGCTCGGGCTCGGTGAGTAGCGCATGCGACCAATCGACCGAGGCCCGCAGCGTTTGCTGGCGCCGCACCGCGGTACGCGCACCACCGGTCAACAACCGGAATCGGTCGTGCAGACTGTCCACGATCTGGTTCAGTGACAACGCCCTGATGCGCGCCGCAGCAAGCTCAATCGCTAACGGCATCCCGTCCAGCCGAACGCAGATCTCGGTTACCAAGGCGGAATTATCCTCCCCGACAACGAAATCCGGTCGTGCGCGGCGGGCACGATCGGCGAACAACACGATCGCCTCGTCGTCAAGCGACAGCGAGGGCACCCGCCAATTCAACTCACCCGGCACCCCCAGCGGTTCACGGCTGGTGGCCAGAATCGTCAGGTGCGCGCAGGATTTGAGCAACTCGACGATCATGTCGCTACAGGCATCAAGCAGATGCTCACAGTTGTCGAGTAACAGCAGCATCGTCTTGTCGCCGAAGAACCGCACCAACAGCTCCGTAGTGGAGCGGCCCGGCTGATCGGGCAGACCGAGCGTGCGCGCTGTGGTGACCGACACCACCGCAGAATTGCTGACCGGTGCCAGGTCGACGTACCACAGCCCGTCGGGAAACACGGCAGTCAACTGCGCCGCGACCTCCACGGCAAGCCGTGTCTTGCCCGCGCCACCGGCACCTGTGAGCGTCACCAACCGATTGCCTTCAACCAACTGCCGCAGTTCGACGATTGCCGCTTGACGTCCGACAAAGCTGGTCAACTGAGCCGGCAGATTGTGCGATGTCGTAGCGCTGCGGACCCGAAGTGGCAGGAACTCGTTACGTAAGTCCGGATGGCACAACTGCACCACCCGCTCCGGGCGCGGAAGGCCCTTGAGCGGATAGCTTCCCAGATCGGCCAGCCACACCCCTTCCGGCAGCCGATCGGCCACCAGCGATTCGGTGACCCCCGACAACACTGTTTGACCGCCGTGGGCCAGATCCCTTATCCGAGCCGCACGGTTAATCGTCGGCCCCGCATAATTCCCCTCATCCCGAAGCTGAATCTCCCCAGTATGCAACCCAATCCGAATCCGAATCGGCGCCAACGGCGCCCGCTGCAACGCCAACGCACACCCCACAGCATCACTAGCCCGCGCAAACGCCGCCACGAAACTGTCACCCTCACCCTGCTCCACCGGACGCACCCCACCAAACCCCGCAACAGCCTCATCAACCGCGCGATTCAGCAACCCCAACGCCGCCGCCATCTGCTCAGGCTGGGTCTCCCACAACCGCGTCGACCCCTCCACATCAGCCAACAGCAACGTCACCGTCCCAGTCGGCAACAACTCGCTCACACCCAGATCACTCCAGTTCAGCGGCGGTACCTCCGCGTGTTGGCTCATGGTAGCCAGCTTCACCTGCGCAACCCCGCCAATACATCCGCCAGAACGCGCAGACGGCAGAACTGGGTCAACGCGAATACGCGTATCGGTGGCGCAAACTACGCGCTGTGACGGATGGTTCTGGGCGCAATTCGCCGGATAGTCGCTGCCATGACAACCACCACCGCACTCGAATGCCCCACCATCGCCTACCACCACCTCACCGATCCGGCGGACGCACACCGGGCCATCGCAGCGGCCCGCGCCGAGTCCCCGATCGCCATCGGCCCCTACGGCCCCGAGGTGCTCAGCTTCGACCTGGTCCGCACCGTGCTGCGCGACGATCGGTTCGTCACCGCCGACGGCCTGGGTCTGGGCGCCTTCGGCATCACCTCCGGCCCGCTGTGGGACAGGGCGGTCAGCAACATCCTGGGCCTCGACGGTGTTGAGCACCACCGGTTGCGGCGACTGGTGTCGAAGGCCTTCTCGCCGCGCGCGGCGGAACGCATGCGCACCCTGGCCGTCGAAATCATCACCGGGCGTGTGGAACCTCTCATCACCGTCGGGCACTGCGACGTCGTCGCTGACATCGCCCGGCGCTATCCGACGCCGATCATCTGCGCGCTGCTGGGTGCTCCGCCCGAGGATTGGCAGCTGTTCTCCGACTGGACCGACGACATCAAGAAGCTGTTCGAGCCCACCGTCGCCGACGACACCCCGGCGATCCTGTCGGCCTGGAACGAATTGGACGCCTACTTGGAGGACTTGATCTCGGCCCGACGCAAGTCGCTCAGCGACGACCTGATCTCCGATCTGATCCGCGCCGAAGAAGACGGCGACCGCCTGAGCCACGAAGAACTGCTGATGCTGTGCGCCACCCTGCTCAGCGCCGGCACCGACACCACTCGCAACCAGCTCGCCGCGGCGGTGCAAACCCTGGCCGCCCACCCGGGCCAGTGGGCCACCCTCGCTCGGTATCCCGAATGCGCACCGGACGCCGTTCACGAGCTGATGCGTTACAGCCCAATCATTTTCGGGGTCATCCGGCAGGCTGCCGAGGACGTCGAGCTGGCCGGCGTCCACATCCCGGCAGGTTCGCTGGTGCTGGCCAACACCGCGTCGGCCAACCGGGATCCCGCTGCCTGCCCCGAGCCGGAACGGCTCGACATCACCCGACGCAACGCAGCGGCCATCCTCAACTTCGGCGGCGGCGTGCACTATTGCCTCGGCGCCCACCTGGCTCGGCTGGAGCTGACCGAAGCGCTGCGGGTCATCACTGCGCGGATGCCGAACCCCCGCCTGGCCGGACCCTGCCCATGGCCAACCATGGCCGGCATCACCGGACCCCTCAGCGTCCCGCTGGAGTTCGACACCTCAGACTGAGGGGCATGACGAATTGGACAGCAGCCGACCTCCCCTCCTTCCAAGGGCGCACCGTGATCGTCACCGGCGCCAACAGCGGACTGGGCGCGATTACGGCGCGCGAGCTCGCCGGCCGCGGCGCCACCATCGTCATGGCCGTTCGCAACATCGGCAAGGGCGAAGTGGCGGCGAAGCAGGTCTCGGGTGACGTCGAGGTCCGCCCGCTCGACCTGCAGGACCTGTCGTCGGTGCGGGCATTCGCCGACGGTGTGGACGGGGCCGACATCCTGATCAACAACGCCGGCATCATGGCCGCCCCGTACGCGCTGACCGTCGACGGCTTCGAGAGCCAGATCGGCACCAACCACCTAGGCCACTTCGCGCTGACGAACCTGCTGCTGCCCAAGCTGCGGGATCGGGTGGTGACGGTGTCGTCGATGGCGCACTGGCCGGGCCGGATCAATCTTGACGACTTGAACTGGCAGCGCCGGCGCTACTCGCCGTGGCTGGCATACAGCCAGTCCAAGTTGGCCAACTTGCTATTCACCAGCGAACTGCAGCGCCTCCTGGACGCCGCGGGTTCACCGCTACGCGCGTTGGCCGCCCATCCCGGCTACTCGCACACCAACCTGCAAGGAGCATCCGGGCGCAAGCTCAGCGACGCGGTAGTGGGTGCGGCGACCCGGCTGATCGGCACCGACGCCGCTTTCGGCGCCCGGCAAACGCTGTACGCGGCGTCCCAGGATCTGCCGGGCAACACGCTCATCGGTCCGCGATTCGGCTACCTCGGCCGCACCCAGCCGGTCGGGCGAAGCCGCGCGGCTCGGGACACGACCATGGCTACCGCGCTGTGGGAGCTGTCCGAGCAGCTCACCGACACCAAGTTTGCCGCGCAGGCATAGCCGCACCGCCAAGTTCCGCAGACCCAATATCTGCAGCCGGGGCAGGTTCGCAGCGATTTCTCGTCCAACGAACGAGGCTGCTACCCTGACCAAGCGTCACGGCGAGGGTGCACCGGCTTAACCAGCACCGTTATCGACGGAGACCGACAGTTCGTCGCGATCCTGGCCGTGCCTTACACACAGGAGCGACTCTTATGGCCAAAGCCACGATCAACCAGCTCAGCGCCACCGTGCGTACCGAGACCGGCAAAGGCGCCTCGCGCCGGGCCCGCCGGGAAGGCAAGATTCCCGCCGTTCTGTACGGCCACGGCAGCGAACCTCAGCACCTCGAACTGCCCGGCCACGATTTCGCGGCCGTGCTGCGCCACTCGGGTACCAATGCAGTGCTCACCCTGGACATCGACGGCAAGGAGCAGCTTGCGCTGACCAAGGCCCTCGACATCCACCCGATCCGGCGCAGCATTCAGCACGCCGACCTGCTGGTGGTGCGCCGCGGCGAGAAGGTGACCGTCGAGGTGAATGTCATCGTTGAGGGCGACGCCGGGCCAGACACCCTGGTCACCCAGGACGCCAACGCCATCGAGATCGAGGCCGAGGCCCTGTCGATTCCCGAGCAGTTGACCGTGTCGGTGGAGGGCGCAGAAGCCGGCACCCAGTTCACCGCCGGCCAGATTCAGCTGCCCAAGGGCGTCTCGCTGGTCTCCGATCCCGAGCTGCTGGTGGTCAACGTGGTCCAGGCGCCGACAGCTGAGGATCTCGCCGAAGAGGGCGCCGGCGAGGAGGGCGTGGCCGCCGAAGAAGAAGCCGGCGACGAGGCCGAAGGCGAGGCCGACGCCGAGGCCGAAGCCGGCTCCGAGTAGCGCGACGTGGCCGAACCGCTGCTAGTGGTCGGCCTGGGCAACCCCGGCGAGAACTACGCCCGAACGCGGCACAACGTCGGGTTCATGGTTGCCGACGTGCTCGCCACCCGCCTTGGCGCAAAGTTCAAGGCGCACAAGCGTTCTGGTGCCGAGGTGAGCACCGGGCGGCTGGCCGGCCGCGCGGTGGTGCTGGCCAAACCACGCAGCTACATGAACGAGTCCGGCCGACAGGTCGGGCCGCTGGCCAAGTTCTACTCGGTGGCCCCCGCCGACATCATCGTTATCCACGACGACCTCGACCTTGATTTCGGCAAAATCCGCCTCAAACTGGGCGGCGGTGAAGGCGGCCACAACGGGCTGCGTTCGCTGGCTGCCGCGTTGGGCAGCAAGGACTTTCAGCGGGTTCGGATCGGGATCGGCCGTCCACCGGGCCGCAAGGACCCGGCGGCGTTCGTGCTGGAGCCGTTCAACGCCACCGAACGCCCCGAGATCCCGACCATCTGCGAGCAGGCCGCCGACGCCACCGAGCTCCTGATCGAACTCGGCCTCGAACCGGCGCAAAATCGGGTGCACGCCTGGCCCTGAGCCGACTGCGGGGCCGCCTAGGTGACCAGGGTGACCGAGTTCGCCCGGCGCAGCTTGCCCGACGGCGTCTTCGGGATGGTCCCGGGCCCGAGCACCACGACGTTGCGCGGACGCACGTCGACCTCCTTGACGACCTCGTGGGCGACGTCGTGCTCGATGCGGCGAACTTGCGCGGGGTCCTCGAACGCGTTGGACTCCACCGCGACGGCGAATGACTCGCGCGAATGCCCGGCATCCAGCCGCACGGCCACCGCGCAACCCGGACGCACACCTGCGACACGGCCGGCGGCCCGCTCGATATCGGTCGGATAGATGTTGCGGCCGGCCATGATGATGACGTCCTTTACCCGGCCGCACACCACCACGTGTCCCTCGTCGGTGAGGTAGCCCAGGTCGCCGGTGTCGTACCAGCCGTGCTCGTCCTGAGCCGGCATGAAACCGCCCATGGTGAGGTAGCCGGGGGTGACGCACTCGCCACGCAGCTCGATGACACCGACGCCGCGGGCCGGCACCACATTGCCGTCCTCATCGACGATGCGGGCTTCCAAGTCCTGCAGCAGCGGCCCCAAGGTGGCCAGCCGGCGGGTGTTGCCTTTGGTCGCGGGTACCGCCCGCCGCAACGCAACCAGCAGATCGTTGTCCACCTCGTCGACCACGAGCCCGGAATTGCATTTGGAGAACGACACCGCCAGCGTTGTTTCGGCCATGCCGTAGGCCGGCAGGATCGCCGAGGGCCGCAGGCCGAACGGCTTGCCCGCGTCCAGCAGGTCTTCGACGTCGGCTGGGTCGACGGGCTCGGCGCCGGATAGCGCGAACCGCAGGGTGGACAAGTCGAACTGCCCGGCGTTGGCCTGCCGGCGCAACCGCTTGGCCAGCAGCGCGTAGGCGAAGTTGGGCGCCGCGGTCATGGTGCCCTTGTACTTGTCGATCAGCTTCGCCCACAGCAGGGTGTCCCGCAGGAAGTCCATCGGGGTGACCTTGACCAGCTCGGCGCCGAAGAACATCGGGATGGTGAGGAACCCGACCATGCCCATGTCGTGGAAGCAGGGCAGCCAGCTGACCATGACGTCTTTGTCGACGTCGTACTCGGCGCCGATGAACATCGCCTCGGCGTTGGAGTAGATGTTGCGGTGGGTGATCTGGACCGCTTTGGGAGACCCTGTCGATCCGGACGTCAGCTGCATCAGCGCCAGGTCGTCCTCACCGACGTCGATCGGGTCGATCGGGTCCGACGCCAGCAGATCGGCGACCGTGAGGACCTTGATGCCCTTCTGCTCGAGCACCGGAATGGCGACCGTGAACGGTTCGGAGACCACCACGGCCTTGGCCTCGATCATGCCGATGACGGTCATGGTGTCCTCGGCCCACACCGCCAGGTCGGTGCGGGGCGTGGGCTGGTGCAGCATGGTCAGGCTGGCGCCGCGCATCCACAGGCCCTGCGCGGTGGGGGCGATCTCCACTGGGAAGCCGGCGAGCACGCCGACGGCGTCGCCGAGGCCGATGCCGGCAGCCGCTAGCCCGCCGGCGATACAGCGGGCACGCTCGTGCACCTCGCCCCAGGTGTGCCGGACGGGTTCGTGGGGTTCACCGGTCACCATGCCCGTCGTCGCGGTGCGGGCATTGTGGAACATCTTCTCGGTAAACCTGCTCACGCAAACCTCCTCGGTCCAACGCTTCCCCAAGGTCCGGGTTTTCATGTTCCACCTGCCACATCTCGCTTCGAGGCAGGCGCGCATACATATTGGGAAGCGTTTAGGTCTCGATTTGGTGATGAGCTCTTGGTCGTGGCTACTCGTCACCGCGGCTTATCTTAAGCATCTCTTAAGTATCTGCCAAACGAACACACGATTTGAGTGCCAAGTCACAGCTCGGCGCGTGGTCCTCACACATCGTTGGCGGGTGCCGGAACCACACGGGCGCCCGGTGCCGGCCCGGTAGCGACCCGAACGGTGCGGCATACGCCCGCACCCGACAGCTGGGTGCCGACATCGACAGCCGAGTCAGCCGAGTCGCACAAGAAAGCACACGTGGGCCCCGACCCGGACACGATTCCGGCCAGCGCACCCGCTTCGACGCCCGCGCGCAAGGCGCGCCGCAGCGTCGGATCCAGACTCACCGCGGCGGCCTGCATCTCGTTGCCCAGTAGCGGGGCCAGTTGCCGCGGGTCACCAGCGGCCAACGCCGCTAGCACCGGGCCGGGCTCGTCCAGCTGGGGCGGGTCCCCGGCCTCACGGAGCCGGTCCAGCTCGCTGTACACCGCCGGCGTCAACAACCCGCTCTCGGCGAACGCCAACACCCAGTGAAACGTGTTGCGCGACAGCACCGTGGCCAGCTCCTCACCGCGGCCGGTCCCCAGCGCGGTGCCACCGTGCAGCGCGAACGGCACGTCACTACCCAACTGGGAGGCCATCAGCCGCAGGTCGCGGCGGGGCAGGTTGAGTTCCCACAGCGAGTTCATCGCCACCAGCACCGCTGCGGCGTCGGCGCTGCCGCCCCCCATGCCGCCGGCCACCGGGATCGACTTGTCGACGAAGATCGACACATCGGGCGCGCGGCCCACATGCTCGGCCAGCAGCTCGGCGGCCCGCCAGGCCAGATTGCGCCCGTCGGTGGGCAGCTTCTCGGCACCCTCGCCTACCAACTCGAGCGACAGCACGTCGGCGTTGCGCACCGTCACCTCATCGAACAACGAGATGGCGTGAAACACGGTGGTCAGCTCGTGGTAGCCGTCGTCGCGACGATCACCGACGGCTAGGTACAGGTTGACTTTTCCCGGCACCCGGACGGTGACCGACCCGGTTGGCACCCACAACTCAGCGGTGTTCCCATCAGTCCCAGCCACCGCAGCAGACTATCGCCGCCACGGGTGCACCACTCGCAGCGGCACCGTCTGCGCGGTCCGGCCGGAGCGCGTCAGCCCGCCGAAACGTGCGCGGGGTCCTGGCCGCCGCCAGGTGTGTCATCGAGGTCGCCGGACCGCTGCAACAACCGCACGAAATCCTCAATGGACAGCGTCTCACCCCGGCGCGCGGGGTCGATGCTGGCCGCGAGCAAGCGGTTGGCCGACTCTTTGCCCGAGCCCGCCCATTGCACGAACGCGTTGCGAGAGGTCTTGCGGCGCTGGGCAAACGCAATGTCGACCAGCTCGAAGACCCGCTTTCGGAAAGCCTCGTCGGTGGGCCACGGCGACGTTTCGTAGCGGTCGATGCGAACCAGCCCGGAGTAGACGCGCGGGATGGGCCAGAACACCGTCGGAGACACCGTCCCGCACCGCCGAACCCGCCCGTAAAAGTTCACTTTGACGCTGGGCACGCCGTATTCCTTGCCGCCCGGCTCGGCGGCGAGCCGCTCGGCGACCTCGGCCTGCACCATCACCGTCACCGTGCGGATGGACGGGAATTCGGCGAGCAAATGCAGCAGCGCCGGAACCGCGACGTTGTAGGGCAGGTTGGCCACCACCGCGGTCGGCGTGTCCGTCAAGTCCTCACTGCGCAGCGCCAGCACGTCCCGGTTGACCACGCTGAACCGGTGAACTTCGCTGTTGGAACGTTCGGCGATGGTCTGCGGCAGCCGAGCCGCCAGCACCGGGTCGATCTCTACGGCGGTCACCGTCGCGCCGCGGTCCAGCAGCGCCAGCGTCAGTGAACCGAGCCCCGGGCCGACTTCGAGGACGACGTCGGACTTGCCGACTCCCGAGGCTGCGACCACCCGCCGCACCGTATTGGCGTCGTGGACGAAGTTCTGCCCGAAAGATTTCCGTGGCCGGAAATCAAGCTCTTTGGCTAACCGCCGGATCTCGGTGCGTCCGAGCAACCGGATCGTCAGCGGGCACCCACTCGTCCACTGCAGACGGGCCAGGCACCCCAGCCCTGACGCTGCCGGGTCACTTCGGCGACGGCGATCTGTTCTTCGCGGGTGGCCAGGTCGGCTCGGGGCGCATAGCGCAGCCCGCCGTTGGCCTCCCAGGTGCCCTGGTCGAACTGCACACCACCGTAGAAGCCGTTTCCGGTGTTGATCGCCCAGTTTCCGCCAGCCTCGCAGCCGGCCAGGCTGTCCCAGACGCTGCCGTCGTTGACGGGGGGTACCTCGGTACCCGGCTTGGTGCCGACCCGGACCACAGCTTCACGGGCCGGCGTGACGACCGAGTTGGAGATCGGCAGCCGGCCGGTCTCGACGCCGTTGACTTCGGCCACCGCGAACGTCACGTCCTGGGTACCCGGGGCGCCCGGGTCCTCGACGACCTCGCGGCTCATGTTCAGTTCCGGATCCTCGATTCGGCGCGCCGGGGGCGGCAGCGGGACCCGCTCGGTGACCCGCTCGATGCGGTTACGAGTGACCTGGATCTGCATCCCGTCGACGATCGGAGTATTCGCCGCGGGCACCACCTGGTCACTGTCCTGCAGCGGGGCGCCCGCCGCGGCCAGCAACCCGGCAACATTCGGTGCCGGCAGGTGCACCGTGCGCACCACGCCGCCGTCGGAGATCTCGACGGTCTTGGCGCTCACCACCGGCAACGTCATCCCGGCCAGCGGAACGCGGCTGGCGCGCGATGCCGCGGCCGGGGCGGTGTCGGTCATGGCCAGCTGCGCCAGCGCCTCATCGACAGTGGACGCGGTGGTCCACACCTGCCGCGAGTTCTGGCCGTCCAGTGTGATCTGCAGCGGCCGGCTGCGACGCAGGACGATGGTTGCGGCGCTCTGCACTGTGACATCGCCGGCCGGGTACAGGTCGTCCCGCTCGCCGACGGAGAACCCGTTCTCTTGCACGATGTCGATCACCCGCGACTTCATCGTGCTCACTCGCGTTGAGGTTCCGTCGACGGTCAAGGTCACGGTTTTGGAGGAGGAGACGGCGAAACCGCCGGCGAATACCAGTGCCACGAGCAGCGCGCCAACCAATAGGCGCAACATCGGTGATTCGGTTTGATGAAGTTTAGTAACCAGATTCAATGTCAATATCCCAGTCTGTTCCGACCCACTGCAACCGTCAGCATCAACTCTTCGATGAGCCCTCGACCATATTCAGCTGAAATGACGAAATGGGCCCGGAGGCCCACCCGTTCGATCACAAGACGGTAACGAACCGTCCAATGCAGGGCAACTCCGCCCCCTGTGTGTCGGGCTCGAATAGTGCCATCAACAGCCGGTCAGCGAGGGTCCACACCCAGTTCATAGGCACGACGGGCATTGCTGGTCGTGATTTCCGCCACTTCCTCGGGTGCACGATTGACCAGTTCAGCCAGCGCACGAACGGTGTAGGGCAAGCAGTATGGTTCGTTCGCTGCGCCACGGTAGGGGTGCGGGGTCAGGAATGGTGCGTCGGTTTCCACCAGCAGCTGCTCCACCGGTATCAGTGGAACAGCTTCGCGCAACTCGCGAGCGTTACGGAAGCTCACCGTCCCGGACAGACTCAGCAACCATCCGGCCGCCACACATTCGCGCGCCATTGCGCTGCCCGAAGAGAAGCAGTGAAAGATCACCGTGTCGGGCGCGCCCTCGGCGCGTAGCACGTCCAGCACCTCGCTGTCGGCATCCCTGTTGTGGATCATCAGCGGCTTGCCGATCCGCTTAGCCAGGTCGATGTGCCAGGCGAACGCATCGCGCTGGACCTCGGGCTGCGCGCAACCGTCGAGCTTTCCCGGCCAGTACAGATCCATGCCTGTCTCGCCGACGGCCACCACCCGCGGATGTGTGGCCAATCGTTCGATCTCGGTGCGAGCGGCATCGGTGAGTGCGTCGGCGCGGGTGGGGTGCAGCGCCACCGCCCCGTACACCCGGGGATCCCACCCGATTGCTTTGCAAACCCAGCGCGCAGATTCCATGTCGTCGGCGATGGTGACGATCGCCCGCACCCCCACCGCGGCCGCGCGATCGACGATCGCGCGCACGCCGTCGCCGTCGGACGCGCCGCATGCGTCGAGGTGGGTGTGTGCGTCGATCAACGGCGACAACGGCTCCGGCGCTGGCGGTGCTGCTCGGGTAGACCGGTTGGCGCTCACCTGGCACACGATAGGGGCACACGGGCAAGCAGCCCACCCAATAGGGTGGAGCGCGACATGGAGCCCTATTACGTCACCACCGCGATCGCCTATCCGAACGGCGCGCCGCATATGGGACACGCGTATGAGTACATCGCCACCGACGCGATCGCCCGATTCAAGCGGCTCGACGGCTTCGACGTGCGCTTCCTCACCGGAACCGACGAGCACGGCCTCAAGGTCGCGCAGGCCGCCGCGGCCGCCGGCATCCCGACCCTGCAGCTGGCCCGCAGCAACTCGGACGTCTTTCAGCGCATGCAGGAGAAGCTCAACATCTCCTTCGACCGGTTCATCCGCACCACCGACGCCGACCATCATGCGGCGTCGGAGGAGATCTGGCGTCGGATGGAGGCTAACGGCGACATCTACCTCGACAACTACGCCGGGTGGTATTCGGTGCGCGACGAGCGGTTCTTCGTCGAGTCGGAGACCCAGCTGCTCGAGGACGGCAGCCGGATCGCGGTGGAGACCCAGACGCCGGTGACCTGGACCGAGGAACAGACGTATTTCTTCCGGCTGTCGGCGTACGCGGACAAGCTGCTGGCTCACTATCGAGCGAATCCCGGCTTCATCGCCCCGGAAACCCGGCGCAACGAGGTGATCAGCTTCGTCTCTGGCGGCCTGGAGGACCTATCGGTATCCCGGACCTCGTTCGACTGGGGCGTGCAGGTCCCCGGGCACCCGGACCACATCATGTACGTCTGGGTCGACGCGCTAACCAACTATTTGACCGGCGCCGGCTTCCCCGACACCAATTCATCGCTCTACCAACGCTTTTGGCCGGCCGATCTGCACATGATCGGAAAGGACATCATTCGATTCCACGCGGTGTACTGGCCGGCGTTCTTGATGTCGGCCGGAATCGATTTACCGCGAAGGGTTTTCGCGCACGGATTTCTGCACAACCGGGGCGAGAAGATGAGCAAGTCGGTGGGCAACATCGTCGACCCGGTGGCGCTCGTGGACACGTTCGGTGTGGACCAGGTCCGCTATTTCCTGTTACGGGAGATTCCGTTCGGCCAGGACGGCAGCTACAGCGACGAGTCGATCGTCACCCGGATCAACACCGACCTGGCCAACGAGTTGGGCAATCTGGCCCAGCGGTCGCTGTCGATGGTAGCCAAGAACCTGGGCGGGGTGGTCCCCGAGCCCGGCGAGTTCATCGACGCCGACACCGAACTGCTGGCGACGGCCGACCGTCTGTTGGAGCGGGTGCGCGGACACTTCGACACCCAGGCGATGCATCAGGCGCTGGAAGCCATCTGGCTGATGCTGGGTGATGCGA
Source organism: Mycobacterium vicinigordonae (assembly GCF_013466425.1). Lineage (NCBI taxonomy): Bacteria > Bacillati > Actinomycetota > Actinomycetes > Mycobacteriales > Mycobacteriaceae > Mycobacterium > Mycobacterium vicinigordonae. The sequence continues at coordinate 5,143,674 of NZ_CP059165.1, forward strand.
ACAAATACTTTTCGGCGCAACAACCTTGGGTGCTGCGCAAGAGCGGCACCGAGGGCGACCAGGATCGGTTCCGTACCACGTTGTACGTCACCTGCGAGGTGGTCCGCATCGCGGCGCTACTGGTTATCCCGGTGATGCCGGAGTCTGCCGCCAAGTTGCTCGAGCTGCTTGGCCAGTCCGAAAATCAGCGCACGTTCGCCGCGATCGGGCAACGCCTAACACCCGGAACGGTGCTACCGCCGCCGAGCGGGGTGTTTCCGCGTTACCAACCGCCCGAGTGAGCCGAGGCGGCAAAGCATCCCGCGGCGAAGCCGCGTGAACTTAACTTCTGCCATAGGCCATAATCGCCGTGTGGAGCGAAGACGGAATCGGGCAGTCAGCCAATCGCCGATAACCACTTTGAAGGAATTGCCGGCGCTGGTGGTGCTGGAGCGCATCCCGGTCCCGGTGCTGGCCATCGGCGAAGACGGCAGCATCCTGTTCACCAACACCGCTTTCGCCCAGATGGTCGGCTTCGAACCCGAAGAGGTTCTGCGACTGGGGTTTCACGAGATCTTCTACCAGGCGCCGGATACCGAGTCCTCGCTGCTGTCGTTCGTGCATGCGTTGGCCAACATGGTGGTCGAACTGGCGCACAAAGACGGTTCGGTGGTGCGGGCACTGATGAGTAGGTCGGCGGTGATGCGCGCTGACGACAAGTTCGCGCTGGCCGCATTCCAAGATCTGACCGAACAACTATGGGAAGAAGAACGCTAGCTTTTCGACGTCGACGTCCTTGAGCGAGGGCGCGCGCAGCGGGACGCAGAAACCAAAGGTTTAGGCATAGGCGCATATTGATACTTGTAGTATGCTTCTACAGGTGATCAAGAGTCGCGCCGACCTGGAATCCTACCTGGCGGCGGATCTGCGTGCTCAAGGACTGGAGCGGTGGCGGCACCGATACCGGATCATCCATCGCGCACCCTACTTCCAGCGCATGCTGCGCAAAACGGAATACTGGACGAATACCGCCCGCACCCCGGCCGGCCGCCTAGTGGCCGCTTACCTGCGCCTACGACTGAAATTTCTCGGCGAGAGACTCGGGTTCGGCATCCCGCTCAACGCGTTCGGGCCGGGCCTGTCGGTCGCGCACGTGGGCTGGATTCACGTGCACCACCGCGCCAGGATCGGTGCGAACTGCCGTATCCACCAAGGGGTCACGTTGGGCGAGGGACGCGCGGGCGAGTATCCGACGATCGGCGACGACGTATTCATCTCCCCCGGCGCCATGGTGCTCGGGGCCACCGTGGGCAGCCGCGTCGGGATTTACGCCGGGGCGGTGGTGAACCAACCGGTGCCCGACGACGTCGACGTCGCCGGCGTTCCGGCCCGGATCATCCGTGATCGTCGCCCGCTCGCCAGCACCCCACGCTAGGGGCCGTCCGGCACCGCGACCGGGCGGCTCGCGGCGGCCTCCACCGCGCGGTGGTGGCGCATGGCTTCCCGCGCCAGGTACTGGCGGAAATACGGTAGCGACGCCTCGGCCGCTACGCCGGGCAGCAACAGCATCCAGAGCTGGGTCAATTGCTCGTTGAGCTCTTTGGCCAGGCCCTCGCCGGTGCGACTGCGGGTCATAGCGATGGTCAACATCCGGGTTCCGAACATCGCGCCGACCACTGCTTCGCTAAGTGACTGAGGATCGACGTCCTCGCGTAGATCGCCTTCGGCTATTGCGCGTTGCGCCTCGGCCGTCATTGCCGCTACCCAGTTGGTACAGCAGCGTCCCGCGGCCTCGTTGAATCCGCTCAGTGCGCCAATCAGCTGTTCGGCCGCCCGCGCCGTCTTGTCCGAGCTGACTACATACGTGACCGCGAAGGTGCCGTGGATCATGTTCTCGAGTGCCGGCGACGCCGATCCACAGACATTGCCGAATGCAGCCAGCAGGATTGCGCTGCCCTCGTCGATGATGTCGGAGGCGAGCGCTTCCTTGGAGTCGAAGTGGTGGTAGAGGGCGCCCTTGGTCATGCCGGTCCGCTCGATGATGGTGCCCCACCCGGCGGCCGCATAGCCCACCTCGCTGAAAACGTCGATCGCGGCGTCGAGAATCTTTCGCCGGGTTACTTCGGATCGAACCTGGCGCGCCATTGCCCTGCCCTTTCCAATGTCAATCCAGTTATGATCCGAGCCCTTACATCTTGTTTTTCCTGGTCAGCCGCTAAAGCCTAGCAGTCGGGAGCCCCGCATTCTCGAGCGTGCGTCCCAGAACTGTTGGTGTCGTATCACCCGGCGCGCGTCGAGGCCGTGGCGGACGAAATGGCCAGCGCGGTGCGTCGCCTGATGAATTGCCTGAAGTAGTCGAACCGGTCGGGTTCCAGGATCCCTGCTAGGACGAGCACGCAGTTCTTCTCCAGATCAATTAGGTAACGCTGCGGATCGTCGAGATCGCTGGCCTGGCGCAACCCCATGTACATCGACACGATCAGGCGACCGACGTCGCGAGGCTCCCATGCACCCGAGACATCTCCCTCGGCAATGGCCCGCTCGACAACCCCGGCGAGCATGTCGATCCAGCCGCCGAGCAACTGCGATTGCAGGCCTTCGGTGCGGCCCACCGACTCGATCAGGTGCGACGCGGCCCTAGCTACGTCTTTGCTCATGTCCTGCACCGCCGCCAGGTAACAGAAGTCGATCAGCGTTTCCAGCCCGGACAGCTGCCTCGCCAGCAAATCTTCCACCGCGACCCGGCCATCAGCGGTGTGTTGCTCGATGATGGCCACCGCCAGCGCGTGCTTGGAGCGGAAGTGGAAGTACATGGCCCCCTTGGTCAACTCGGCCTCAGCGAGGATATCGTCGAGGCCGACATCGTGGTAAGCGCGGCGGGCGAACTGGTGAGCTGCGGCCCGCAAAATTAATTGCCGAGTGGTGTCTGCTCGTCCGTCTGCCGGTTCAGTCGACATTTGACCCGTGGGACTCGTCTGGCCGTGCCCGATAGCCGGGTGCGCTCCGCACACGGACCGAGGTCGCGTTGTCGGCGCCGTTGCCCGTCCCCGTCACCATTTCTTGTGCCCTCCTCGAGCGGGCCGAACCGGTTCCCTTTGCTAGGAGCACCGGCATATCTCCGGCGGCGCCCTGACCGCCACTTGCGAGGTTATCAGCCGGGCCGCAGCCCGAAGTGTTCTACGCCACAAAAGACTGCAAATTACCTCGGACAGTACCTAAGGTTGGCTTCAACCCTTCTAATAGTTCAAAAAGTATGTAGATTGGGTATTCAGAAGATCGATGGTTTGATGCCACCGCGACCGCGGCCATCTCGCCACCGCAGCCTGTGACCAACTTGGTTAGGAGAGACGGATGTCGTTCGTGACCACCCACCCGGAAGTCTTGGCAGCCACGGCAGGCACTCTGCAGAACATCGGCTGCGCTGTTAGCACCGGAAGTGCCGAGGCGGCGGTTCCAACGACCGCCCTGGCACCGGCGGCAGCCGACGAGGTGTCGGCCCTCACGGCCATGCAATTCGCCGCCCATGGACAGCTCTACCAAGCGGTGAGCGCGCAGGCCACAGCGATTCACCAGATGTTTGTGCAGGCCATGGCGGTCAGCTCCGCTTCCTACGCCGCCACCGAGGCCGCTAATGCGGCCTCGGCCGGTTGATCCATGTTGATCCAGGGGGAATGACAGCAATGGACTATGGCGCACTGCCACCGGAGTTCAACTCTGCCCGGATGTACGCCGGCGTCGGTGCAGCGCCGCTGCTGACCGCGGCGGTGGCCTGGGACAACCTGGCGACTGAATTGCAATCGGCAGCGTCGTCCTACACGGCCGTGATCGGGACGCTGACCGGCGGACCATGGCTTGGACCGGCAGCGATATCCGCCGCCGCGGCCGCCACCCCGTACGCCGCCTGGATGGGTGCCACCGCAGCACAGGCCGCGGAAGCCGCCAGCCAGGCCCGAGCGGCCGTCGCGGCCTACGAGGCCGCGTACGCGATGACGGTCCCACCAGCGGTGGTCAGTGCCAATCGAATACTGCTGGCCACGCTGGTCGCGACCAATTTCTTCGGCCAGAACTCACCGGCCATTGCCGCGACCGAGGCCCACTACAGCGAAATGTGGGCGCAGGATGCCGCAGCCATGTATGGCTATGCGGCCAGCTCCGCGGTGGCTTCGGCCCTCACCCCATTCGAAGCTCCGCCGCAGGTCACCGACGCCGCCGGCGTTGCCTCACAAGCCGCCACGGTCTCGCAGGCCACCGGCGAAGCCGCCTCGACCCAGACCACCCTGGCCTCACTGGTGAACTCTCTGCCCTCGACGCTGCAGGGGCTGGCGACTCCCACGTCGCTGGGTTCGACGGAGTCGGCCGCCGCGATCCTGCCGACCACCGGGTCCACCTCCAGTGGCGACCTGGCCAACATGCTGAACATTGCCGTCATGCCGTTGTTCGCGCTCAGCAGCTTGTTGAGCATCGCGCAGACCATGCAGGGCATGGCGCAGGCGGCGGCCGCGCAGGTCGCCGAAGTCGCGGCGGATGCGGCCGAGGCAGCGGCGGGTGCGGTGGACGCGGGCGCCATAGGCGCCATGGGACAGGCCGCCGCCCTCGGCTCGCTGTCGGTACCACCCGCCTGGACCAGCGTGATCCCAACCGCACACCTCGCCGGGGTCAGCTCGGCGCTGCCCGCTGCCGGCGGTGGCGGACCGGTGAGCACGGTGCCACCCAGCCTGCTGGGCGGATTGCCACGCAACGCCGCAGCTCAGGGACCGGTTGCCGGTCCCCGCTACGGCCTGGTGCCGACTGTGATGGCGCAACCGCCGTCCGCTGGGTACGGCACTTTCGCCTGACCCCGTCGGCCGGCTGGGAGCGCATACATTGCACGCCCGGCGCGTCTCCGCTCAGCAGTCTCCAAAATCATTGTTATCAGACTCACAGTTCATCTTTTTGCTGTAAATCATTCTAAATGTATGTATACTAGCCATGCGGCGGTTGTCTGGTATGTGGTTGGACTAGAAGCCCGAAGGGGGCAGGTTAGATGAAGGTGGTTCTTTTCTGCGGCGGCTACGGCATGCGAATGCGCAGCGCTGACGGCGACCTCGTCCCGAAGCCGCTACAGATGGTGGGCCCGCGACCGCTGCTCTGGCACGTGATGCGCTATTACGCGCATTACGGCCACACCGAATTCATTCTGTGCCTCGGCTACGGCCAGGCCATGGTCAAGGAATTCTTCGTCAACTACCGCGAGACCGAGTCCAACGACTTCGTGATGCGCGGCGGCAACGTCGAACTGCTCGACACTGACATGTCGGACTGGACCATCACCTTCGTCGATACCGGGCTGGAGTCGCCGATCGGCGAGCGCCTGCGTCGGGTGCGCAAGTACCTCGGCGACGACGAGTACTTCCTGGCCAACTACGCCGACGTACTCACCGATGCCCCGCTGGACACGATGATCGACCGCTTCCACGACAGCGGCGCCACCGCCTCGATGCTCGTCGTGCCACCACAGTCGTCGTTCCACTGCGTCGACGTCAGCACCGGCGGCGACATCAAGGAGATCGCCCCGATCGCCAAGTTCCCGATCTGGGTCAACGGCGGCTACTTCGTGCTGCGCCAGGACGTGATCGACCTGATCCCGGAGAACGGCGATCTAGTCGGCGACGCATGCATGGCGCTGGCCGGCACCGGGCAGCTGTTGGGCTACCAACACGACGGATTCTGGAAGCCGGCCGACACCTTCAAGGAACGCGCCGAACTCGACGCCGACTACAACCGCGGTATCCGCCCCTGGGCAGTTTGGGAGACCCCCGAACCGGCGGACCTGTCAGCATGAACCCGCTGACCATCGGGGGCGGCATTGCCTCCGTCGCCGTCGTGGGCGCCCATTGCGACGACATTGTCATCGGCGCCGGTGCGACGCTGATGCAGATCGAGCGCGACAACCCCGGTCTAGTGATCCACGCGCTGGTGTTGAGCGGCGCGGGAACCGACCGGGAAATCGAAGAGAAGAGCGCGTTCGCGGCCTTCTTCCCGCGCGCCGACGTGCGACTGACCGTCGCCGACCTGCCCGACGGACGCCTGCCGCAGTACTGGGGCCAGGTGAAGCAGCGGCTCGCCGAATTCCGCCACAGCTGCCACCCGGACCTGGTGCTGGGACCTCAGCGCGACGACTACCACCAGGATCACCGCCTACTCGCCAAGCTGCTTCCCACCGAGTTCCGCGCCCATCTGCTACTGGGCTACGAGATTCTCAAGTGGGAGTCCGACCTACCCAATCCCACGCTCTACGTACCGATTCCAGCCGACCTCGCTCACCGGAAGGCCCGGCTGCTGGCCCAGTGCTATCCCTCGCAGGCCGCGCGGGACTGGTTCGACGACGAGATGTTCCTGGGGTTGATGAGGGTCCGCGGCGTTCAATGCCGATCCCGGTACGCCGAAGCCTTCGTGGTGGAGAAGGCCGTACTGAGCCCGATCACCAGCCGCCCGGGCGCCTGACGACACGGTTCGACTCACAAGAGGGGACAACAGATCCGGATGAAGTACACACCCACCAGCGTCGCGGGCGTGACGATCGTCGACATCGAACCGCACCGCGACCACCGTGGCTTCTTCTCGCGAGTCTTCTGCGCCGAAGAATTCGCCGAGCACGGACTGATACCCGACGTCTCCCAGACCAGCATCTGCTTCAACCAGACTCGCGGCACGGTGCGCGGCCTACACCGCCAACTCCAGCCTCACGCCGAAGCCAAGTTGGTGCGCTGCATCCGCGGCGCGATAGCCGATGTCGCGGTGGACGTACGACCGGAGTCGCCGACTTTCGGCAAGCACGTAATGGTGGAGTTAAGCGCGGACAACCACCGCGCCCTGTTCCTGCCGCCCTATGTTGCACACGGCTTCCAAACTCTCACCAACGACACCGAGCTGATCTACCAGATCAGCGGGCCGTACGTGCCGGGCAGCGAAGAGAACTTCCGTTACAACGACCCAGAATTCGGTATCCAATGGCCTCTGCCGGTGACGGTCATCTCCGAAAAAGACGCCAGCTGGCCCCTGTTGACTGCCGGGCTGGCCCCGACCGGAACCACCCCGAGATGACCCGGCCACGCGAAACACATTGGGGGTAGCGCGGTTATGACCAACAACGCATGCCCCCAAGCCTCGGTACGTATGGTCGTCAGCGGCAGCATCGTCGAGCGCTGCGAAACTCACGAGGTGCTGTCGATCATCGACTCGCGGCTAGGCCCGAACTCCGGACGTGCCTTGGCGGTTGGCTCGGTAAACCTCGATCACCTGCACCACTTCCGTAGGCTGGGCGCAGCCCCCAACGGCCTGCTGGATTGGCTGCTGCTTGCCGACGGCATGCCGATCGCCTGGCGCGGTCAACTGCTCACCGCCAAACCGTGGCCCCGGGTGACCGGCGCCGACCTGCTCCCGGCAGTACTGGCGTTGGCAGAAGCCGACGGACACCGAGTCGGGTTCTTCGGCGGCAGCGCGGCGACGCATCGCCGGTTGGCCGAACATTTGCGCGAAACCAATCCCGCGCTGGCGGTTTCGGGCATGTGGGCGCCCAACCCCGACGACATCGAAACCGGATCCCCGCAGCTGTGTTCAGCGATCCGGGCGGCACGGACCGACATCCTGATCGTCAGTCTAGGTAAGCCTCGACAGGAGCATTGGGTCGACCAGCACGGGTACGCCACGGGCGCAAAGGTTTTCCTACCATCGGGCGGTGCCATCGACTTCCTGGCCGGCACCACTAGCCGCGCGCCCGACTGGATGCAGCGGTCCGGACTGGAATGGCTGTATCGGCTGACTCGCGAACCGCGCCGGCTGGCCCGTCGCTACCTGCTGCAAGGTCCGATCGCGCTGTTGCGCGCCCTTCGCGCCCAGCTGATCTGCTACCCCGGCGTCCACTACGTCGCCACACCCGTACACGAGCATGTCGAAACCTCCTGCGTCAGAACCGAAGCGGTGTCCGCATGACAGAGGAGCGGCCAGCATGACTGCCACACTACGAACACAGAAACGCCGGTCCGCTGTCGTCCCGCTGCCCATGGCGAAAAACGGCGTGGGTGGGTTTCCGCGTTGGCAGCAACAGTACTCGGCGCGGCTGCGCATCACCGACTCGATCATCGTCTGCGTGGCGATCTTGCTCGCGCAGTTGGTCCGATTCGGCGACACCCCTAACAGGTCCGGGTATCCGGGCCCGGTGATGACGCTGTTCTCGTGTCTTTTCGCACTGCTGTGGCTCACTTCGATCTCGGTGTTCCAAGCCCGTTCCCCCCGCGTCATCGGTGCGGGCATCGACGAGTACCGCCGCATCGCCAGTGCGTCATTCTCGGTGTTCGGCATCATCGCGATGGTCACGCTGCTCGCCAAGATCGATCTGGCTCGCGGGTATCTGGCCGTCGCACTACCGGTCGGTACACTCGGCCTGCTGCTCAGCCGCAACGTGTGGCGTAAATATGTGTGGCGCAAGCGAGCTCAGGGCCACTACCAGACAATGGTGCTGGCGATCGGCGATCGGTCCGGCGTCACACACTTGGCGCACGAACTCATCCGCAGCCCCAGAGACGGCTATGTCGTTGTCGGCGTGTGCATCCCAGGCTACGGCGGGTACCGCGGTGAAACCATCAAAGTGGGCGGCAAGGAGATCCCGATCCTCGGGGACGAGACCGGTGCCGTCGCAGCCGTCGGCGCGTGCGGGGCCGACACGGTGGCAGTTACACGCACCGAACAATTCGGGGTGCACGGCATCCGCGACCTGATGTGGCAACTCGAGACGATGGACGTCGACATGGTGGTCTCGCCAGGCGTGATGGACGTCGCGGGGGCCCGGTTGACCATGCAGCCCATCGCGGGATTTCCACTGCTGCACGTCGACAAGCCGCAATACGAAGGGACGCAACGCCTACAGAAGCGCGCGTTCGACTTCTGCTTCGCCCTGGCCGCGCTGCTGGCTACCGCGCCCATACTGGTCCTGGCCGCCATCGCCATCAAGTTGACTAGTAGGGGTCCCGTCTTCTACCGCGCCGAACGCATCGGCCTGGACGGCCAGCCCTTCACGATGTTGAAGTTCCGCACCATGGTCGACGGCGCGGACCAGCAGATCGACCACCTGCTGCCGCTGAACCAGGGGTCCGGCATGCTGTTCAAGATCCACCAGGACCCCCGCGTCACGTCGGTCGGAAAAACGCTGCGCCGCTACAGCATCGACGAGTTGCCGCAATTTATCAACGTGCTCAAACAGGACATGAGTGTGGTGGGTCCTCGCCCGCCGCTGCGGCGCGAAGTGGAGAACTACGACGGCCAGGTCAAGCGGCGGCTGCTGGTGAAGCCGGGCGTCACCGGCCTCTGGCAAGTCAGCGGACGCTCCGACCTGTCCTGGGACGACTCGGTCCGACTCGACCTTTCCTATGTAGACAACTGGTCGATGGCCGGCGATCTAGTCATCATCGCCCGCACCCTCAGAGCCGTCCTCGCTAGCGACGGAGCCTATTGATGAAAGGCGGTCGCGTGATCGAGCCGACGGCACAGGCTCCGCAGGAGGAGTCCCCGGAGTCGTCGGCTGTGCCCGACGTACCGCAGTCACGGATTGCGCACGCGTTCTCGATCCAGCTCATCTGCCGGTCGCTGGGAATGGTGGCCTCGGTGATCTCGGTGTCGATGACCGCGCGCTATCTGGGCCCGGGTCGCTACGGGCAGCTGATGGTCGCAGTCGCCTTCATCGGAATGTGGACCAGCATGACCGATCTCGGCATTACCACCGTGATCGTGCGGCGCGTCACGTCCGGCCGCGGCGAGCTGGAACGTCTGGTCCGCGTCAACAGCGGCCTTTCCCTGGCGTATTGCATTCCGCTGGCGGTGATCGCCTCCGTCACCGGCTGGCTGATCTACCGCGACGCTGACGTCCGCGTGATGCTGGTGGTGTTGTCCGGGCAACTGCTGATGTTGACCATGCGCACCCGGTTCGAACCGGTATTCCTTTCCACGGTGCGCTTTTCCGCGGTCGCCGCCTCCGACGTCGTAGGCCGGTTGGGCACGCTGGCGATGATCAGCTGGCTGGTGACCACCCACGCCGACGTCGCCTGGTTTGCGGTCGCTCAACTAATTCCGCCGCTCGTGCAACTGGCCATCCAGGGTGCGGCAGCCGCCCAGCACATCTCGCTGCGCCCGGTCTTCTCAGCCACCGAATCCATCGACCTGCTACGGGAAAGCCTGCCGCTGATGGGCGTTGCGGTAATCGGAATACTGTATTGGCGCGCCGACGGGGTGATCCTGTCGCTCCTCAACTCCCACGCCGAAGTCGGCGTGTACGGCTTGGCCTACACGCTCGCATTCAACACCGAGGCGTTGTCGGTCTTCTTCCAGAAGTCGACGCTGTCGACCGCCACCGGGCTGTATTCCCGCGACGTCGGCGCCTACGTCGCATTCCTGCGCCGCAGTGTGGAACTCATGAGCTTCCTTGCCTTCCCGGTCGCCGTGGTGGGCACGTTGCTGGCCGGACCGCTGATCGAACTGTTCGGCGACCGCGACTTCGTCGACCGTGGTGCGCCGACGCTGGCGCTGCTGCTCATCGCTGCCGCGCTGCGGTTCGTCACCGGAACGCTGGGGCAGGGCTTGTTCGCTTGTCACGAACAACAGTTCTTCTTCCGGCTTTTCGTCGCGACGCTATTCGTGAACGTGGCACTGAACCTCTGCCTGGACGGGCGATTCGGCGCGATCGGCGCCGGAGTCTCGCTGGTATGTACCGAGCTGAGTGGTTGGATACTGGCCAGCTGGCGGCTGCGCAGCAACTGCGGCTACCGCACTCCGGTGATCTTCTTGGCGCGGCTGCTGGTTCCGACTGTCGCCAGTGTGGTGGTGGTGCTGGTCCTTTCGGGATATCACGTGGTGTTTGTCCTGACAGCCGCGGCGGCCACGTACCTCGGGATAAACATGGTGGCCGGCCCCCTCAACTGGTCGATGCTGACCTCGATCTTCCGGAAACAGGTGACCACATGACAACCGAGCTGGATCGTGCCTACCTCAAACGCCCGTCGACGATTCCCGGCACGCCGCGGACCGAGTTACCCCCGGACCGGCCGCTGTCGGCACTGATCGTCACCTACAAGAGCCACGACCTGGTGGAGCAGTGCCTGGCCGGATTGGCCGAACACGCACCCGAGCTGCCGGTCTACGTCTATGAGAACAGCGGCGACACCTACCCCGGCCGCGCCGAACTGGCCGCCCGCCACCCACATGTGCACTGGGTATTGGGCCCGGTCAATCTCGGCTTCGGCGGAGCCTTCAACGCGTTGGTGGAGCACACGCCCCCCGACACCGATCTGCTGCTGCTCAACGCCGACACCCGACTGACCGGGCCGCTGACCCGCACCCGTGCGCTACTGCGCCAGCCCGGTGTCGCGGCCGTCTCACCGCTGATCCAGGACGCAGGAGCCCCCGGGCCGCAGCGGTGGGACATCGCGACCCGGCGCCGCACCCTGACGCGGGCGCTGGTGGCCGCCGCAGGCTATTCCGACCGGTTCCGCGGCACCCCGGTCTCTCACCTGTACCCGGAGCAGCCCGGCGAATCGCAATGTATCGACGGTTATCTGGCCGGTATCTGCCTGGCCATCAGCCGCGCGGCATGGAACCAGATCGGCGGGTTCGACGAGGAATTCTTTCTTTACGGCGAGGAAACCGACTGGCAGGAGCGAGCCGCGGCCGCGGGCTGGCGCATTCTGCTGGCCAACGAGCTCGACGTCGACCACGGCAACCCGGCGGCCGCCAAAGCTCAGCAACGGACCAACGGCGAATCCGTGTGCGCGCATGGTGCGCAAGTCTCCACCGTCGAACGCTTCCGTAACCGGGACCTGTTGCGCGCCAACATCGCGTTGCTGCTCGAACACCAGGACGGCGTACACCACGCCGACGTCTACCTGGCTGCCACCTCGGTGCTGGACCGGGTGCAGCGCTCCAAGCGCGAAGTCCGCAAGCTTGCGGTCCGAGCCGGCACCGGCAAACCCGCGATCGTCATCACTACCAATCGCTTGGTGTACGGCGGCGCGGAACGTCAAAAGGCGCTGCTAGCAGCGGAACTGGCTCGCCGCGGCTACCCGGTCACCATCGTCTGCATGCAGCGGTTCGGGCCGCTGATCAAAGAGATCCCGCACAGCGTGCGGGTGGTGCGCCAACCCTGGTGGGCGCCGATGGTCGACCTGCCCCCCGGCCCGGCGGTGCTGATCAGTGGCGACACCAATACTGAGACGGGCTTCGCAACCCTCTGGCGCGCCAGGTCTGGGAACCGGCGCTGGCTGGTAGCTCCGCACGTTCCGCCAGAGACCGACCGGCCCATCTACTCGCGGCCGCTGACCGCCGCAATGCGGCGCGCCGATGCATTAATCGTCTTGGCACAACGGCATTGGGAGATGTTGACACCGCACCACAACCTAAAGGGACACCCCTTCATCGCTCCCAACGGCGTGGAGCCGGCCTTTGCCCGGGATTTGACCGATTTGGGCCCGCGGATCCGCCCGCCGGGCGCGCCGCCGCACCTGGTGATGCTATCGCGCATCGTTGAACACAAGAACCCGCAGCTGTTGATCGAGGCGCTCGGGCAGCTAACGGAATTGCCTTGGCGGCTATCAATTTTCGGCGACGGTCCCGATCGCGAGCGGTTGGAAGCCGGCACTCCAGCGGCCCTTCGGAACCGCGTCCAGTGGCGCGGCTGGTCGCCCGGGCCGGGTCCAGCCTTGGCCGATGCCGATCTGCTTTGCGTCCCAAGCCGTTCCGAGGCTTTCCCACTGGTGATTTTGGAAGCCATGTCCCGGGGGGTGCCGGTGGCCGCGTCGGGTATCTGCGCGGTCCCCGAGATGCTGGACTTCGGCAAAGCCGGCTTCGTCGTCGAACCGGTATCGGTGGCAGCCTGGCGAGCCCAGTTAGCCGACATCCTGTCCAAGCCGGAGGAATTGCCGCAGGTCGGCCGGCGCGGTCTGGAGCGGCTGCACAAGCACTACACGGTCGCTGCGATGGCCGATGCCTACATCGACGCGATCGCCGCGGTGGTGTGACACCTGTGCACACTCCGCAATCCGACCTAGCTCACCCAACCAAAGAATCGAGACTCAGATGAAGTGCCGCCTGTGCGACTCGGACCGGATGCTCAGCGTCCTGGACTTGGGCGCGACACCGCCCTGCGAAAAAATCCTCGCTGCCGACGAACTCGACCTGCCCGAACCCACCTACCCGCTGCACCTGCGGCTGTGCCAGGACTGCCTGCTGCTGCAGATCCCGGCGCTGATCACTCCGGAAGAGACCTTCACCGAATATGCCTACTACTCTTCGTATTCCGATAGCTGGGTCGAACATGCGGAGACGTTCGTCGCCGAGGCAGCCGAGCGGCTGGGTCTTGGCCCCGACTCCTTCGTGGTCGAGGCCGCCAGTAATGACGGTTATCTCCTGCAACACGCGGTTGCCAGGGGAATCCCGTGCCTGGGTATCGAGCCGTCGTTGAACGTGGGTGCCGCGGCCGTCGAGCGTGGCGTTCCGACGGTATCGGAGTTCCTGGACCAGGATCTCGCCCGCGGGGTGCGGGCCCAACACGGACCGGCGAATCTGGTGGTGGCCAACAACGTCTACGCGCACATTCCCGACCTGCGCGGCTTCACGCAGTCGCTGCGGGGCCTACTCGCTGACGACGGCTGGCTTAGCATCGAGGTGCACCACGCGCTAAACCTAGTGTGTCTGGGCCAGTTTGACACCATCTACCACGAGCACTTCCAGTACTACACGGTGTTCTCGGCGCGAAATGCGCTCGCCAGCGCCGGCCTGGCCGTCGTCGACGTCGAAATGCTGCCCACCCACGGCGGGTCGATCCGGGTGTGGGCGCGGCCCATAGAGGTCGCCGGACCGCCCACCGACCGGGTCGAGCAGATCCTACGGATCGAAGAGGCCGCGGGATTGCATCGCCCCGAGGGCTATCAGCAGCTACGGCAACGCACCGAGCAGATCCGCCATGACCTGCTGCGGTTCCTGCTGCAGTGCCGGGCCGAGGGTAAGCGGGTGGTCGGCTACGGCGCCCCGGGCAAGGGCAACACCTTGTTGAACTACTGCGGGATTCGCACCGATCTGCTCGAATACACTGTCGACCGTAATCCGTACAAACACGGGCATTTCACGCCGGGCACCCGAATCCCGATTCACGATCCCGACCGCATCGCCCAGGACCGCCCGGACGTGATCCTGGTGCTGCCCTGGAACCTGGAGACCGAGATCACCGAACAACTGAGCTACGTCACCGAGTGGGGCGGTCAGATCGTCTACCCGCTCCCCAACCTGCACCTGGCGACCAGCGTGAAATCGCGCAGTGCCGCACTCGCATGAACGGGTGCCGGGCGTGTGGCAAGCGTGGCCTGACCCGGGTGCTCGACCTAGGGAATGTGCCGGCGGCTGACCATTTTCCGTTGCTCAGCGAGCCGATCGACCCCCGGGAAACGGCACATGAGCTGGCAATGGACCTGTGCGGGAGCTGCGGCCTGGCCCAACTCGCCGACGACGACACCATCACCGAAGAACCCCGCGGTGTCGAGCCGCAAGCACTCCGCGACCAGGCCGCCGACGCGGTGCAGCGCGTCGCCGATCGCGGCTGGCTGCGCGGTCGCACGGTCCGCGAGTTCGGCAGTCCACACGGCGGGACCTGGTTACCGTTGCTCGCCGAGCGCGGCATGGCCCAAGCCGAGGTCGCCGATCTGGTGCTGGACTCGTTCGGCGTCATGCATGAGGCGGATCAACGGGCCTCCTTCGAGCTGCGCGCCAAGGTGACCGCCCCGGGCGGAGTGCTGCTGGTGCAGTTCCCGTCGTTGCAGGCAATGATCGAGCAGGGCCAGTGGAACTCGCTGCGCCACGGTCACTTCGGCTACTACTCGCTGACTGCGATGACCAATCTGCTGCGTGCGGTCGGGATGAGTGTGGCCACCGCGTGGCAGTTCGACCTTTACGGCGGGACTTTTCTGGTGGCCGCTGTGCACGGCCACGTCGAACCCGACCAGTACGTCCACGACATCCTGGCCCGCGAACGCGAATTCGGGGTGATGCAACCGGAGGTGCTGAGACGCATGCAGCGGGCCGTCGACGCCCATGCCGCGCAGTTGCGCGCATGGCTGGCGGCACAGTCCGACCAGGGCCGCACTGTATACGGATACGCCGCCGGTTCGCGGGTTCCGGCACTGTTCAGCATTGCAAAGGTGGACCGGCGGCTGGTCATGGCTGTGGCCGACGGCTCTGCCGCCAAGCAGGGCCGCCGGCTGCCCGGCACCGACATCGCCATCATCTCCCCCGAACAACTCATCGCCGCCGACCCCGACCGGGTCCTGCTGACGCTGCCCGATCTCTACGGCGAACTGCAGCAACAATACCCGCAGTTCGCCGGGCGCTGGTGGGTGGACAACGGCCCGCTGCAGAGTCAGAATTCATTGTGAATCCTCCTCGGGTGCTTTGGCTTTCGCCATGGATGCGGCCGTTGGCGCGCGTTCAGGCCGAGGCGTTGCAGCGCCGGGGCGCCGACGTGTTGCTGGTCACCTCAGATCAGCATCCGGAGTCCGACGGGCCCCGTGATTACGAGCTGGTGCTCGACCCGCGGTTCCGCAGTGCCGCGACGTGGCCGGCCACAGTTAGGGCTTGGCGCCGGGTCCGGGATTTCCGGCCCGACGTGGTGCTCACCGAACTGGTCCGCGACCCGCGCTGGATCGCACTGGCCGGTGGAGCACCGCGGGTGCAGCTGGTGCATGACGACCGACCGCATGACGTGGCCGAACAACGACCCGGCTACGAGGCCGCGGTCTTCGACCGCTGGGGTGCAAGCTCTTTGGCAACTATTACCTACAGCCGGTACGTGGCAGCCGGGATTGCCGCTCGGCGCGACGTCTCCGGCATGCCGGTGCACGTGGTGCCACTGGCCAGTGACCTAGACCCGGCATTGGTCCCCGATCCGGCGGCCGCAGACCGGCGACGCGATTTCGTGATGATCGGCCGGCTCAACCCGTACAAGAACGTCGAGGTCGTACTGTCGGCATGGCAGCAGCATGCGACCGGAACTGGTTGGCGCGGTGACAATCTGGTGCTTATCGGGGACGGTCTGATCGATCCCGATCGATTGCCAGGCCATACCGAGTGGCGTTGCGGCAGCTACCGTTACGCCGATGTGCTGGCCACGCTGACCGCGGCCAAGGGCTCGGTGGCTCACTACCGGCGCGCCTCGCAGAGCGGGGTGCAAGTGCTCTCGATGCAGCTCGGCGTGATGCCGATCGTCTCCGATCGCGGCGCCCTACCCGAATATCAGCCCAGCGATTGCCCGCCGGTCAAAGTCGACGATATCGACGCTCTGACGGCCGCTTTCGACACGCTCGCTGATCCGGACACCGCTGCGCGGCAGGGCGTTGCCGCCGCCCGCCACTACGCGCGCAACTATGCGGTCGGTCATGCCGCCGAACGGCTGCTCGAGGTGATCGACGCGGCGCGCCGACCGAGGAGAGCCACGGTCGCCTTCTAGCGTCCCGATGGCCCTGGCCGACACGCACGGCCCCGGCGCATCCATTGCGATCGGGCACCTGACCATGCCCGAAAGCTCCTAGGAGAGGAAGCTGGCTAGGACCGGAAGCCATCCACCAGTTCGGGCGACCGCACCGCACAGAAATCGTGCACGTAACCCTTCGGCATCGCAAACGGATGGAACTCCCCGGAATTCACCATCGCCAGCTGGTCGCGGTGCACGTCGAACTCGGCGATCGGCCGCAACCCCGACTCCGTGACATAGAACAGGTGGTATCCAAGAGCTTCGATGAACGCGAAAACCTCGGCGATCGGCGCCGACAAGTGTCGCTGCTCGATTTCGATCAAAATTGCAGGGCGACAGCGACGTAACGTCTCGGATCCACCATGCAGCACCGACATCTCGTGCCCCTCGACGTCGATCTTGACGAAGTCGACCCGAGCATCGGGAGCCAACACGTCGTCCAAACGCACCAACGGCACATCGATCTTCAAAACGTCCACGCCTTGACCGTCGAACCCGTGGGCCAGACTGCCCTGCGCGGTCACCTGGCGGTTGCGCTGCCGGGGGACCAACAGTTGCGCGGCGCCCGCCTCATCCGACACTGCGGCCTGCTGGAAATGCACGTGCGGTAGCGCTTGGTCCAGTTTGCGCAGCATCGGCGCATTGTCCGGATGTGGCTCAAAGCTGCACAGCTGCCCGGTTTTTCCGACCCGCCGGGCTAGGTGATAGCTGAACAAGCCCCAACTCGCACCCACGTCGAGCACCGTCGCCCCGCGGGTGGCGAAGTGATCCGCCACCGACATGGCCCGATCCTGACGCAGTCGGCGCCGCCACAGCGCCTCCGTGGCCATCGTCATCGCAGTCCGGCCAAACACCCGGCCGACGTTGCGAACCGTTACGTACTTCGCGGCCCAGTTGGCCGCATCACTTTGCACGAGGAGTTCCTTCACTGACACGGTTGCACCGCCTCTCTGCGAGGTGCGTAGGCACCGCACGTCTGCCCACTCCTGATCCAGCCGGTCATACCATCGCTGCAGCCCGAAGTCGCTGGCCCGGCCGCGGGCAGCCCGCGCTAGCTCTGCCCGCAAAGTATCGTCTTTGAGCAATTCCGTGAGGGCAGCAGCGATTTCGCCCGGACGCCCCGGCTCCACTAGAAGCCCGTTCACCCGGTCGGTGATAGCATCGCCGATGCTGCCGACTGGGGTCGCGACGGGCGCTAGACCGTATGCCATCGCCTCCAGCAGCGCCATCGGCAGGCCTTCGTCGTAACTTGGCAGCACGAAAATATGTGCACTGCAAAGCAGTAAGTCTCTAGCCGCCGGATCCAGCCATCCCGCAACGTGAATCGTCTCGGATAATCCCGCCGCCTGCACCGCCGCGCGTACTTCTTCCACGTCTCCGTCACCGGCCAATGTCAGCGAAAGCCGGCCGCGTAACGAAGGATCGAGCTTGCCGACCGCATCGATCAGGTCATAGCTGCCCTTGCGCACACCCAGCCTGCCGAGCGAAACAGCATGCAAACGATCGACATCCGA
The DNA here is from genome assembly GCF_013466425.1 of Mycobacterium vicinigordonae. Lineage (NCBI taxonomy): Bacteria > Bacillati > Actinomycetota > Actinomycetes > Mycobacteriales > Mycobacteriaceae > Mycobacterium > Mycobacterium vicinigordonae. The sequence continues at coordinate 5,161,707 of NZ_CP059165.1, forward strand.
TTGAACTATCGCTTGTGAAGGAATAGGTACGGCGTTGTTGAGCACGCCGATTTGGTGCTCGGCCAGCCCCAGCCGCCCGGCGTACTCCTGCAGGTGGCGGCTGCCCAACACTAGCCACCGATCGGCGGCCAGCGCACGCCGCACCATTGGCTGCACCGCTGCCGGCAGGCCGTCGAACCAGCCGCCGAAGTCGTAGCTATGTGCGTGCACCACGGTGGGTACCTTCGCCAGCCGCGCCGCCGCCATCGGAACCGCCTTGCGCAAAACACTGCCGCCGTGCGCCAGATGGACGTGCAGGATATCGGCGCGGCCGCGCAGCACCAGCCAGGTGGCGCGAACCATTCCGGACAATCCGACCCAACGTCGATACCAGAACGAGCCCTCGATGTAGGTCGGCACCATGGTGATGCTGATCCGCGGGTTCGGGTGCGCGGTCATCAGCTTGATAACCGTCGCCATCCCGCCGCGGCTCGCCGCCTGCGCGGGAGCCGGGCCGACGACCAACACCCGCGTGGTCATCGGGCCACTCCATCGGGCACCGAGGCCGGCCGCGCCGCGTAGTCGTCAGTCGCGGGCTCTTCCAACTCCGGGCGGACGCGGCGCCGCCCCAGGGTGGCGAACGCCATCGCGGCCCCCAGCGCGATGCCCAGCGTCATCGAGTTGGCCGGGTCCTCGGGCAGCGGATCGATGACGCACATCACCAGTAGCCCAACACTTGTCGCCGCACTGACCTTCGCGGGCACCGACGCACTGCGCAGTGCCCGCACCAGCGGTGTCAGTGCGAACACCGCAAACCCCGTCATGCCAATCGCGCCGGACTTCGCGAGCCACCACAAGTAGAAGTTGTGGGCATAGGTGGTGCCCAGCGTCTGAGTGAATTCGCTTGGGTCATCTCCCCCGAACGGCAGCTGGTAGGCATACCCCAAACCATGTCCGAACACTGGGGCCGCAGCGATCGCGTCATTGAGGTGCCGGTCCTCGGCGAACCTGGCCAACGTCGAGGGGTCCTCGGTGAGCGCGGTCCCGGTCGACCTGCCTAGCACGCGGTGGCTGAACCCAGTGATCTGGTTGGCCAACCACACCCCTGCCGTGGAATCGCCGAGCAGGAACAGCGCCAGCGGGATCGTCACCGCCAGGATGCCGGCACCGGTTAGGGTGAGCCGGGCGGCCCGGCGCACCGCCGACCAGCCCATGCTGGCGAAGAACGCGACGACGGCGGCGACGCCCACCGACAGGATCGTATTGCGCGAGAACGCCAACACCGCGATCACCAACGCCGGCAGGCCCAGCGCGAGGTAGGCCGACGGCTTGACCCGACCGGCTATCTGAGCGGCCACCAGCGCGGTAAGCACGGCGATGGCCGGGATGAGGCTGGACGTGATCACCCGGTTGGCGGCGTCTCCGGTGTCGGCCTGCAGGCTCTCGGTGCGGCCGGCCAACCGAATGCCTCCCGAAGAGCCCAGGATCGCCATACCCGCCGAAAACCACAGTGTGAAAGCCATCGCGTGAATCGACAGGATGACGTAGTCGCCGTACACCACGACCAGCGCCAGGACGAATCCCGCGAGCATCTCGAACAGGAAGGTCGCCTCACGCACCACTATCCCAGTATGGTGTCCGGTTGAAAATCCAACGGCGGCAAAGTAAATGACCACAATCCCGAACATGCCGGGCAGCAGATAGTCGGACATGCGCAGCCGCACCACCGGCAACACGAAGCAGATGGCCAGGATCAGCACCACGTGCGAGGCGTAAATCGAAACGGGGCCAATCACTTTGCCCACATGTAAGCCCTGCGGCAGCGCCGCGCAGCCCAGAAACAGTGCCAGCCCGATCATCAACTCCGGCTTGGCCCAGTACACGATCAGGAAGAACGTCAGTCCAACCAGCAGGATGCCCTGGGTGGTGTTGCGCACCGAGAGCGCGCCGTAGACGAAGCAGCCGAATCCGAACAGCGCCAATACCGCAGCGGCCATCGCCAAGCGGTGCCGAGTGCGCAGGTAGACGATCACGCCGGGCCACTGACCTTGGCGCGGTAGGTCCGGGTGGCTGCCCTGGTGTGCCGGGCAATGCGGGCGTCGGTCAGCACCGTGCCCACCACGTGGGCGCCGGCCGCGCGAAGCGCGGTTATCGCGTCGGACAATTCGTCCTCGGTGGTCCGACCTGCCCGCGCCACCAGCACCGTGGCGTCCACCGCGCCACCGAGCAGGCCGGAGTCGGCTGAAGCCAGCACCGGCGGACCGTCAACCACGGTGCGCTCGAAGGTCTTCGCCACGTCCTTGAGCACCTTGTCCAGCACTTCGGGCAGGAAGGCGCTGGTGGGCATGGTCTCTCGGCGTACCGCCCGGGCCGCCAAAACGAACAGTTTGGGAATCGACGTCGGTTTGGTTGCCTCGGTGGCGATGTCGGGATTGGACAGCGCGTTGGACAGCCCTTCTCCGGACTCGACCTTCAGCAGCCCGGCGATCGTCGGCCGGCGCGGGTCCCCCTCGATCAGCAGCACGTCCTCACCCAGCTCGGCAAAGGCCCGGGCCAGGTTGATCGCTGTCGTCGTCGTCCCCTCACCGCCGAACGGTGCCGTCAGCAGCACCCGGTTGGTACCGGGCCCCATCGCCCGCAGCAGCCGCGCGCGCAGACCGCGTACCGCATCGTCGAAGGAGATGTCGGTGCCGAACCGGGGCGCATTGCCGCGGTGCCCAGGCAATTCGGCCAGCGTCGGCAACCCGGTGAGGCTTTCCAGTTTCGCGCGGTCGCGCACCGTGCGGTCGGCGGCCTCGCGGGTGAGCGCCACCCCGGTGCCCAACAGCAATCCGGCGACCAGGCCCATCGCCATGTTGCGCACCGGCACGGGCTTGACCGGCTTGTCGGGGACGCCAGGCTGTTCAACGACGGTAGCCCGGGCCACCGGCAATTGCGCCGGCGGCGGAGAGGTCTGCTGCGTCGACACCTGCTGCGGGTCCGGTGCCGACACCGTCGTCGTCGCCGACACCGGCGTGGTGGTGTCATCCGCCGGTGGCTGGTCGCTGGCGGGCGCAGCCGAGGGTGGCGGCGGGGCCGCCGTGGGCTGCGGCGCCACGGGTGCGGCGGGGACTTTCGGACCGGAGCCCAGTGTGCCGACCATGATGGTGAACTCGTCGGCGACCGCCTTGGCCAGCGCCGCAGCGCGATTGGGTTCAGTGTCGGTAACGGTGATGGTGAATAGCGTCGACTTCGGGGTGAATGCCACCTTGGTCTCGCTGGCCAGGATATCCGCGCTTACCGGCAGGTGGAATTGCTCGACGGCCCGTTCGGCCACGGCGTGACCACCAGCGATCGCCGCGTAGGAGGATAGGCGTTCCTGGGCGGCCTGCGTACCCTGGTACACCTGCATCAAGTCGGTTTCACCGGAGAAGGAGAGCAGGACGGTGGCCGAGGATTCGTAGCTCTTGGTCTGAAAGGCCGTGATGGCCGCCGCGCCGGCCAGGCATGCCAGGACGGCACCGACAACCAGCTTCCAGTGCAGCAGGATCGTCCGGACAAACGTGCGGAAATCCATCCATCAACCTCTCTGAGCGCCCTTGGGCCGGTGCAGCCAGGACCCCCTGACGGTTGCTTTCGCGGCTTCCGCAAGTCCCGACAGTCAGGTTGCCAGCAGCGAGCCTGACGGTATGCATGATTGATATTGCCATACCTTTGGTACGCTAAACAAACTCGCAACCGTCTCCAGGTATGCGCTCTTTGATCGGCTACGTTTGGCCGGGAGCGGTCAGCACCTCGCGCGGCACATCCAGGGTGGCGATCGGATAGAAGCCGGAGTCGTCGCGCCCGTCACGGGCCAGCTGCATGGGGGGATAGTTCACCGGATTGGAACCATTCGGCTTGTGCTGCTGCCACTCAACCGCGGCACGCAGCGTGTAGTGGCCCGGCGGCAATCCTTTGAGGTCGACCCGCACCGTCTCAGCCGCCGACACCGTCGGTGGGGTGTCTGCGCTGCCGCTGCCGGAGGAATCCGGGACGAGACCCCGTAAATTCACTGTCCCGGGTATCACCCGGACCGTCTGCCCGCTGAAATCCACCACCCGGTAGGCCGCCACCCATTTCTCGGTCGCTGCGGCGGCGCCGTAATTGGTCCAATTGACCGAAATCGACGCCGTGTTGTCCTGCAGCGATTGCGAACCCGGCCGAGCTTCCACCGAATAGCGGTAACCTGCAACCGCATTCGCCTGCGCCCAGAGCACGTACAGCTTGGGATCCATCGGCGAGGTCGCATCCTGATCGGGGAAGTTGACGCTCGAGGTCATCGAGACGTGGTAGCTGATGACGTCGTGCAGGCCTTTCTCGTAATACTGCTGCGGCGTCATCCCGTTTTGCAGCTGACACCACTCGGTGATCACCGGCGCCTTCCCAAGACGCTCTTTCAGCTTGTCGACAAGCGAGTCCTGGTTCTGTACATAGCGCCCCGACTCGGCCCAGGCGGGTAGCGGCGAGTAAACGCCGAGACAATCCGACCGAATGCCCACCGGTGCGACCAATTTCTTGGTGACGTCGTCGGCGAGCAACTGCCGGGTGATCTCGGGGTTATTGGGGGTTACTACCAGCTGGGTGTGCGGGAAGGCGGCGACGTTGGCCGCGACCAGCTGCGTGATGGACGCCTTGGTGATGTTCTGGTCCCGATATTGGCTGTAGTAGCCCAGGACGCGTTCGCTGTCGTCGGGGCCGGGTCCCGGTGCGTTCAGCGAGTCACGCAGGTATGCCACGTGGTTCTCGCTGAAGTCGCCGTAGCCGGAGAACTCGAAGACGCTGAGCCGTTCGTCGTTGTCGTAACGGCGCCCGAGTGCGGCCAGCAGCTGTCCGAAATCGTTCAGATAGGTGGGGTCGTTGAAGTTCGGCACCACCTGCGTCACGCCGGGTGCGGGCGCCTTCGGGGAGCCGGGATAGCTGGTGCTGGTGCCGGGCTTGGCCCGTTCCCAGTCCGGGATCTCGATATTGGTGTTGTCCGGGTAGCT